>CAZCTY010000006.1:19103-24717 GCA_964501945.1 uncultured Methanosarcinales archaeon
TTTTATCTTCTTGATTTGATTTTTTTTCTTGTGTTTTATTTTTTGTATTTTCTTTCGGGTTTTCTTTCGGATTGTCTTGTTTTGTTGGTTGTTTTTCTTCTGTTTTCTTTTCTGTGTTTTCTTGTTTTGTTTTTGGTTCGTCAAAGATACTTATTGTTTTTTTTCTCTCTTGGTTCTTTTTCTCAACTGCTCTCTCCCAGGCTTCTTTTCTTTTTCTCCTCTCCTCTGGTGTTAGTTCTTTTTTTGTTGGTTGTTTTTGGTTTAGTGTTGTTACTTTTGGTATTGATTGTGTAGCTTGTTGTTTTCCTTGTGGTGGCCTTTTTGTTGTTTGTTGTGTTTGTTGCTTTTGTTGTTGTAAGTTTTCTAGGTTTGTTTTTTGTGTTGATTCGTAATATAAAAATCCGCCTCCGCTTAGCATAAACACTACTCCTAGTATTAGCAGTATTACTCCTATGGTATTCGTTGCACTGACTGGTGATGGTTTTTCTACGTCTTGTTCTATTGCGCATCTTCCTGCGCTATTGCAAAATCCTGATTCGCAGTCTCTATCTTCTACGCATCTTTTGTTTAATTCGCATGGCGGGCAGTCTGGTCCCCCACAATCAACATCTGTTTCGAATCCATCCATTTTATTATTGTCACATGATGGTTCTGCGCATACTCCATCTTGGCAGTTTCCATCTTGGCAATCTGAGTCTGATTTGCATGTCTCTCCTACTGGGCATAGTCCGCATCCTGATTCGTATCCGCAATCTACTCCTGTTTCTAATCCGTTTTGTATGCCGTCATCGCATGGTGCTTGTTGGCAGATTCCTTCATGGCAGTAATTAGATGCGCACTCTGAGTCTGTTTCACATTCTGTTCCATCTTCGCATGGCGGGCAGTCTCCTCCGCATACTCCTTCGCACTCATCCGGTACATCTTCTCTTTCTAATATAACTGAATCTTGTACGCAGTTTCCGTTGTTATCGCAAACTTCTGCGCAAAATATTCCTTCTCTCTCAACGTTTATTGTTGTGTTTATTGTTCCTGTTCTCTCTCCTGGCTCGCAGGTTCCTATTGTTCCGTTATATGTTTTGTTTGTTGTGAATGCAAAAGAGGGGTTGCATCCGCTTGTTGCAATTCCTGGTCCTCTTGCGTCCTCGCAGTGTACCATTACATCCCATTGGCTTCCTATTTGTGTTTTATTTATGCTCATTCTTGGTGGTGTAACGTCGCATGTTGATAGATTGTAATCTGTTATTTGTAGTGTTAGGCTTGACCATGGACCTCTATTTCCTGCTCTATCTATTGCTCTTGCTCTTATTTCTAATTCGTCTCCTTCTATCTCTTCCATTGATGATTGTGTTTCAAAATTCTTATTTGTTGTTCCTCTCTCATCTATTATTGGTTCTTCGTGTTGGTGTATTATTTCATATTCAAAGTAATCTATTCCTGAGTTTTCATCTGTTGCGCTAAAGCTTCCTGTTACTGCATCTAGTGAGCATGTGTGTGCTGATGATGTTGTTGTTATATTTGTTTGTGATGGTGGCGTTGTGTCTATTTTGAATGTTGATCTAAATGCTCTGTCTGGCGATAGTTCTGTGCAAAGTGCGAATATATCATGTTCTCCGTCTTCGAGGTTTGTTTGTGTCGTTTTTTCGTATTTGAATAATCCGTGTTCTCTTCCTATATATTCTAGTTGTGCTGTTTGTTCTTCGTTAAATGTCACGTTACACATTGTTTCTGGTACTGTGTATAATCCTTCTACATCTATCATGGTTGTGTTTATGTATTTGTTTTGTTCTGGGTTTATTATGAATAGTTCAAGTCCTTCTAAAAAGTCTACTGATACGTCTTGTTGTACTGTTGTTGTTAGTCCTACTAGGTTTGTGCATGTTATTTCTAATTCAAAGGTGTGTGGTGAGGGTAATGCGCTAAATTCTAATGTGTCTTTTACATGTATTGAATAGTTTTCTATATCTGTGTATTCTATGTTTTCATCGTAGTAATATGTTGGGTTGGCTCCTTCTCCTTCCAGTGGGTCTAGGTTTATTACGCATTTTGATGCTTGTTTTATTCCGTTTGTTATATTTATGTTTAATTCTGCTGTTCTGTCTAGGAATGTTTGTATTATTTCTGATGGTTTTACTTGTGTTTCTACTTCTGGCGGTTCATTTAATACGCTAAAGTATATTTCTTTTAGTGAGTAGTCTTTTGGCATGTCTCCTATTGGTGGTTCTTTACATACAACATACATTTTTTTCATTGGTATTCCATTAAGGTTTCCTGCTAAGTAGAAATCGTCGTAGTTTACTTCAAGTTCTAGTGTGTCTGATACTTGTATGTTGCCGTCTTCCATGTACGGGTTTATTTTTTGGAATTTGTTTTGGTAATCTTCATATAATTCTTCTACTGGTGTTGTTCCTAGTAGTTGTCCGTATTTGCATCCTTCTACTGGTCTTTCTGTTTTTAATGTTAAATTGAAATTTTCTGTTTTTGAGATTGCAAAATCTGGTCGTGTTATTGTGTGTTTTGCTGGTTCGTGTACCCATATATCTAGTCTGTTTTGGCATTTGTTGAATCTTCCGCTTGTTATGTTTATTTCTTTTGTTTTTTGTGCTTCGTGTCCTAGTTTATCTCTAGCTGTTATTATTATCTTCGCTGGCACGTATTCAAATGGGTTTTCTTGTAAGTATTCTTTTGCGTTATTTGGTACTTCTAATAATAGGTTATTTGGTGTGTTGTGTTGTATTGTTCCTGTTATTTCATCAAAGCTTCCTTGGTTATTTGTGCCTGTGTGTCTTATTTCGTAATCGTATTCTTTTAGTCCTATGCCGTCGTCTTTCGCGTTTAGTGTTATTGGTATTTGGGTTGATGAGCATGTGTTTTCTTCTGTTTCTATTTTTATGTCGTATGGTGGTTCTGTGTCTATGTAAAATGGTTTTGATTTTGTTTGAGTCATTCCATCGCATTGTATGAATATATTATTTCGTCCTTCTGGTAAGTCTTGTGTGGTTGTTATTGCATATGTTGTAAGTCCTGCAGTTAAGCTTGATTTTCTATTTAATTCTACTTTATCATCTTCATCTTGATTGAACCATGCGTAGCAGTTTTCTCCTTGGAATCCCGGGAATAGTATTTCTATGTCTATTTCATTTGTTTTGTATCCTTCAGGTTCTATTATTTCTATGAATAAGTCTGATGTTAGATCTGTTGTTACTAGTTTGGTTTTTGTTCTTGATAGTCCTGCTAGGTTCGTGCAGTTTATTTCAAATAAGAAATCTGCGTTGCTTGGTGTTAGTAAGAAGTTGAACTTGTCTGTTATTTCTAGTGAGTAATCTGATGCGTCATCAAATGTTGTGTTTGGTCTTAGGTTATATCTTGGATTATTTGGGTCTTCGAATTCGAATGTGCATACTGATGCTTGTTTGTCTCCGTTTGTAATTTCTACTTTTATATTTGATATTGGGTCTTGTATGTTTCTCACTGTTTTAGGCATCAGCGTTGTTTCAAATTCTGGTGGTTCTCTCATAACATTCATGTAAACTGGCATGTATGTGTATTGTGCTGGTATTTCCTCTTGTGCGGGTTCTTTGCATATTATCTCTTGTAGTTTAAATGGTACGTTTTCATAGTTTGTGTTTGGTAAATTTTTATAGTCTGCGAAATTTATTGCCGGTATTGTTTGTCTTTGGTTATTTTCTGATAGGTACATTTTGTGTGATAAGTGTTCTTCGTATAGTTCTTCTATTGGTATATCTCTTGGCAATATAATTGCTGGTGCGTATTTGCAATTTTCTACTTCGCTATCGCTTCTTAGAACTAAGTCAAATATTTGTTCTCTTGCTACTGCTATTTTTGATGAATTTAATTCGTAGTATTGTGGGCTGTCTACCCAGATGTTTAATGAATCGTGGCAAGTTAAAAATGCGCTGCTTGTTATGTTTATTTCTTTTGTTGTCCACTCGCTCATTTCGTTTCCTAGTTTGTCTTTTGCTTTTGATCTTATTATTATTGGTATGTGTGAATATGGATTATTTGTTAAATAATTCCTTGCTTCTTGTGGTATTTCTTGTATTATTGTTGCTCCGTTTGATGTGTGGTCTTTTTCTCCGCTAATTATTGAAAAGCTTCCTTGATTGCTTGCGGCGTTGTGTTCTATTTCGTATTCGTAGCTCTCTACTCCTACTCCGTCGTCTTCTGCTTTTAATGTGAATCTGAAATTATCAAGGGAGCACGTCTCAGAATCAGAACTAATCACCAAATCACGAGGAGGCTCATCATCAACAAAGAAAGTCCCAGACTCAAAATTATCACCCATACCATCACACTGAACATGAACAGTATTAGCACCCTGAGACAAATCAGGCTCAACCAACGCCTTATAATTCTCCAAACCCATAACCTGAGACGACTGCCTACTCAACTCAAACAAATCATCAGACTCATTATTAAACCAAGCAAAACAACTCTGACCATCAAAGCCCGAAAACAAAACATCAACCAAAACCTCATCAGAAACAAAATCCTTAGGCGACAAAATATCAACAAACAACTCAGACGTCAAAGCAGTACTAACAACCCCAGACTCAGACGACGATAAACCAACCAAATTAGTACAAGTAACATCAAACTCAAAATCCGCATGAGTAGGACTCAAAGCAAACCTAAACTCATCCTCAATCCTCAAAGAATAATTAGACACATCATCAAACACAGTACCAGGAACCAAATCAAAAACAGGATTATCCCCACCACCAAAATCAAAAGTACAAACAGAAGCCTGATCATCACCATTCACAACATCAACAACTACACTCGCAACAGGCTCATTAATATTACGAACAACCTCAGGAACAACCTCAACCTCAAACTCAGGAGGATCACTAACAACACCCAAATAAACAGGGAAATAAGTATACATCACCGGGACCTCACCATGAGCAGGCTCCCTGCAAATAACCTCCTGCATCTTAAAAGACAAACCCGACTCATGAGTCTCATCACCCAAACCCCAATAACTAGAAAAATCCAAATCAAAAATACTCTGAACCACGCCACCCTCAGACAACACCATCTCAGAAGGCAACTCATCAAACAACTCATCAATAGGCCTATCACGAGGCAAATAAGCATTAGGCAAATACCTACAAGACTCAACCTCACTACTACTCCTCAAAACCAAATCAAAAACCTGATCACGAGAAACAGCAACATCACCACCCTCAACATCATGATAAACAGGACTATCAACCCAAATATCCAAAGAATCATAACAAGTCAAAAACACACTACTAGTAAAATTAAACTCAAACTCCACCCACTCATCCATCTCATTACCAAGCTCATCCCACGCACGAGCCCTAATCTTAGCAGGAACATGAGAATAAAGATTATTAGACAAATAAGACACAACACCCTCAGGCACACCAAAAAACACATCAACACCACCAGACGAATAATTCACCACTCCCTCAATAGGAGAAAACAACGAACTACCACCAACCTGCTCCACAACATACTCAAAACCAGCAACTCCTATTCCATCATCATCAGCGTCCAAACTAAACCTAAAAGTATCAAGGGAGCACGTCTCAGAATCAGAACTAATCACCAAATCACGAGGAGGCTC
>CAZCTY010000006.1:24817-36838 GCA_964501945.1 uncultured Methanosarcinales archaeon
GAGAAAACAACGAACTACCACCAACCTGCTCCACAACATACTCAAAACCAGCAACCCCTGATTCATTATCTTCTGCGTTAAGTTTGAAGTTGAATTCTTCTAGTGAGCAGGTTTCTTTATTTGCGTCTATTTCTAAGTTGTGTGGTGGTTGGTTGTCTATTAGGAATGTTTGTGATTCTATTCTATCTCCCATTCCGTCGCATTGTGCGTGTACTGTGTTATATCCGCTTGATAAATCGTCTGTTGGGCGTATTGCGTTATATATATTCCATCCATTTGACGACATTCCTTCTCTGCTTAATCTGAATTTATCATCTTCATCGTTGTTAAACCAAGCTCTGCATATTTGGTTTTGGAATCCTGAAAATTCTATTGTTATATTTACATTATCTGAGGAATAGTCTGTTGGTGATATGAAATTTATTAATAATCCGTGTACTAGGTTTATTTCTATTTCTTGTGTTGTTGTTGTTTTGAGTCCTGCGAGGTTCTTGCAGTTTATTTCTAGTTCGAATGTGTGTTGTTCTGGGTCGCTGTAGAATTGTATTGTGTCTTCTTGTGTTTTTGTGTAGTTGTTTATGTTGTTAAATATTGTATTTTTGTTTTTTGTTGCCTCTGGGTTGTTTCCTGTTGGTGGTTGTCCTATTGGTTCTGTTGTGCATGTGACTGCTTGGTTTGCTTTGACTGTTAGGTCTGTTCTTCTCTGTTGTGGGTTTGATATTATCTCTGGGTTTAGTTTTATTGATTCTAGTTCTGGTAGTTCTTCTAGTACTGTTATGTATAGTGGTCTGTATGAGTATCTTCCTTCTGTTTCTTTGCATATTACTTCTATTTTTCTAAAGCTGTGTTCTTCTCCTGAGCCGCTTATGCTTTTTATTTCTGGTAAGTGTGTGTAATCTTCATAATTTAGGTTTGGTATTGTGAATGTTTCGTTGTTTGTTGTTTGAAATGTATTTGATGCGGAAAAATCTTGATAGTATAATTCTTCTGGTTCTTTTCCTGGTTCTATCGTATGTGCGTATCGGCATTCTTGTGCTTGTCTGTCTTCTTCTAGTTCTATTGTGAAGTCAAATACATTCGTTGTTGATGCTGCAAATATTGGTCTTGGTATGTCGTGTTCTTTTGGTGTTTTTACCCAGAATTGCATTGTGTCTGTGTCTATTCTGAATTGTGTTTTTGATTTTACTGTAATATTTTTTTGGTTTGTGGTCTCTATTTCAAATATGTATAATCCGTCTGATAGTATTTTTGATGGTCTATATACTGTGTAGTTATTTGTTTGTTGTTTTTCGTCTAGGTTTAGTATTTCCCATCCTGTTTGGTTGAATGCTTGTTCTTTTGTTATGTCTTGTTCGTCTAGTGTTCCTATTCTTTTTATTCTCGCAGTATTTATATTTACATCTTCACTAAAGGTTACATTTATTATTGGTCTTGTTGCGTTGTATTCTTCGTTTTTTGTCTCGAAGCATCTTGCTGTTGTATCATTTAGGTTTAATTCGCAATTTGTTATTGGTTGGCTTATTTGTACGTCTTCTTGGTATGGTTCGTATATTGTTATGCTTGGTGTTTTGTAATTTAGGTTTCTTAAATTTAGGAATGTTATTGTTTCTTTATTATTATTTAACTCATCTGATATTTTCTTTTCGAGGTATGTTTCTTTGTATGTTGTCCAGTTTGCTTGTAGGTTTATTATATCTGTTGTTGTTGCATTTCCTTTTGTGATTGTTTCCTCGCCGTTATTATATGTTAGTTTATATTCTGTATCTTTGCAAGGTGTTGTGAAATCCATGTTGCCCCATGTTATTTGTGGGTGAGGTGTGCAATTTAATTGTAGGTTTAGTTCTTCTTTTGGTGTTGTTGCGTTGTATTCTTCGTTTGTGTCTGTATCTATTATTGTCATATTTGGTGGTGTTAGGTCTATTGCGAAGTATATTAGGTGTCCGTTGTTTCCTCTATATAGTCCGTTTTCATCTGCGCCTAGTGGGTATTCTCCATCTACTTCTGGGAATTGGCACACAGGTCTTAGTACGTGTACTCCTTGTTTTTCTGTGGTGTAATTTGCCTCGTGTGTTAGTCCGTCTTCTGTTGTTGTAAAGGTTCCTTGGATGTTTCCTTGCATGTCTTCGTAGTGGCATTCATCTGCTGTCGTGTTTGTTTTTATGGATATTGGTATTTTTGTTTTATTGTATGTGTTTACCCCTGTTGGTTGCGCGTCATATATTATGTTATTTGCATTTACAAGTATCGGTATTGTTTTTTGTGTTTTTTGTCCTAGTTCATCTGTGCAGGTTATATTAAATGTGTATGTTGAATCTTTTAGCATATTGTATTGCCAGTTTAGTGTTGTTTGGTTTGTTGATTTTGTTGTTTCATCTTGTAGATCTGGGTGTTCTTCGTTGTTTGTTTGGTTTATTGAGTCTGTTAGTTTCGTTGTGCATGTTATTGTATCTAGGTTCGTTGTTGTGTTTATTTCTATGTTTGATAATATTTGGTTTAGTGATTCGTAGTAATTTGGTTTTATTTCATATACTACATTTAGTTCTAGTTCTGGTGATAGTTGTATTGTGTTTGTTTTTACTATTTCGAGGTTGCTCGTTTTATCTTGTGTGAAATATCTAAAGTGTACATTTCCTGGGTTTAAGTCTTCTATACTGTTTATTATTTCATTTTTGCCTTGTGTATCTAGGTAATTTGTTTGTGGGAAGCCTGGTAGTGTATTTGATATTTCTAGGTAGAATTTTTCTATTTGTTTTGTGTTTGAATATCCAAAGTCTAATATTTGTTGTTTTGAGTATAATGTGTCATTTTGTATTTCTTGGCCTGCTATGTATATTGTTGTTTCTGGTTTTTTAAAATCTAAAAAGCAGTCTTTGTTTGCTTGGCTCCCTGTGCAGTCTGATTGAAGATCTCCCAAGGGTGAGAAGTAGCTGCTTCTATATGTTGCGTCTCTGACGCATTTATTTCCTGTCCATACGCATATGCCTCTATCTAATGCGTCTCCTGATCTTTGTAGTATTTTATTTGTTATTCCTGTTTGTATATAGTCTCCGTGCTGATTTTGTGCGTAGTTTATATCCATTATTAGTTGTTGGTTGTTTGTGCACTCCTCTTCTGTGTTATATGTTTCACATCCGACTTCTTCTTCATTCATACAATGATATAAGTCTATATCTAGGTCTGATTTATTTTCGTTGTACCAGCAGTTTTCTCCGTATAATTCACATAGTTCCGGCGTGCATCTTCCATCAAATAAAGGATCTTCATCGCACACGTTACAGTTTTGTTGTGTTTCGTTTTTTGGTATACAAACACCTATTCCTAATTCGTCTTCTTCTGTTAGGCTGTTCCATTGACAATCTAGCATTGATATAGCGCATTGGTTTTCTTGGCAATTTGTTTTTGTTTTATAATCGTAGCAAGAATTAATATTTGAGCAAGGGTCTGTTTGTCCTATTATTGTTCTTTGTGGTACGAAGTCTTCTCTAAAGCAAACTAGCGCATCTACTTCGTCTCTGCATTCATCATCGTATTGGTAGAGTGTGTGTGAAAATACTCCGAATGGGCCTCTGCATCTCTCGCACACGCTTACATCATAGCATTGTGCTTCTCCTGGCGCGGTTTCTATGCATCTCTCTGGTGCGCATTCGTTTTGTAAATTTAATATTAAATCTTCTGTGCATTCATGCACATTATTTTCTCTGCAAAATTGTCCTGGTCCTCTTATTATACATTCTGGGTGTGGTATTGGGCTGCATACTTCTTTTGTTACTTGTCCTTCATCTAAAGTTAGTGTTAATTTATAGCATACATTATTGCTCTCTTGTGTTGCTTCATAAATATGATCATCTACGTAAAACAAATTGCTTGCAAAATATTGTGATACTACGTGCTCCGGGCTTGTCTCTGTTCCATCTTCGTGTATCATTGTTCTTGTCATATTTATTACTGAGTTTTTGCATTGTGGTGGTATGCCTTCCCAGGATATGTTTGCTTTTATTTCTTGGTTTTCAAATATCCAGTTTATTTGTGGGTCAAAATTATTATTTTGAGAATCGCATGTCGGTGTGCAAATTGGTGCTTCATCGCATACATCGCATACCCCGCACATATTTGAGTTATCGCATCCATTTATTGTTTCTGGGCATAGGACGCATTTGTTTGTGTTTAGTTGACAATCACGACATTGTAGTGTTCCTGCATCGTAATCTCCTACATCTTCACAAGTTATTACATCTCCATCTTCATTGATTATGTTTCCGTTTACTATTTCACATTCATCTCCTTCTGCTACTTCGCCGTCTCCACAAGTTCCATCCTCGGGTGGTTCTGGTGGTTCTACATCTTCCACTTCGCATCTGTTATCTTCATTACATATTCCTACATCGCAATCATCATCAGTCCTGCATTCGACGCAAGCCCCGTCATGATATAGTGGTCTGTTTGCAGGACAGCATTTATTTTCAGCTGTATTGCATTCTCTGCTACTAGGACAATCATTATCTGCCTCGCAGTAATCTTCTGGGATGGGCTCTACGCATTCTCCGTCATCACACGTATATCCTTCCTCGCAGTCATCATCGTCTATGCATTGTACACATATTTCTTCAACATCTGAGTATATTGGTGAGGTTTGAGGGCAGCATTCTTCTTCTTGTAGATTACAATCTGTATCTTCACAGTCCTCGTGTGCTTCGCAGTAATCTTCTGGGATGGGCTCTACGCATTCTCCGTCATCACACGTATATCCTTCCTCGCAGTCATCATCGTCTATGCATTGTACACATATTTCTTCAACATCTGAGTATATTGGTGAGGTTTGAGGGCAGCATTCGTTTATTTGTAGGTTACAGTCAAACGTACAGTCTTGATGATTTTCACATTCTAATTCTGGTTCTTCTTCATCTTCATCTTCTGGTTCTACGCATACATTGTTATCGCCACATTCTAAGTCTTCACAGCATCCATCATCATCTGAACAATGTTGTCCTATTGTAGCACAGTCTGGCCTGCATGTTCCTTCATGGCATGTTTCTGAGCAGCAATCTTGATTCTCATCGCATGATTCTCCGTCTAATAAGCATTCTGGTTCTTCCTCTTCTTCTTCGCATTCTAATATTATTTCTCCAAGGTCTAAATCGTCTTCATTGTTTATTTCGTGATACCTGTGTTCTTCTGGTAGTGAGCATTCTTGTTCTATGTTTGTTATTGTTAGTTCATATTGGTGTCCGAATTGTTCTGTTGAAAAAGGAATTATTAAATTAGAGTTTGTAAATGTGCCTGTTTGTATTGTGTTTCCTTGATATCTTAGTGCGTAGTTTCCTGATGCCGGGTTGTAATCATCAAGCTCTTCAGGATATTCGATTATAGCTGTTATTTCCACATCTAATTCAGGTGGTTCTTCAGCACATATTTCTGCGCAGGTTTTATCATCTTGATAATGTTTAAATATTCCTGCGCTTCCCCCTTCCGCTGTTGGCGCTTCGCAGTATCCCAACTTTATTACTCCCTCTATTACATTTCCATCTTCTCCGCAGCAGCATCCGGTTTCGCATAAAGTTGTTTGGTCTCCATCCAGATAAAATACTCCTCCAAGAATAGGACACATATCTTCTTTTATGTCTGTTTCGCAATCATCAAGGTACACGCATAGCCCTGTTTGTGTTTGTGTTTGTGTGAGTGCTTGAGGTGTTATGAGTAAAATAAATAGAACTATTAAGAATACAGGGATTGATTTTTTTAACATTTATGCTCACTACCTCTTATGTTTCTAAATCTTCCTAGTTATTTATAAACTTTTCTACTTGTTTTTTGTTCTTTTTTTATGTGTATGATTTATTATTTATTGAAAGTGTTTTTTTTAGTAAGTTTTATATATGTTTGAAGAAATTTTTTTATTTATGAAAAAAGGGGTTTTTCTTTATGTAAAAGGGCAGGTTACTGTTTTTGTTATTTTGGGTTTTGTTCTTTTTATCATGGTTGCTTTCTTTTTGGCTGCTATTAATTCTTTGGGTCCTTCTGGTGATAGTGTTTCTGATTCTAGGCGTGCTATTGAAACTGAGTTGGATTCTATTACTTTAAATTATTATATTTATAGTTGTTTGGATAGTGTGGTTAATGAGGAGATTTTTCGTTTCGCTAAGAGTGGTGGTTTTTTAACTGATGGTTTTGAGGCAGGTGTTAATTCTATTCCTTTCAATGTGTCTGAGGATGAAATTGTTAATGTTAGTTATGGTGTAGGTACTACTTTTAAAGACGTGGAATGTGATATTGTTGAAGAAAGCCCGCCTGAGTATCCTTTATATTTTACTTATCTGCATGACTTATATGGGGAGTATCGCGGCGTATCTATGTGTAGTCGTTATCCTGATTTTGGAGAGGGTTCTGGTTTTTTTGGTTTGGTTAATTTATCTAGGCTTTGTATTCAAGGCAGTCCTAATCTTGAAAATATTCCTGGTTTTGGTGTTAGTCCTTGCAGTGGTAATAGGCATTTAAATGAAGATTATACTGTGGAGCATGTTTTATCTGAGCGTATTCAAAATGGTTTGGATGAGTGTGTTAATAGGACTATGCTCTATGAGATTAGTGATCAGCTTTTAAGTCTTAGCCCTGATAGGGATATTAGTGTTGAGATTATTTTTAATTCTCAGTCTTTTACTGCTATAGCTGAGTTTCCTTTTACTTCACTTTTGGGTGATGGGGATGTTACTGTTATTAGTAAGAATTATTCTTATTCTTCTCATCTTAGGATCACTCGTCTTCATAATTATGTTTTGAGTTTGCTTAGTGCTGATAATCTTGATGTTTTTTTTAATTTGTCAAGGGATTATAGTGGTGTTGAGCGCGATGAGCATTCTGCAAAGCCTAGAAATGTTGAGGATTTTTATTCTAGTTCTTTTGATGTTAAGGTTCATAATTTTCTTGATTGTGACATTGATAATCCTGTTAATGATTGTGATAAGTATCGTTTTGATCGTATTTTAGAAGTTTCTGATTCGTCTAGTAAGTATTTTAATGATTCTCTTACATTTAGGATTGGTATTAAGAATCGTCGTCCTGCGCTTGATTTGATTCATGAGTTCTCTACGAGTTTTAGGGATTTTAACATTATTAGTGCTGAGAATGAAGAAATCATTATTGATCCTTGGGGTTATGATCCTGATGATTGGCCTGTCACTTATAATTATAGTGGTTGGAAAGAAACTTATGATGAGTCTTGCGAAATTGTAGGTGAAAATATTGTTTGTGATCGCGATTATAGCGTTGAGCCGCGTAATTGGACTACTTCTGATTTATTTATTGATACTAATCGTTCTGCGAGTTTTACTCCTAATTCGTCTGATTTAGGACCTCATAATGTTACTGTGATTGTTACGGATTATTCTGGTAAAAGTGATTGGCAAACTGTTAAGATTCTTGTTTTTGATTTGCCTTTAGCTGTTATTACTCCCAAACCCGTTTATCCTGATGTTCCTAATTTTGTGTATAGTGTGGAGGATCCTTTTGTTCTTTCGGGTGAGGGTAGTGCTGTTTCTGAGTGGCTTAATAATAGTTGGCCATCTGAATTGTCTAATTTTTCTTGGGAGGTGTATGGCCCTAATGATTTAAACAACTTTTTGTTTTCTGATTCTTTGTCTGGGCCTAATATTCCTATGCCGCCTCACATTGAGTTACCTAATCCTAAGAATTTGCTTGACATTCACGAACGCGACTTTAAAAATGCTGGGCAATATTTGTTTAATTTAGTTGTTAGTCAAAATGTTTTAGAAGGACCTCTTCAAGGTGTTCCTATTAATTCTAATCCTGTAAATCAGGAAGTTACTGTTAAACAGTGTATTCCTTTTAGTCATCAAGAACCTGTTTTTCCTTATGGTCATCAAACTGTTGATGGATTCGGTGAGCATAATCATGCTTGTTGTGGAGGAAATCTTGATGATCCTACTACTTATACTTTATTAGGTTCAAATACTAATTGTCATTCTGAGACTTGGTACGGTGAGTATTATTCTTTATTAGATAAGTTAGAGGAATTGGAGATGAGTGCTGTATTACAAGATTACGTGTGGCCCCCTAAATACAGTGGAGACAAACCTAGCGACACTCATACTAATGGAAGAACTAATGTTTACAGGTTAAGTTTTGATAGGGCGTGTGATGGTGAGCGCGGTAATATTTGTGCAGGCGATATTACTGCGAATATAGATGTTGAATTTCCAGGAACAAGTCAGTGTATTGGGCCGCCTAAGCATATTGTTCCAACGGCCACTAACCATATAATTAATTATGAATATGAAACTTTTTATTCTATTTTTGAGAATGGTCCTAATTATTGTTCGCATAGACCTAATTTTGAAGATATATGTTCTAATGAAGACTTTTTTAATGTAAGCAGCGAAGTAGGTAAATATCATTGCGAGTATATTTTTTGTAAAGGTGGAAGTTGTAGTGCGATTGATATGGATGAGTCGAATTGTGTTTGTCGTAAAGAATGTCCTAACTCTGTGTGCACTACTGGAGAAACTCATCCGGATCCTGATGATGATCGTGTTTGCGATCCTAATACTTGCAAGTGGGTTGATACTTAATTCTTATTTTTAATTTTTTTTTTATTTGTTTTAGAAATGTTAGTATTAATTTAAAAAAATTTTAAAAAAATGTTTTTTTTGGTTTTGTTTCTTTTTTTTTATTTGAATACGAGGCTTGCAAAGCTTGTGAAATTTTTGTAGTCTTGGTTCATGTCTGCTGTTGTGTAGTATTGTTCTAGTAATGATTTTCTTGGTTTTAGTATTAGCATTAGCAGGGTTATTCCTAAATAGTTGTTTGTATTCATTGCTCTCTCTTCTATGTATTTTAGGTATTCTATTGGTTTGTTTTCTTGTATTAGGTCTAGCGCTCCTTTGTCTAATTCGTATACTTTTTTGTGTGCGTCTTTTTCGAATGGTATGTATGTGTGGTTTGGTCCGTATCTTGTAAAGTTTGTTGGTACTATTATTGTTGCTGTTTTGTTTTGTTCTAGTAATGTTTCTTTTATGTCTACTGCTACTTTTTTAAGTTCTGTGTCATGGTTTATTAGTATTGGTAGTATTTTTATTTTTTCTAGTTCTTTGTTGTATATGTATTGTATGTATGGTAGTTGTGATTCTATGAATTCATCATCATCCAGTATTGGTTCTGTGTTTTTTATTTTTGTTTTTTTTATTATCTCTCTTGCGAGGCTTTGGTCTGCTCTCACTATTCCGTATGGTGTTTCGTATGGTTCCATGCCTATGGTTGAGTCTTTTTGTGTTTGTCCTATTATTATGAATACATCTGGTTTTTTTTCTTCGGCTAAGTGTTTATATGCCCACGCCGCGCATGGCCCGCTTATATCATATGAATGCAGGGGGGTGATTATTCCTTTTATGTGTGTTCTGTTATTTGGTTTTGCTGGTAAGTCTCCTGGTCCTCTATCGTGCAGGAATGCGTCTTTTATTTGGTTGTTTATTAGTGTTGGTGCTGCGTGATAGTATATTCCGGATAATTTGTGTTTTCTCATAGTATTTTATTTATTAGAATGTTTTATTTAAAAGTTTTGGCGTTTTTTTTATCTATCCCCGCCTACTTGTTCGCATCCTTGTTCTACTTGGAAGTTTGTTGGTGCTTGGTTTATTGTTCTAAGTCTTATCGCAGAAGTTAGTTGGTTGAACGTGTTTGTTTCTATATTAGCGTCTTTTTCTACGTATATTGTTTGTATATTTCCATCTGTGTTTCTGCATGTGTATATTTCTTCGTTTCCTTCTTTATTTTTTATTGCATCTTCCAAAAACGCAACGTTTGATGTTAAGTTGTGATAGTCCACTCTTATTCTTTTTTTATCATTTTCTATTTCTACTTTTCCCACTACTTGTCTATCTAATTGTTTTGATATGTATAGTTGGTTTGATTTTTCAAAGTCTGAAAATTCTGATAATGTTATAAAGTCTTGTGGCTCCTCATCATCTCCTCCGAATATTGTTTGAAAAAATCCTACAAAGAAATTCCATACTCTCTCTAAAAAAGATATTCTTCCATCTAAATTAGAATGAGCATCTGTTGCTATTAATCCTATTTCGAAGTCCTCATTAAAATATATGTGGAATTGTTCTACGCCGTTAGGATCGCATTCGTAGAAAAACTTATTATCTAATCTCTCTTTTGGTGTACAATCTATGTCCTCTGCTGAATCTAAGTATGGTAGTAATAATTGTGGGATTTTGCTTATAACGCTTGTTGTTACATCTTTTGCTTCAAATGCTAAAAATATTTCTCCTTGTGTGTTATTAACTCCAATAAAATCATGGTTAGAGCCTGTTCTCATTAAGCAAAGAGCGCCTACATCATCAACTGCTTCTATTTCAGGTATTGCGTTTGCTACATTCTCTGCGTCTCCGCAATTAAGTGTAAATCTTTCAATAGAATCTACTTCGTTTGCTATCTCTGTTAGTATTGATGCCATTATTGATACTCTGTTCATATCCTCTATTCTAATCCATCCTTCTCCTTCTCTGCACATCCAATTTCCAACAACGTCCAAATTATTTTTTGGTGTTAATTTGTTTTTTATTTTAACGTTATTAAGTTTGTCTGATTGGCTAAACGCGAAGCTTACATCGTAGTGTTCTTCTAGGTTATTTTCAAAAAAGTTTTCTGAGCCACAAGCATATGCTGTTCCTCTATGGAATAGTAATGATCTCTCATGTAATTCTCTTTGTCTATAATCAAGGGATAGCGCGGATGCGAGTGTTTGATCTGTTAAAACAGGCGTTCCATCCCAACATACTCCTTGCATATCAACCCAGTATTCGCCGTCTTCTCCTATAAATGAGTCATCTCCACAACAAGCTGATCCTGTCCATGCAAAGCTCATGGTTGCATCGCATGCTTCTTGGTATGGTCCATAATCAAAAAAGCTCGCACCTGCAGATCTTGGCTGTCCGTCATTGTTAAAGAATCCTCTGTCTGTTGGGCCATCATAATTATCTATCCATTGTGCGAAGTTACCTGAGCAGAATCTGTTATCAGAACTTTTATCTGATCCTTCAACGGATAAGAACAAACGGTCCATTAAAAATTGAAACGTTGAGGTTTCATAAAACCTAAATTTTATATCAGCTATTCTTTTCTTATTCAAATCATTCGCATCGCTTAAATCTAATCTTACTCTTCCCCATTTCATCCTCTCAGAATCAAAAACCTCGCTAAAAGGATAAACTGCCTCGGTGCCGTTTTCATCTATTATTACTATTTCTTTTATGTATTCTTTTCCGTTAGTAGCAAAGTCAAACTCTAAATAATCAAAGCCCTCAACGCTTATTATAGAATCCCATATGAAAACACCTTCACGTTCAGCATAGCCGACCATTTGATTATTTCTTAAACTGAACTCTTCCTTTTCATTAATACTCATTTTTAAAATATACGCGTAATATTTAGCATCAAAGCTTGATAACATATGATAAGACGCTCCTGTTTTTTGATGAATCGTGCTAGTAATAGACAAGCGTGATTGTTGATTTAGTGGATTATCTAAATTATTACATCCTCTAACACCGCAGCACTCTGATATAAAATTATTCTCAAGGTGGTTATAGCATATGTATGATTCATTATTTAATCCTAAAATAGCATCTATTGTTTGTATTACAGAACCAATGCAGCATGTTCCATCCTCTAACTCGTACTGAGCGCCTAAACAAACACTATCAGCAAATATTAAATTCCCACCTATCTCTGCGCAAGTTGACTCTCCAATATCTGCACAATAAGAATTTTCACCTAAACAGCACATATTTTTGCCTTCCTCTGAATCTATTAGTACTCCGTCCGCGCAGTATTGTTGATCATCACCTGAAGGAATACAAATTTTGTTATCATCACCTGTATAAGTATACTCAAAAGCTTCATGTATATCTTCACAAGAGTCACTAGCAGAATAAGAAACCCCTGCAAAACAAAACCAAGGGTGTTGAGCGCAAATATGCGATTCTATAAAGCTAGCGCCGCTCT
>CAZCTY010000006.1:36938-38085 GCA_964501945.1 uncultured Methanosarcinales archaeon
CAAAACCAAGGGTGTTGAGCGCAAATATGCGATTCTATAAAGCTAGCGCCGCTCTCATCATCAGACATACCCCCTCCCGGAATAGAAGAATCGCATAAAAATGGAAATTCTGCGCAGAGTGGCGCTATTGCATCCACGTCTGCTATTTGAACAAAATCACCTTCCTCGTTTTTTATTCGACAAAGACTACAATCAGAAAAAAAATCATCATCAAACATAATATCTGTATCAAAAGACTGAGTAGGGCAATAACTTCCTAAACCATCCTGGGCATGATGATTCGCCCACCACTCACAATGACTGCTATATCCATCCGGGGCCGGTTTAGCTCCATCATCCTCTTCATTATAAGCTTCACAGCGTCCAACATCCCTAAATTGTTCTATTCTATATAAGATGTCAATACAAGATAATTCTTGTGCATCTTCAGGTAAATCAAAAGTGCCAAATTCTTCTAATCTGTTCAACTCTCCAAAAAGTTTATCCCCTGTAGCGTCACAGTAATGCCATTGCTCACTATCTGATACAAACATAGTATTATGCGCAAACAAGATTTCTCCCTCCCTCTGAGATGCATCTCTCCAAGCAAAAGCAGGGGTTTGAAAATCTGTATCTATTGGGGCAATTACATCTGTTGTATCCGGGGTAGTACCTGTAACGTTTTCACGTGAGTTCCAAAAACATGCAAATAAACCATCAGGTGTTATGAAGCCTAAGTCTCCTAATGTCTTTAAGTTTGTTTTATCATCTTCCCAATCACAGCCTTGTTGCTTACAATCAACTTTGTTAGTAAACTCATCGCAAGATTTATCATCAATTATTGTTGTATGGCCTTGGCAAGGAAAATCACAATCTTGTTCTGATTGACTATCACAGTGATCTTCCATATCATCTATTTGAGTTTCATCTAAAACGCAAGAGCCTTGATCTGTGCGACAATAGCTTGGTGCTCCTTGCTCGCAACCTCCATTAGCATCATCCTCGTATGTAAAACAATTGCTAGACGCCCCTTCTTCATCAAAAATGCATATGAATTCTTCTGTTTGTTCTTCAGAGACACAACTAAGGCGTGGCTCGCATTGTATTGAAGTCATAACTTCTTTTGAAGATTGTGAGGGTCCTTGTTGGCATGTAACTTCTTCTGTTA
>CAZCTY010000007.1:0-30531 GCA_964501945.1 uncultured Methanosarcinales archaeon
AGCCTGTAAGAAAAAATCATTAAAAAATCTAATTTGCACTAAAAATATAACGAAATGAGGGTATGCACCGGCCGGGATTTGAACCCGGACCAACGGCTCTCTTCTAACTTCGGGCTTGAACAAAGTGAAACCCGCTCGTCATTAACAGACAAAAACGCTAGTGGAAGGCCGCTATCCTACCATTAGACTACCAGTGCAATTAATATTAAGAACAAATAAATTATTTATAAAAGTTTTGAAATAGTACGATAAAAATACTCAGGTGAAAACTTTTAATTAGAAAGTTTTATATATAATAATTATCTAAGCAGTAAATATACATTTAATTATATTTAAAAAAAGGGTGAGAAGGTATATGAGAGTAGAGGATGCAGCTTCTAGGAGCAAACAAGAAAAGACTAAAAAAATAATCTTGGATTCTTTGAGAAAAAGAACTTCTTACCTGTTAAAAAAACCCGTATTAGAAGATAAGGATTTATACTATTACATAAAAGATTTTTTTAGAGAATACTTAGATATTGACAAAGAGCTGACTTTTGAGGAAATAAACACAGAATTAGATAAAAATTATATTCCAAAAGATATAAAGATGAACATAAAAGATTATCTTGATTCAATTAGCGAAATAGAATATAAAGATATTTCTTATGATGAAGATCAAATAAAAAAACACATAGAAAATTTTTATGAAGTTGCAAAAGCATTACCTGATGAGGATAAAAAAACAAATAATCCCATATATAAATTATTAGAAAAAATCGGATTTAAAAAAACAAAAGACATAGTAATAGAAGGAAAACAAAAACAAACAAAAACAGAAACTGAGAGAGGCTCTGTTGAAGATGAGACAAAAATAGATACACAAGAAGAAGTAAAAGAATCACAAAAAAATACAATGAACACAGCTCAAGAAGAAGTAAAAAATGACACAGACGATATGAATGTATATGATTTGATTAGCAAAGCAAAAAACATACAAGATAGAGACGAAAAAATAAAATTATATAAAGAAATCAATGAATTATACGAAAAAGAAAGCGTGGAAGAGAGAGCAAAAATATACCCTGAATTACTAGCAATATATGATAAAATCGCAAAAGAATAAAAAAAATTAATTCTTAAAAAAAAGTCTTTTATTTATTTTTTAAAGATGTTTTAATAAATGCAACAACATAAAACAATATTGCCACGAAAATTAAAGCAATAGATGCAAACACTATCTCAGACCAATGCTTAGACGTAAAGTCTAAACCCAGCCTCAAATTACTAGGTTGCTCCCGTCTAAACTGCTCTTCTTGAGTTAATAAATACTGACAACCATTAATCGCACTATCAACTAATCTTAAAGCTTCATCAACGTTGCCACGCTCAATGGAGTTTAAAGCCTCAGCCAATAAATCATTAAGCTCAGCGCACTCAGGACTAGATGTGAGTAAATCCCTCGCATATGTTACAAGCGCCCTAACACTTTCAGGAGAATCACTAGCCATTTCCATACCTGCAATTAACAAAGTTTCAGTATCAGTAAATTCAGGACTTCCAACATCAGCAGATACAACTATCTTCAAAGGACCCTGCTCACGATAACCAGTTAAAGACAACATAACCTCCCGCTCCTCTTCCTCTTGCAAAGACGCAATATTATTAGTTGAGAATGAAATAGAAACATTATCTTCATCAACAGAATCACTATCAGTTACCGCGGATAATTGTATATCTTCTAAAGACTCCTCCCAAGTATTTCTAATAACTAAAGGCACCTCAACGGTTTTATTAGCATAAAAAATAGCCTCCCCCGGGAAAATAATGCCTAAGGGCTTTGGCACATCAACTTCTTCTTCAACAGGAACAGTTATACGCTCAGTTACAGTAACAACCCTCTCAGTTTCATGCCCCCCATCATCCATAACCGCCTCTATGTGAATCCAGAAACCATTACTAACAGCAGTCTCACCATATTCATCAGTACCAGTAAAGACAACTTCACACGTACCAGTATTATAAGGCTCAACGATTAGAGTAGACCCATCAAATATAAAATCAGCATCACAAGTATTATTCAAAAAATAATACGAAAAATTCAACCCCGGCAAATCATAAACAGGATCAAAGTCAGGATCATGACAAGGATCTAAAGAATCAGGCCCCGTATTTTTCGGATCATCATCAGGATTATAAAAAAGCTGATACCTACCAGGATGACTTAAAAAATCCTGAGATTCAAAATAATAACTAACATAAAGGTTAGAACGCTCAACATTATTTTCACAATACACAGGAGGCCTATTAACATTCACAACATGAACATCCCAAGACCACTCACTATACAAAGAACCAAGAGAGTTAGAAGCCCTCATAGTAACATTGTAAGGCGAATCTTGACTACTAAAAAAATCAAAATAATGCTCAAATGACGAATTAACCATAGGATCAACATTAGTTAAATTTTCTTTTAACACCCCATCAATAAACCATTTGACATTTAAAGAATTATTCTGCTCACCTTCCTCAGATGTAATTGTTTCATTAATACTTATATCCGCATCAAATCTCATCTTATAATACGACATATTAGTCCCATTCTCATACCACTCAACCCACATAGGATCAACAGATAAATCCAAGTTAGACTCATCGTATAAATCAAATAAATCAGACACACTAATAAAATCCTCTTGAGTCCAAGAACCATCATAATAAGGATAAACACTCTCAAAGACAGGCGCAGGCGCCTCATCAACAACTAAGAAAGTAACATTAATCTCATTACTAAAACCCATAGAATCATTAACAAATAAAGTAATATTATGCCTGCCATTAACCATAGGCCTAAAAGATAAAACAGCTTGATCCAACCCAGTCTTAGAAAAATCTACATCATCCACGTTAGATGAATTCCAAGACGCATCAAATGATAAACTCTCAGTGTAATTGAAAACATAATCAGGCAAATTATTAGGAAGATATAAATCATAATCAGTTGCGAAAACAGTTATACTAATCAACTCCTCAGCAGATAATACCCCCAAATCAATTTCCTCAGCAGAAACATTTCGCTTAGACCTACCAGTAAAAAAAGGCGCATCATTTTCATTAACAATGACGAATGAGAGATAACCACTAGAATTAGACTCGTCATGAACGCCAAACTCATCAAATACTTTTACAGATATGTTATGAACGCCAACTAATTCGTTTTCATATAACGCCCTATCAGGCGCAAGACCTGAATAATTATCCAACATTTCATCAACCCACTCAGATAAATCTAAAGACCAAGTAACAACATTACCCTCACCTGAAATGTATTCAGAGACATTATCTAATGAAATTTCATAAACAAAATCAGAGAACCTATCATTTACACTATTAAAAGATAAATACATAGAATCATTTTCTTTATCAGTAGAATTGAATTCAACAACAATATTATCACTTTGATTGAAATATAACACATCAGGCAATTCAAGTATAGGCGCTGTGTTATTTAAGATTTCAATTTCTAAAACCTTATAATCCATTAAGCCAGCCAAGTCATAAGCTGTAACATTAATTAGATGAGAACCAACCATACTATCGTTAGTAAATGTGAAATTCATAAAACCAGTCTCATTATTAATATTAAAACGAGAATCATTAATATCAAAATGACTAAAACCAAATTCAGATGCATTAACAGTGAAATCATCATAATCAATAGCGTTTACAACATAATAAGAATTAGGCGCGTGAAGCCTAGTAGATAAATTACTAATATTTTCCCCAACAGTAGAATTCCCACTAATATCAAAAATAATAGGAGCATCATTGATGTTTTCTATATCAAACTCAACAACTACTTTCTCAGACCTACCCTCAGAATCGTCTTCAACATATATTTCAACTTTGTTACAAACAACATGACTTATATTAAGCTCAGGAATAATAATTGAATTAGTAGCATTAGTATTTTCATCATATTCAGCCATAAGAGGATCAAAGCTCCAAGAAAATAAATCAGAACAAACGCCAGGATTGTCCTCATGAGAATCTATGAAAAAAGACAAATTGCCACCTTGCTCTCCAAGCCCCGCGTTAGGATCCCCCCACGCCTCAACTTCTAAAGAAAAATTTTCGCCTTGCTTACCTGTTAAGTCAACTTCACTAAAATTTGTTACAATAACAGGAGGTAAAAGAGTACGATTTACCTCAAGAACAAAATCAAAATAAGTAGGATCACGCTCACCACCAAGAGTTCCATTAACATCAGTAACACTCAAGTTAATAGACCAATTACCAACATAATTATTAGTCGCAGTTATTTCTAAAGAAGCCCAAGTACTACCATTTTCAATGAACTCAACAGGTAAATTGGTACCAGTACCACCAGATATTTGATTAACAGACTCAATAGAGAAGTTTAAAGGATAATCAAGTTCTTCATCCTCACCAGTAATATTAATTTCAAAAGGATTATTAGATGCATTAACGCTCAATCTACTATCATGATCCTCTACAAAATCTTCAATGCTTAAATCATTAAAGTGAGTAAAGTATGCTTGATCATTTACAGGAATAAGCGTGAAATTAAAAGTTCTAAAAGCAGCAACGCCAGAGTCAGCTTCTTGCTCCACTCTGAAACGAACCCTATAATTAGTTATTTCTTCCTCCGCAGGCTGAGTTGTCCCAGTTAAAATTTCGTGAGTGACTTCACACTCAGCTACGCCTCGAGTTTGATCAGGAACACTACAAAGATCTAATCCGCCAAACTCACCACCTAAATCACTTATAGAATAAACAAAAGGACCTTCGTCTATAAAAGTTGTATTGAAATGTATCTCGTAGGTTTCATGCTCTGTTAAATTAAAAGGAAACTCAATTTCATCACCCTCATAAAAAATATCTACTTCATCAGAACCCTCAGCTAATACGAATGAGACAAAAAGAAAAGAAATTACTATTAAAAATACAAAGAACCTAAAAATTTTATGAGCAATCTTATTCACGTCTACCCCTCTCTGCTTTTTTTAAATCACCACTCAACTTAAGAACGATATATTCTTTTAGAGTCTTATCATTGTTTATAGCTTCAATTTTTAGCTGTTTGTGAACATCTTCAGGAAGCTTTATGTTAATGTTGGCCATTTGCTACTTACACTCCACCACTCAAGGTTTATTTGGAAACTTATCATTTATAAACTTTAGCATTTAAAAACGACTTAATAAAGTTACTAATATAATTTATATTATATAAATGTTTTTATTTATTCATGTTATTTTTATAATTTTCGGTAAATTTATTAGTTTAGTTATTTTAAATAAAGAGATTATTTTAATAATTTTAATAATTTTTGTTAATTATTAGTGCAAAGTTAGATAAATTTATATACTCAAAAAAGAAAATAAAAAAAATATGACAAAAAGCAAAAGCAGAAATAGCAGTTTAACAAAAAAAGAAAAACTATACGCAGGCATCGGACTTGCAATAATACTTATAGTAATAATAATACTTGGAACAATCGCATACAACAACTTATTTGAATCACGATCAAAAGACGGCAGAATATACATGGAGTTAGAAGATAGAAAAATAGAATCAGGTGAGGAGACGAAATTAAAACTTACAGTAACAAATACAGGAAAAGACTTGCTTGAAGGAGATATACTCATTAAAGCAGACGACCCGCAAGCAGTTAATATAACACACCCAGATCCAAATGTTTTAAACGTAAATTTATATGAGGGCGAGTCAATTACGCGAATACTAAGCGTTACAGGAAAGACAAACGCCATTCGAACAGATTACAAAATAATATCAGAACTAGTAAAAGAAAATAAAACAATAACATCAAACGAATTAATTCTAACAGTGACAAAAGATTAAAACAAGAAAAAAGACATAACAGGAACCATGATACAAGCCATCATAGTGTTTCTAGGAATCCCAACAATGTTAGAATATAGACCAATAATAGTAGCAACAACTAAAATGCAAAAACCATAAAAACCAGATAAGACAAAAGTCATAATCACAATCAAAGAAATGACAACTTTTACAATAAACTCATAACTAATCTTAGACATCACATCCAAAAATTTTAACGCGCAAGCCTTAGCAAAAAAAACACTAAACCCCCCACTAATCATAGCAGCACTAATAAGCAAAGACGCATCAGGCGATAACCAAAGCTCACGAACAACAATGACCGCCCCATTCCTCGCCCTATCCAAAACACTCAAAGCCGCAATAGACATAAAAAAATTAACAGTCGTAATACTACCAATCATAAGCAAAAAATTCTTAGCATCAGAATCCTTCGAAAATAAAGATGCAACACCCGCAGCAGTACTCGAACCAAGCCCTGGAAGAATCGCAGTTATAAAACCAGATAAAGCACCAAGAACAGATGATTTAATACCTTTAAAAAAATTAAAATTAACACCATCACTTTTTTGCTGAGGAGGAAAAACACTTTTTTCTTTTAAACTAAAAAGCAATGTAGATACACCAAACAAACCAGAGAGCAAAGGAAATAGAGCATTATCAAGCCTAGAATTTAGAGAAATAAAACCAAGAAAACCCGCAACAATATAAACAAATAAAGCCTTACCCCTAGCATCCGCCCTTGAAATAATAAAGACACCTGCAAAGAGCAATAATTCTGCGATGAACAAAGACGCTAAAGGATAAATAAACAAGATTATTAACTCAAATAAAAAATAAAAAACGAAACTAATCAACAACCCAAACAAAGAACCAACCACAGTTAATTTAACAGCTTCAAGACCCTTACCTTCAAGCAATAAACGATGACCAGGCAAAACACTAAGAGCAGTACTAGGCTCAGGCGCACCAAGAAAAATACTTGGAATAGTACTCACAAAACTATGCGTGACAGACATCGCAATAATAAAACACGCAACACTCTCAATACTAACAAAGCCAAGAACAAAACCCGAAACAGACAATAATAAAACCGCAACAAGATTAACATGAACACCTGGAACCAAGCCTGTGAAAGTCCCGGCAAGGACACCAAGCAAGATAACAAATAAAATTTCAACGAACATAAAAAGCCGAGATACTCAAGAATTTAAATGTTTCAAGGCCTTAGAATCGGAAGACTTTCGAAACACACACGCCAAAGGTTATAAAAAAAATAAAGAAAACACTTCAATGTTTAAAAAAAAAAAATTTAAATAAAACAACGAATTAGAGGTTAAATATGAAAACAAAAAAACAACTAATAGAAGAACAAAACGAATTATTACAAGAATTAGTTGAAGGCTTAGAAGATGTAAAAGCTGGCAGAATCAGCGTTTTCAAATAAACCAGATTAAAACTTATTTTTCTCCTGATAAATTTTTTCAAGCACCCAAACAATACTTAGAAAAAAAAAGTATTCTTTTAGAATGTCTGCTTTAAATAAAAAAAAACCTGCTCGTTTAAAATCGCACAACTTATTTTCTAAGAGTGCCCCACGTAGCAACACCTATAAAAACGTGGAATAGCACAAAGAAAACAAAAAGAGATACAAACAAAGCAATTAATAAAAAAACACTAGGCAAATAAGCACCACCAAAAGCCACAGACAAACCTATAATTAAAAGAGTAATAGCTAAAGCTAGAACATTAAACAATAATAAAACAAGCACTAAACTCCACCAACCAGGCCTTCTCATCGCAACAAAAGTTTTCCAAAGCCAAATAATAACTATCACAAAAACTACAAAAAACAAAACGACATTGAAAACCCCAAACATAGAATTTAGCGACGTAAAAAAAGATAAAATTACACTTAAACCAATAACAACCCAAGGCCACCAATGCATCTTAGATACATGATACATAACAATTAGAGGACCAAAAATAGGAATCCAAGCAAGCCTAGGAAATTTAAGATTAGAACGCCCCGCAATAGACATAAAAGCAAAGCTATGAAAAACATATACCCCAACAAAAAATAAAACAGCCAATAATACGATACTGAAAAATTCAAACATTTAAAACGCCCCCAAAACACAAATAAAAAAAAAATTAAACAATTAAAATAATTAACCTAAAAAAATTATAAAATGTTCCAAGCAGCCAAAACTTTTTTCGCCGTAATATCACCTTTATCTAAAACATGAACAACACTTGGAATTTGCTCTTTAGATGCAACATACATATCTTTAAGCGAAGAATCAACTCTCCCAACTAATTTATCCCTAAAACCTTTATCAGAAATTTTATCAGGCTCTCTTGCAACCAACCTATACAACCATTCCTTCCCCGAGTCAGCTGCCAAATAAGCTATTTTTAAGTTATCACCTAACGGATTAAAACCCGCAATAGACTCATTTTTCATTTTAAATAAAGTAGGGACAACAGTTTCTAAATACATAAGTTTATCACCAGATTTTTTTAAATCAGATTTTAAAATAGCATTATAAGCCCCAGGCCTAGATTCGTATTCTAAATAAATATCCTCATCAGAAAAAGTTTTTTCTGAAAAAATACATTTATACGAATCACCTTTTTTATTAACAAAAATGTAAGGATCACCATCACCTTCATTACTGCGAGGATTTCTTGTGGCAAGTAAGCAAAACCTATCAAAAGAAACTCCTTTATTTTTTAATTCTTCAACAATAAATCTCATAACAAAAGACTGACCAACCCCAGAAGTACCATTTAAAGCAATTATCCCTCTATCAACTCCTTGCTTCAAATCCACACCATACTCAGATACAAGATTTAAAGAGTTTAACAACTCATCATATTTTCGAGCACTATCAAACAAATACTTGACAAAGTGCGAACCCTCATTATCTAAAAAATTTTTCGCATTAAAATATACTTCGCTAGCATCTTCTTTAAACAATAAATCTGATTGTTTTTTAATTCTCCTTTCAAGATTTTTTTTAAATTCCAAAAAATCACCACCCATCAAACTCACCTATATGCCTATAAAAAATACAGCTTTTATTAAAAAAGTATCTAAAAAAATAAAAAAAATTATTGCCTGTACGCTCTTTTTATTATTATATCATCAACAGGCCAATCTTGCATTCCATGCTTAGTTGTTGTAGAAACCTTTGCTATTTCATCAACGACATCCATCCCTTCAATGACTTCTCCGAAAACAGCGTAGCCCTCATCACGAGCGCCCCTGTTGAGAAAATCATTATCAACTAAGTTAACAAAGAACTGACTTGTCGCACTATCAGGAACGTCAGTCCTTGCCATAGCAAGAGTGCCACGATTATTCTTCAAACCAGTATCCGATTCAAGCGCGATAGGATCACGAGTGTCTCTTTGATTACCCTCAGGAGTAAAACCACCGCCTTGAACCATGAAACCATCAATTACTCGATGAAAAACTAACCCATCAAAATAATTATCATCAACATACTTTAAAAAATTCTCAACCGTCACAGGCGCTTTATCTTCAAAAAGCTCTGCTTTAAATGTTCCTTTACTCGTCTCAAAAACTATTACTGGATTCATACCATCCACCCCCTCAACTTCTTCAAATTCTTCAACAATGCCTGCTTCTTCAAAAGTGCACGCACCAAGTACTAATAAAAAAAGCAAAGATAAAACCAAAAAATTTTTCATCAAAATTTTTAAACACCTCCAAAACAATTTCAAAAAAATCAAAAAACTCAAACAAATAAAAACTTTACTAAAAAAAATAGAAATACTTTTAAAAAATAAAAATAAAAAAAGCAACATGGAAATAAAAATCGATACGAATAAAGATTCAAAAGAAGATATAAGACAAGCAATAAAATTATTACAAACAACCATAGGCGAGATGGAAAAAGAACCAGTAAAAGACATGTTTTCTAGAAGTGAAACACCTCAAAGAGATGAATATGAAAACACAACAAGTAACGAGACAACAAGCAGCGGAGGATTATTTGACATATTTAATAACGATGAAACAAAAGACGATGAAAAAGACAACACAAACGAAGCTTTAATAGATGATACACACGATAAAACAAGTGCTAAAGAAGAAAGAGGAGAGGAAAAGAAAAAAGTAGACATCGTGCC
This sequence comes from uncultured Methanosarcinales archaeon, assembly GCA_964501945.1. Classification (GTDB taxonomy): domain Archaea; phylum Nanobdellota; class Nanobdellia; order Woesearchaeales; family 21-14-0-10-32-9; genus 21-14-0-10-32-9. The sequence continues at coordinate 10,025 of CAZCTY010000007.1, forward strand.
CTATTAACCTTTAATTACGCCTAAAGGCTTGAGCCTTGCAACAAGACCCGCAATGCCAGCATCATTAGAAACCTTAACGACTTCATCAACGTCTTTGTATGCAAGAGGAGCCTCCTCACTAATACCGCGAAGCGTGGATGCTTTAACCAAGATTTTATTTTTTTCTAAGTCATCTTTTATTTGCTGACCAGACCATTTTTTCTTCGCAGCGAACCTTGAGAGCATACGACCCGCGCCATGAGCCGTACTACCAAAAGTCTCAGATAAAGATTTCTCAGAACCAACTAAGACATAACTACTAGTACCCATACTACCCGGAATGAAAACCGGCTGACCAACACCACTATACTTAGATGGAATCTCATCACTGCCTTTAGGAAAAGCTCTTGTCGCGCCCTTTCTGTGAACCAAGACTTTTTTCCTCACACCCTCAATTAAATGATCTTCAAATTTCGCAATGTTATGAGCAACATCATAAACCTGCTTTAGAGAACAATCACCAAAAACTTCTCTGAAAGCCTCACGAACCTGATGAGCCATTACGTGACGATTAGCCCAAGCAAAATTAGCACAAGCAGCCATCGCACTAAAATAATCCCTGCCAAGCTCGCTATTAATAGGCGCATTAATCAAACTCTTATCAGGCAAATCCAAGCTCTGAGAAGACTCCATCTTCCTAATATAATCAGAACAAACCTGATGACCAAGACCGCGCGAGCCACTATGAATTAATACAACGACTTGGCCCTGATGCAAACCAAAAACCTCAGCCACACTTTCATCAAAAACCTCATCTACTACCTGAACTTCTATGAAATGATTACCAGAACCAAGAGTTCCAAGCTGAGAGAGACCACGACCACGAGCCTTCTGAGAAACCTTACTAGGATCAGCCCCAGCCATTACACCGTTACTCTCACAAAGATCCAAATCCTCATCTAAGCCAATACCTTTATCAACAGCCCAACGAGGACCTTTAACCATTACATCATCAAGCTCAGAATTAGAAAGCCTAAAAGACGATTTCTCACCAACCCCTGGAGGAATTTTTTTGAATAAAACATCCAATAATAAAGGCAACTTTTCAGAAACTACATCGCGAGGAACATCGGTTGCAAGAAGACGAACACCACAATTAATATCATAACCAATACCACCCGGACTAATAATACCAGATTCCACATCAAACGCCGCGACCCCCCCAATACTAAAACCATAACCTTGATGAGAATCAGGCATCATTAAAGACGCGCCTTGAATACCCTGCAAAGATGCAACGTTAATGCCCTGCATCAAAGAATTATCCTCCCTCATCTTCTCAAGCAAAGAATCAGACGCGTAAATTCTAAGCGGAACCCTCATCACACCAAAAGGCGCAATTTCAAAAGAATAATCATTTAATTTTTTTATATCCATAAAAAATCACCTCACAAATCATGAACAACCTGAACAACAAATAAGCCATCTTCCTCAAAGATTTCCATCTCGCTATAAGTCACAGCTTTAATATGCGTGTGAACCTCATAACCACTACTCACAAAGTCACCAAGTAAAGTGCAAGATAATTCTAAAGAAGAACCCCTCGCAATCTTGATATCTTTAACTTCTTTAACAAGGAAACCCTCAACATCAAACAAATAAAGAATTTCATCCAAAAAATCATAGAGCAAAGACAACTCATCCTCAGATGAAACAAGAACAGAGCGAGACTCAACACTCTTTAAAGATTTAAGATCGGTCATAGTCTCAGTAGTAGCAAGAACCACATTACAAAAAGCCTCCTCTAAAGAAGAACCAAAAGCGCGAATCTTCGTATCCGCTGTGTGCTCTAAAAACTCAAATTTTTTCAACATAAACAAAAAGAAACAAAGCAGTTTATTAAAAAGTTACTAATTATAAATCAATAATTTTACCCTTAGGACCCACATTAATAACACGAACACCCTCTAATTCTTCTTCTAAGCCCTGAGCTTCATGAACATGACTACAAAAAACCACATCAGGCTTAAATTTTTCAATAGCATCAAAAACGCCCCTACTACCAGGAACAAAGTTAGAAAATTTTTCCATTTTAGAATTAGACGGATGAACATGAGTCACCATTACCTTCTTATCAAGATACGAAATACCTTTATGCGCCTTATCCAAAGTGTTAAAAATTTCCTCTTCAGATAAGCCATTAATACCAATATTCGCAGAACCACACCCAAAAAAACCAATGCCTTCATACCTCGCAGCATAACCATGAAGCAACCTAGCCTTGTTAATATACGATAAGAAATCAGCAGAAGCTAAACTCTCATGATTACCATGCACAAACAAAGTCTTCAAGTTCTTATCCTTAAAAGGCTTTAACACATTCTCAAAAGAACCTTCCTCAATTAAATCACCACAAAGAACAACCAAATCAACCTTTTCACGAACAGCCCTATCAGCCAAAGATTTAGCTAAGAAAACATTCCCATGAATATCCCCCGCACCAAGAACCCTCAAAAAGAAATCACCCTCACTTCTTATTCCTACGCTCTAAAATCTTAATTTCCTCAGATGCTAAATTAATAATAGTAGACGGCGCACCTCTCTTCTCACCCTCATAGACAACTAACTCAACACCTTTTTTAATAGAAGAGCTAAGATCATCAAGAGATGTCATAAAATTCTCACCAGTAGGATTCGCACTAGTTGAAACAATAGGAACACCTAATTCAGAAACTATACTTGAAAACCAATTATCAGGAATCCTAACACCAATAGTACCATTACCCTGAGTAACATTATGCGCAACCGCGTTCTTATTTTTAAGTCTTAAAATAAGCGTGAAACAATGAGGACTACCATTAATATCAATTTTAGAACCTAAAGAATCAAAATAACCCTTTTGATCCTCAGAGATATAACAATTTTCCTCAACCCACTCCTTAGATGGCGCAATAATAGAGAAAGGCTGAAGATTGCTCTTTTTAAGCTTTCTAACCTTATCAACCAACTCAGAATTAGTCGCATCACAACCAATACCATAAATAGAATCAGTAGGATAAATAAAAACAGAATCCTTCATTTTCTTAGTGAACTTCCTCTTGAAATTCAATAATTCATCTTTATTTATAACAAGCATGCAAAGAAGAAATTGAAAGAACTTTAAAAAGTTATTTGAAAAAAAATATTAGAGCAAAACTTTATATTATACAAAAGCCTACCTCAAGAGTATGATTCCTTGGATAAAAAAATATTCACCGCAAACATTAAACGACGTGATAGGACAAGATGTGCAGAAAAAACAACTAAGAAAGTACATAGAAGAATACACAAATAAAAAAAAGCCCATAATGCTATACGGCGGAACAGGGAACGGAAAGACAATTAGCGCAACAGCACTTGCAAACGATTATAATTACGAATTAATAGAAATGAACGCATCAGATACAAGAAATTCAAAAAACATAACAGAACTACTAAGCAAAGTAATAAACCAAACCTCACTTTTTGGAACCAAAAAAATAATTGTAATAGATGAAGTAGAAGGATTATCAGGAACAAAAGATAGAGGAGGCATACAAGCAATAATAAAAATAATACAAAAAAGCAAATACCCCTTCATAATAATATGCGAGGACGCATACAATGATAAAATAAAACAACTAAGAAAAATATGCGAACTAATCAAATACGAACCAATAAGCTACGAGGAAACATTAAACTTCTTAAAAAAAATATGTGAGAGAGAGGAAATAAAATACGAGGAGCGAGCATTAAGCCAACTTGCAAGAATGAGCGGCGGAGATTTGCGAGCAGGAATAAACGATTTACAAACACTAACAAGCAAAGGATATTTACAAGAAGAAGACCTCAAAACAATGGACACGAGAGATTCAACACAAGAAATAGAAGAAGCCTTATTTAGAATATTTAAAACAACAAAACCAGAAATCGCACTCAGCGCATACGATAACGTCACACAAGACCTAGATAAAATATTTTTATGGGTAGAAGAAAATATCCCCTCAGAATACACAGAACCAAAACAAATAGCAAAAGCATACAAAAACCTAGCCCTCGCAAATGTATTTTACGGAAGAATAAGGCGATGGCAATACTACAGATTCTACGTATACTGCTACAATTTACTTAGCGCAGGAATAGCACTATCAAAAGAAGAAAAAAACCCCGCACAAATAAAATATAAACCCTCCTCAAGATTATTAAAAATATGGATATTAAACAATAGTGTTGGAAAGAGAAAAAGCATAGCACAAAAAACAGGAAAAATAACACACACATCAAGCCACAAAACATTCTCAGAAGTAATACCACACCTACAAATAATATTCAAAAACCAAGAAAGTGCAAAGATAAAAGAAGAATTAGACCTCTCAGATGAAGAAGTAGCATGGCTAACAAAACCAATTTAAACTATAAAAACTCAAGATCAACACAAAAATAATCAGAGGAAGGATACTCCTCAACTAAAACAGGAACAAGACCCAACCCCTTAATTTTCTCAGAAAAATACTCAACCAAAGAAAAATGAGCTAAAAACCTATTACGCTCAACATCCAAAATTAAATCATCTTCCTCAAAGCCAACCCCTAACAAACCCTCCCTTGCGCGATGAAGCCTCTCCTTAAAAATAACTTGAGCAGAACCTTGATTATAATTAAAAGAAGGAGCACACCCATCCAAATAAATAGCCCCTCTAAATAACAAATAATCCTCAGTTAATTCATCAACACTAGATGCAACATTTAACGCCCTTTTTTTAAGACGCTCACCAACTTGAACCTGATTTTTAAGCTTAGCCGTACAAAAATGACACCTCAAATTAATCTCAGCGCAACGCCTCAATAAATCAAAAGCCAACTCCTCACTACCACAAACCGCGTAACTAGAACTATTTTTCCTAGAAAACCCAGACATATCATAATGATTAGAATCAGTATCAGAAAACTCTAATTCATTAAGATTTAAAAAATCAACTTTACCCGATAAAAAATTAACAAGCTTAAACAAGTTTTCCTTAAAATTAGGAACAACAGGAACTTCAACACCAACAGACCAATCAAAAGTCTTAGCAAGAAGAACCCTATCCCACAGAGAATCATCAACTAAATCAGGATGAAAACGAATCTCATCAAGACCCGCACCATGAAGCTTTTCAAGATTTTTTAAATTAACCAAGTCCAAAGAAGTGTAGAGATGAATATGAAAATCCTCACCAAACTTTTCTTTCAAACTTTTAATGTATGAGATGACACGATCAATTTTAACTAAAGGCTCACCCCCAGTAATACCCGCGCCCCTCGCACCAGTCATCTTAACTTCATCAAATAACTCAACAGGATTGAAAACATCCTTAACCTTCCACTCATTAGCAAAAACAACATCACAACCATACTTATCAAAACTAATAGGACAATAAAAACAACTCCTAGGACAAAGACCAGTAACAAAGAGAACTAATTTCTCACCACGAACACACTGCAAACAACCATCACAAAGCTCCCCTGATTTAAAGGAATGAAAACCAGTTTTCTCAAAAACATCACGCGCCATAAAAAAAGAACATAAAAGAGAAATAAAAAACTATGTATTTTACAAAACCCGCCTATACACAGTATTAGCAATAACCCACTCAAAGATCAATAAAAGAAAAATAACCAAGAACGACCAATAAAACAAATTATAATTAACATACGCCCTAGTAGTCTCAAAATCCAACTCAGAGACAACACCTTGAACATCATCTAAAGACTCAACCCTATGAAAAGAACCACCAGTCTCCTCCTCCATAAAATTCATTAGCTCATCATCAAACATAGATGGAACCTCAAAATACTCAGGCAAAAAACCAACCGGACCGCCCTCAGTACCAATAGCAATAGAATGAATCACAACCTGATTTTCCTTAGCATAAGTAACAGTCTCATGAGGCGAACCAGAAATAAACGCGCCAGTATTATCAAGACCATCAGAGAGAATAATTAAAACCTTACCCTCATCAGGCTTAAGCTCAAATAAATTAGTAGCAGTAATAATAGCCCCCCCAACATCAGTACCACCAATCCTCGCAATCTCAGATTCCTCCAAAGACAATAATAACTCAGCACGCTCCTGAGTAAAAGATTGCTGAATTAGAGAAACACCAGCAAAATTAATAAGAGCATACTCCCCACCACGAGGCATGTTATTTAAAGAACTAGAAACAATAGATTTAGCAGTTTCAAACCTAGAATCACCAACATCAGACGATGTCATAGACGCACTAGCATCAAGCGCAAAAACAATATTAACATCACTCCTATCATCCATAACCCAAAGAGTAGCACCCGAAGCACCCACAACCAAAAATACAATTATCAAACACCTAATAAACAAATGAGTAGAATTAGCAGTAATCAAACTACCCTTAGACATCCTCTTTAAAGCCTTAAAATTAGAAAAAATCAAAGCCTTACTCTTAGAACGCCTAAAGAAAAAATAATGCGCAAATATAAGTAATGGAATCAAAAAAAGAAACCACAAATACAACGGATTTTCAAAAGTTAAATACAAAGCTTCACCTCTACACCACCAAAAAAAAATTAAAATAAAAAAATAACTAACACCCAATATTTAAAAACATTTTGGTTAAATACAAGAAATAAAATAAATACCATAAGCAAATTTTATAAATAAAACCCATTTCACGAGAACCAACGCCTCTGTAGCTCAGCGGTAGAGCGCTACCTTGGTAAGGTAGAGGTCGCGAGTTCAATTCTCGCCAGAGGCTTTTAAATTCTCAAGAATTTAAAATGCCCAGAAAAAACAAAGGTTTTTCGTTGGCTTCACCAGTACGCCCGTAAACGCCCTAAGGGTTGAACTCCGTTCAAGCCCTTAAAGTCTGCGAAGCAACAACGAACAATTTCTAAATTTTAATACTGGCAAACACCTCCACAAAAACATCAAGAACAACGCAACTATTCAACAACTTAAATAAACTTCAAAAAAAGATACTAAAAAATTCTCATTTACAAATTAAATTCTTCAATGAAACCTTTTATTTGCTTGTATTTTTCAAGAAACTCAAAGCCACTATCTGTTAGAGTAATATATTTTTTTCTTTTTTTATCAACAACTTCCTTAACAAGAGATTTCTCTTTTAATTCAGCGAAATAATCATTAAAACTTTTAGACGACAAATTAGAATACCTTAAAAGAGGCGTTGGCTTTATAGAATTATTATTATCCCTAATAATTTTTAAAATATCATGAATAATTTCTAAACGCTCCCTTTTCCTATCTACTTTGTCCATTTTAATACCTTATAAATAAAATAAATCAATAATCCAACAGATAATAATTGCAAAAGTAATTTAATTTCAAAACCTAAAAAACGCCTTGTGTGAAAAATTAATATGTTCATAATCCAAAACAAAGACATTAAAGGATAAATAAACCTAATTTTTTTATTTACATTAACAAACAATAAAACACCCATTAAAAAAATCTGTATTACCAAGAAATAAAATATTGATTGATCAAAATAAAAAACACCAATAGAAAATAAAGCGAGTAAATTAATTAAAACTAAAAGAGGGATTTGCTTAATTTTTTTATATTGAGTACTATAAATCAAATAACCAATAGCTAGAGTACTAAAATAAGTCACAAAAATCAAAGATAAAAAAGACATAGTTCTTCCAGGAATATGAAATTCGGAGTTTAAAACAATTAGTCTTATAATATAAAATAAGAACCTTGAAAAAAAAGCTAAAGCAAAAAACAAGAAAGCCAACCTAAAATATTTTATCCCCTCATGCTTAGTTAATTTAAATAAGTGCTTTGTCTTATAAAATATAAATAAAAATAAAGCTAGCACAATTAGAGAGTAAAATAGTTCTAAGCCAAACCTTAAAGGATTAAAATGTTGTAATGACTGAATCGGCGGTAATAACAGAGATGTTTCATTCATAATATCACAAATTCAAATTATTATTTAAATATTTATAAAAAAAATGGACTTGAAGTGTATATTTTGCTTTCCTCTTATTTATATACGATGCTCCAAATAAACTATCTTAGAAACAATTGTTTTTTGAAATAATTGTTTTGGAGGTAAAAAAGATGAGAAAAGACAAAGCAGGGATTTTTATTGCTTTGATGGCTGTAGCTATATTATCATTATCCGTAATGGTAACTGCTTACAGAGGAAATTTCGAAGAAAAAAGCCCTTATTATGATGAAGGAAGATGCGACGAGATGCTCGATGCATTCGACGAAAACGACTATGAAGCATGGAGAGAATTAATGGCATTAAACAACAGAAATTCCAAAGTGCTTGAAGTTGTAGATGAAGAAAATTTTCATTTGTTTGTTGAAGCCCACAGAGCTGGAAAAAATGGCGAATACGAAGTTGCAAATGAACTTAGAACAGAACTTGGTTTAAATAACGGCATTGGACCTAAAAACGGTGAAGGCTTTGGAAAAATGAACGGACACGGCGAGATGACAATGCAAGGCAAAGGCCGAGGCGTTGGCGGAGTTCAACAACACAAAAACCATTAAACCTTTTTTTATTTTTTAATACAAAAACAAAATTAAAAAATAATTCTATTTACTAATCTAAAGAAATAGCATCATACTTACAAGCATCAATACACGCGCCACAATCAATACATTTATCTTCATCAATTTTTACTATATCTTCTCGCATCAAAGCGCCAACAGGGCACGCATCAACACAACCGCTACACGCACTTTTACAAGAACAACTCACACACCTACCGTTTTTCCAACAACATTTATCATAATCAATTTTAATTACCATAAAAAAACAAATAATTCAACTTTTAAAAAAATTGCTGAAAAAAAAACACTAATAAGAATAAATTTTATAAATAAAAGAATTAAACAAATAATATGAACTTTAAAAAAAAGCACATCATCACAAGCACGATTATTTTAACAATATTCTTAATTGGATGTCAAGGCCAAATTATAAACGATTATAACGAAGCAGAAAATACTAATGAAGCTTCTGATCATGCCTCAATAAAATTAAACATCACAGAGAAACAAGAACCAATAAACTTAAGCGATGTTGAAAGCTTTATTAATCCAGAAACAGATATGAAAACAGAAAATATAACTTGCAAATTTTTAGGAAGTGAAGAAGAACAAGAATGTTTAGTGTCTGCATTTGGAGGAAACTGCTACGGTAAACAAAATTGCACCATACCCATAACTTTCTTCCACAAAGACATGCCCGAATACCTAATAGAAACAGACTATGGAACAGAATTTTACATAAATAGCACTTGCGGAGAAAATATCACCACGATATTAGGCGAACATAATAACACAGTGAAATTTAATTGCACCTAAAAAAAGATTTTAATATTTTTTATAAGATAATAACAAATCCCTAACACTTGCAATTTCTAAGAAATGAGACTTATGCTCCACGCTTTTAACATTCCCAGAAACAAAAACCACCAAGACATCTTTATCTAATTTTTTATCATCAACCAATGTTTGAACAGTTTTCAAAACCATCTCATCAGTATTATCATATTCTTTATTTTTAAAAACCCTAACCCCATGACTTAAAGCCAACTGCCTCATTAAAGTATCATCTAAGCAAGGAGCAAAAATCGGCTTCCTTGAACGCATCGCAGAAATCACCCTTGCAACCTCACCAGAGTGAGCAGGCGTTATTATAGCTGAAGCGTTAAGAGAGAGCGCAGCATTAACCGCGGACTTTGCAAGAAACATTTTAGTATTAGTACTATCAGGCTCAACACCCGCAGGATTTGTTTTCCTATGCCGTTTAGCCAAACTCAAAGAAATCTCAGCCATAGTCTTGACCGCTTCAACAGGATAATCCCCATACGCAGTTTCCCCACTAAGCATCACAGCGTCAGTACCATCAAGAATGGCATTAGCAACATCACTTATCTCCGCGCGAGTCGCATAAGGATTTTTAACCATACTCTCAAGCATTTGAGTAGCAACAATTACAGGCTTAGACTTCCTAAGACACGCAGCAATAATACTTTTTTGAATGAAAGGAACTTCTGATGCTAAAACTTCAACACCCAAATCCCCTCTTGCAACCATGACGCCCTGCGCAAAATCTAATATTTCATCAATATTTTCAAAACCCTCTTTATTTTCTATTTTCGCAATAATTTTTATTTTACTATCTCTTGCATTAAGCAAATCCTGAACCGCTAAAACATCTTCTTTATTTCTTACAAAAGAATGCGCAATAAAATCCAAATTATTATCAATTGCAAAATTTATAAATTCTATATCTTTTTTTGATAAAGATGGCAAATTTAAATGAACACTTGGAACATTAATAGTTTTCTTATCCTTTACAACGCCATTAGATAAAGCTTTGCATAATAAATAATTAGACGCCTTTTCTAAGACATCAAATTGCAACTCCCCATCATTTATCAAAATCTTCGAATTTAAAGGAACATCTTTGTGAAAATTAATATAAGATGCATAAATAATATCTTTACCCTCAAAAGAGATATCACCAGATATTTTAATTAATTCATCTTTTTTTACATTAATAGGACTGCTAATATTCCTCGTCCTAATCTCAGGACCCTTAGTGTCCAACATTATAGCAATTTTATCAGAAACTAAACGAACATTTTCAATTACTTTTTTAGCACCAGAAAAATCTTGATGCGCAGTATTAAGCCGTACAACGTCCATACCAGAATTATATAATTCTTTTAAAAAATCTACACCACATTGCATATCCGAAATCGTCGCAACAATTTTTGTATTCTTTTCTCTTAAATTCATAAAAAATTTAAAATAAACAATTATTTATAAAATTATATGTTTTTAACATAGTAAAAAAAATTAATGAAGAACCTGAATTAAACGTATGAAGTATACAACCCAAGTTTTATCCTGTATAACACAAAAGCCTTCCGTTTTAATTCAATATTTTCCCATGATTAGAAAAATTAATTTTTACTAAGTATTCTGCTAATACACGAAGCGTGAGAATTATCAAACTGACAAACATCCATGTTTTTTTTAGAAATAGCCACATCATAATAACACATACTTTTAATATCACTAGATAATATTTTTTCGCAGTAATATTCATTAATATTTTCTACAACATAATAAGAAACACACCAATCAAATCCAGAACCTTGTTTTTCATAACAGTCCTCTATATTTTCTACGGTGCTTCTTTCAAATATATGCTTATTAAAATAGCAATAATTTTCCCAAGACGTATTTCCAGGAACAATTAAATCATCAGGAAAGACATCACAACCATCAAAATCATTCATAAGTATAAGATGGTTGCAAGAAACAATTATTGACTTATTGTCAACATCATAATCTTCTGAGAAAATACTCTCAGGAGCATCATTTGTGATTTGTATTGAATCCATATATTGAGCAGCATAAGAATAGTTGTAACACTTCTGAAAATCTGAAGAATCAATCATTAAGTTAATATAACAAAAACCTTTATAATCATGATTTAAAGAATCGCAAATATCATAATCTGAACTTTTAATGCTGAAGTCAAAGAAATATAGGTAAACGCTAACCCAGCCCTAAAGGACTGGGCTTGACCGCGTTTACTTAATCTATATTTCTTGGACACAAAAAACCGTTCGACGAAACCTTACATCCTCGCCCTAAAGGGACAAGGCTTTACGGTTTTTTCGTGTAAACTAAACAATCTTCAAAATTATCAGACTCATAGCAATAACCAATATCATTCTCAATTAATGCATTAGAAATATTACAAACACTTTTATTATTGAACAATGAACAATCAAAATAAGCGCTTTCTTCATTGCAACCAACTAAAAATAATAAGGATGCTAAACAAAACAATAAAAAAATACTTCTAAAAACATAAATATTATTTTTCACTTTTAAATAAACGGTAAATTAAAAGTATATAAATTTTCCCAAAATATTAACATTTTAAGAAAGCCTCTGGGGGGATTTGCACCCCCGACCTGCAGATTACAAGTCTGCCGCAATAGCTGCTATGCTACAGAGGCGTATTCATAGTGAAAGCTGATGCTTTTAAAAAAGTTTCTAAATAATCCCCCTTTAATAAATTATTCATACGAATTTGCAAAAACAGATCTTCCAAAAGAATACAAACTAACAATAGACTCGCAGTTTATGTCAGGATAATATTCTCGCATACTCTCAACTGCGTGATCAACGTTTTGAAACCCGTCAGACGCTAACTCTGATAAAGTCAAATCTTTTAATTTAGAAACAACGACATTATCTATTGTAACAATAGCCCTTGGACCTTCGTTGAATGTAAATTCACGAGATTCATAAACAGGAAGTATTCTTTTAGCAGGAAGCCTTATAATTCCTTCTTTAAATCTTAGAGTGCTTTGTTTTTTTTGGCCAGTACTATAAGTTGTAAAATCCTCTCCATTAAAATGCTTTTTATGAAATAATAATTTATCATCTATGAAGAAAGGTATTTTTAATTCTTCAAGAGTTTCTTTTAATACAGGCAATAATTTTTTTGAAGCCTCTATTTCTTTTGAATTAAATTCATATCTCGTCATTTTATTATAAAAGCATTTGTGAAAGATTTATAATATTTTTCAAATTCTCAAAGTTTGAGGTGATAGAATTAGCAGTGCAAAAGATGTTATAAAAATAAGTGAAGTTTTGATACCAAACAAAGATGTTGTATGCGAACACTGGGCAGTTATTGCTTGCGATCAATACACGAGTGATGAAAAATATTGGGGGAGCGTGGCTGAATTAGTCAAAGATAAAAAATCAACATATCATTTAATGCTACCTGAGATTTATTTAGAAGATGATGGCGTTGAAGATAAAATTAAAGAAATTCACAAAAATATGAATGATTACCTTGACGGAAATGTTTTTGAGAGTGTTGACGGATTAATATTTGTTAAGCGAAAACTTAGATGCGGAAAAAATAGATTAGGGCTCGTTTTTAGCATTGATTTAGAAAATTATTCTTATGATAAAAATTCCCAGAGCCTAATTAGACCTACAGAAGGCACCATTGTTGAGAGAATTCCTCCAAGAAAAAAGGTTAGAAATGGCGCGAGAATAGAATCACCGCACGTAATGTTAATATTTGATGATGATAAAAAAGAAATAATAGAACCTATCGCTGAGAGATTAGATACTTACCAGAAATTGTATGATTTTAATTTAATGTTTGATAGCGGAAAAATTGAAGGATACTTGATTAATAAAAATGATGAGATAAAAGACATACTGGGAAGTTTTGAGAAATTTTTAGATGATGAATATTTTAAAAATAAGTATGGTGATAAAGGCGAGCCAATATTATTTTGTGTAGGAGATGGCAATCACTCACTTGCAACAGCTAAATCATATTGGGAAGATGTTAAACGAGATTTAAATGATGAAGAGATAAAAAATCACCCGGCGAGATTCGCATTAGTTGAAGCAGTAAATTTATATGATGAGAGTTTAGAGTTCGAGGCTATATACAGAGTTTTATTTGGTGTTGATTCTGCTTTGCTTGAAGAAACTCTTAGAGAGCATTTAGATAGAGAAGAGTTAGACTTTGAAATTAGTGAGATTGATAGCTTTGATGAGATGAAAAAAATTGTTGATGAGGAAAACACATCTAACAAGCACGTCTTCGGATTTTTAACAAATAACAAATATAAAGTTATTAAAATAAATAATCCTAAGCTTAATTTATCTTTTGCAACACTTCAAGAATTTCTTGATGCGTTCATTGAAAAAAACAACGTAAAAATAGATTATATACACGGAGAAGATTTACTTCAAGAACTTGCATGCAAAGAGAATAATACCGGATTTTATTTAAAATCTATACAAAAAGAAGATTTGTTTAAATCCGTTATAAAAGATGGGCCTTTGCCAAGAAAGACATTTTCAATGGGGCATGCATACGATAAAAGATTTTATTTAGAGTGCAGAAAGATTAATTGATTTTTTTAAACCTTTTTTTATTTTTTATTTTTAAAAAAAAGTATTACGTCTTTTTCCTCAACCATTTCTTTTTTTAGTAAAAAATTTTTTTCAAATTCTTTTTTTATTAAGTCAAGCTTATCACTTTTTTTAAGCATCGTAATCACTAAATCCGATTCGTCTTTAAGCGCTTTTTTTATTCCCAACATGACTTTGTTTAAATCGTGAAAGTGATGCGCCGACGTTAGAGAAATTATAGCATCAAATTCATTTTCTTCAAATATTTCAGCGATGTTTTCTGCAAAGTCATTAACATAATCAAATCTTCTTTTTAAAAGACCTTGATCTATCATCTTAGACGATGGTTCTAATATGACAACTTTAGAATTTAGTATTTCAACAGAGATACCTGTGCCTCCACCAACATCTAATATTTTATGATGCTTAGAAAAGTTTAATTCTTTGTTTATAATCAATAGTTTTTGTCTTTGTTCTTCGCCGTGAAGCTCATCGTAACCCGAACTCACACCATCATAATATTTGTATGCATACATTTTAAAAAAAAGAAAAAAAGAAAAAAATTACAAGTCATTAATCGTTAATTGATTAACAGAGCTTTGAGCTTTAGCTTTTGCATCCATCCCAATTAAGAACTTAACATTCGCTCTCTCAGAGGCAGATATTAAATCTTTGTCAATAGGACCGTCGAATACAATCGCATAAATACCTGTTGCAAGACTTTTTATAGTGCTTTGAAGCTCAGTTACAGGGACTTTACCTAAAATGTTTAATTTATCATTTAAGATATACGCACCCCTCGTGCCAATTAAGTCCTCAAGCATTTCAGAGAACTTTTTTGATTCTGCTTGAGTAGGCTTTTGAGGTTTTTGATTATCTTGCTGTTGCCTTGATTGTTGAGATGGCCTATTTTGCTGTTGAGAAGATCTCCTATTATCTCTTGAATCTCTGTGCGAGTCCCTACTATGCGAGTCCCTACTATTGTCTTTATTAGAGGAGTAAGTCTTCCTAGTACTAGCACTATTGTTGTTGAATGCACCAGATGAAATATCAAGTCTTGCTTGCTCAGCAGTTATCTTAGCCCTTAGAGCTTTATGAATTTCTTTTTTTGCAAGCTCTTCAACTTCTTTACCGTCAGGTGCCTTACAAACATAATCAATTTCAGCAGTAGCCAATAATTCTTGAACTATTAAAACACCGCCACGATCTCCATCAACAAACACAGTCATAGTTTTTTCTTTACTCAAATCTATGATTGTTTGAGGCACACTTGTACCATTGAGCGCGATAACGTTTTTAAAACCATATTTTAGTAAAGCTAAAACATCCGCTCTACCTTCAACGAGAATAACATCATCACTCTCAGCGATACCTGGGCCTGCAGATAGTTTTTCTCTACCAAAATCAACTATTTCCATTACCCTAACTGATTGAGATACTTCCTCAGAGAGTTCTTGAGAATCAGGCATAGAATTATACATTAAGTTCTTTAACAATTCTTTAGCCCTATTAATTACCGTCTCCCTTTTACTTATACGAATATCTTCTATGTTGTTTACTTGCAATTTAGCGTTGCAAGGACCTATTCTTTGAATTATTTCAATTGCCGCAGCAACAATACTAGTCTCAGCTTTATCTAAACTACTAGGAATTACTATTTCCCCATTAGTTTTTCCAGATTTAGTATCAACATTTACCTCAATTCTTCCAATCCTACCAGATTTTTGAAGTTCTCTAAGTTCCAAATCCGCGCCCAATAAACCTTCTGTTTGTCCAAAGATAGCCCCAATGACATCAGGCCTATCTACAACGCCATCTATGTTAATTTTTGCGTGGATAATATATTTTGCAGCAACTTGTGCTATTTTTGCCATTTCTATTCCTCCTTGTTTTTGTAGCTTTTTTAATTTGTTTTAGTCAAAAATTGCAATAGAACAAGAATTTATTACCTGAGCCTTTTTTAGTGCGAGGAGGCTTTACTGCTTACTATTTCTAATTGACGTGCCTCGTGCACGAAAATGCCCATACACCCCTAAAAAATAAACAAAGTGATGTTGTGATAATGATCTTGTTCTTGAAATTTTTTATGACTATGAATGTAGCCCGATACACTAACTCCCAAGCTCATTGCTCGGTCATCAACAATGGTTGATGCCCTTGATTAAAGGGTTTCGCCTTAAGCTCCATTGAGTACTCTCGTGTCGGGCTTTATGTAAGGAAATATTTTGAATTATTTAAATATTACTTATTTAGACGAGAGTTTTTTAGAAAAAACGAATGACTGGAGAAGTCCTTAAGAAAAAAAGTGAGGTGTTTTTAAGAGGGTGAGGTGTTTTTCTTGAGTAAACTTCTCCTCCAGTCAATCGCAAAAACAACAGTTTCGTTGTTTTTACTATTATACAGTAATACTTACTTATATATAAATGTTTTGTTTTTTTGTTACTTTTAAGTAATTAAAAGAATGCAGACAAATTTAATAATAAAAGCAAATTCTTAAAAAAAGCATGAATAAAAAATTCAAAAAAAGAGAAATAAAAGAACTGTTAAAAGCATGGATCGCGATAAGCTTTGCATTCGCAATACTATTAAGCCCTATGCTAGAGAGTACATATAATAACTTAAATAGCTTCCTTATAGCTTTCTCAATAGCACTCGCAACCGTAGGCCTCGGGTTTATCGTGCACGAGGTAGCACATAAAATAATTGCACAAAGATTCTACTGCCAAGCAGAATTTAAAGCAAATAACACCTTATTAATACTTGCAATAATTATGAGTTTTGCAGGATTTATAATAGCCGCGCCAGGAGCAGTATGGATAAAGGGAAGTGTGAATAAAAAACAAAACGGAATAATATCAGCAATAGGCCCTTTTTCAAATTTTATACTTGCATTATTATTTTTGCCAGGAATATTCTACACAACGAAACTACTACAATTCTTCTTTTTTCAAGGATTTTTCATAAATAGCTGGCTCGGCTTATTTAACATGATACCATTCAAGCCGTTTGATGGAGAAAAAATAATTAAATGGAACAAATTAGCCTACGCAGGCTTAACATTGCTTTTATTGACCCTTGTTTTATTCGGATTCATCATATCTTAAGATGAAAATAAATGTCCTGCTTTTTCTTTTATTATATTAAATAAAGACTCAACGTCTCGCTCACCATCAACTTCTATCACTTCAACATTGTTTTCTTTAAAAAATGAAATGACAGGCGATGTAATTTCACGATAAATTTCTAAGCGCTTAGAAATAGCCTCAGGCCTATCATCATCTCGCTTTACAATCTCACCACCCAAAGACAAACATTTTTCTCTCTCACTTTGAGGAACATGACCTTCAATAAACATTTTGCCAGTAGCTGTGCAAATAACACGTTTAGACAATCTCCTAAGACTCTCCTCCTCAGATATGTTTATAACAATGACTGCTTTAAGATTAGTTATTGATAAAAGAAATTTTGCTTGATCTAAACTCCGAGGAAACCCATCTAATAAAACATTTTTATTTTTCTCAAGCAAATTTTTAACAACTTCTTTATTCAATTCAGCAGGAATAAGCTTGCCCTCGCGCATATAAGGACCAATTTTTACACCAATAGGCGTTTTATTAGAAACTTCCCGTCTCAAAACATCACCAATAGATACGTGCTCAACGCCGAATTCTTCAGCAAGCATTTTTGCTTGCGTCCCTTTACCACATCCCTGAGGACCCATAATTACAAAAGTCATCCAAAATACCCCCTATCTTGTCGAGCCTCAGTTTTCTTAGACCAAGATTCTTTCAACAAATTAATAACTGGAATAAGCTCTTTTGACATCAACGACCATTCCTTGTAAAAATCATTTATGAGTTTAGCGCAACGATCAGAGGAATAATCAAGATTTAAAATGATACCTGCTCTGTTAAAGTACATCAACTTACTGTAAATAGCATTAATAATAGAGCGCTCAGATTTCCCAAGAAAATTAGCCTCTTTTAGAGTATAATATCTAGAATCAGGCTGAACCATGTCCTCTAAAATATCCAAATAGTTATCAACAGAATTCAAAATCTTTTTTGATATCTCACGCAAAATATCATCTTCTTTGTCAATACCGCGAATTTCAAAAAATTTATCTAACTCTTCAAAATCAGGCAAACCGAATTTATTTTTTAAAATGTTATATTCTTCTCTCATATAAACACCAAAAAAAATACTTGTTTAAATAATTTAACACAAAAAAACCAAAAATAAACACAAAATATATAAATTATAATTTGTTACTACTTTTTATGAAAGACACAAAAGGCTTTTTTTTGGGTATAACAGCAAGTATTTTCTACACAATCGGAACACTTTTAATGCTATTTGAAAATACAAGAATATCAGGCGCAATACTATTAGTAATCGGTTTTTTAACATCAATGAGCAGCCTGAGCAAGAAAACGAAAAGATATTGCTTTGAAGATAATTTCTTATTCATATCCTCATTTTTAAGCCTTATAATTATAGCATATAGCTTCCAAGTAAGCTTTTCAAAAAATATAATAATCATAAGCACAGCGTTTTATGCACTAAACTTTTTAATACAAGTCAATAATATACGAAAACAAAACACGAAAAATAAAACGAAAAAAGTGAAGAAAAAACAACTAAAAGATGCAATAAAAGAACTGAAAAAAGAAATAAAACCAAAACAAATATACTACTACGCAGAATCAGGAAAATCATTCCACCTCGCAGGATGCATCGGAATATCAAGAACAAAAAAAGAAAACATCAAACAAAGCACCAATAGACACGACTTAATAGCAAAAGGATATAAAACGTGCAAGATATGTAATTCTTAAAAAAAAATAAAGATGTTAAAAATCCACTAAAGATTTTTGATTTTTATTATATTTTTCTAAACGCTTTGGAGGAAAAACTTTTACAAAAGAATAACCCCAACTACAAAGCATATCATCTGCGTTTTTGGCAATATCAGGAGCTGCGAGAATGCCTTTAATTTTCTTTTTATCAACACCTTTAAGCTCACTCATTTTCTCAACATAACGCCTCAACTGCTCAACAGCAGAAAGCCCCGCAGTGTAACGCTTACACTCAACAATAACAAGATTCCCCGCGCCATCATGGCCAAAAACATCAATAAACCCAAACTTATTATGCTCCTCCCTACTCAAAGGCTGGAAATCAGACGAGATAAGAGACGGATTGTCTTTAATCATATCAGACATATCTCTCTCGCTACCTGCAAGAGTTATTTTACAACCATCTTCTAACTTACGCGAAATAAAACTAAAAACCTCAAAAATAACAATGTCCAACTCATCTTTATACTTTTGATTTTTAGACCTTAAAACAAGCTCACCATTCACCTCAAATAAATCCAAAGAAGATTCAGCTTTCATATAATTAACAGGAGCACTACCCTCAGGCTGATGAACAATTAAAGAATTATCAGCTTTAACAAGAATTAAACGATCCCCTCGCCCAAGCTCAGCCTCAGCCCTACCAGAATAAAAAATTTCACAATTACAAAAAAAAGAAAGAGTCCTATTTGAAGAAACTGCTTCATTAAATAAAGATCTAAATTCAAGTAAGTCCATAATAAATATTTAGAACAAACTAAACACTTTTAATTTTTACTAAAAAAAATAAAAAAAATTAACGCTTATCATACAGCAAAGTTCTCTCACCTTCACGAACACAATCTCTACAACCAGTAATTTCTTTATCTGTAACGCCCATAGTTTCATCAGATAAATCACTTATCCCCTCAAAAGTGTTATGCGCCAAAAGAGATAAACCTTCCCTAGAACCATTAGTTTTGGGAATAATTTTTTGAGAACCGTTATCCTCAATCCAATCATAATTTGAAAGAGATTTCTCTTTTACAGGTGTAAACTTAATACCAGTTAGCTCACCAACAAACCCCTCCAAATATGAATCAACAAGCCTATTTAATTTTTTAAAAGAACCATCAGTGCCATTATTTGAATAAGATTTATCCCGCAATTCTAAAATTAAACCATCACCATTAGAACAATATGCATCTTTTAAAACTTCAGGCTCTTCTTTTAATAATCTAACAACATCATCTGCAAATTTGTTTTGAATCCCCTCAGAGCCATTACCAACAACATAATTTGTTTTTACTCTAAATGAACCATAAGATTCAGGCAAAACAACTTCCCCGACAAAAGCACCATCTACTAATTCAACAAGTTTTTTACTACCACCATCTCCTTTATTATCCATCATTTAAAAACCCCTCCAAAGTTTTACTCAACAATTTTTTATAAAAAAATTCTTAAATTAAAACTTAATAAAACTTTCGGTACAATAAAAAAAGCAAATATGTAAAATTCTTATTTTTACAATTACACCTTAACAAACTTAACCTTAATGTCAAAGAAATATAGGTAAACGCTAACCCAGCCCTAAAGGACTGGGCTTGACCGCGTTTACTTAATCTATATTTCTTGGACACAAAAAACCGTTCGACGAAACCTTACATCCTCGCCCTAAAGGGACAAGGCTTT
>CAZCTY010000008.1:0-1809 GCA_964501945.1 uncultured Methanosarcinales archaeon
ATTCTTCTCCTTTAAAATAACTTTTAACTTATTATCGGCTTTCTCAAGAGTTAAAACATCATTAGGCTTAGCACGACGAAGAACTTGCTTAAAACTAGCAAGATTCATAGCCAAAAGAGTCTCCTCAGAGACCTCATACTCAGCAAAAGAATTACTAGGCATCCTAAAGACAACCATAGCAACATTCGCAGGATCCATCGCAATAATCTCAACGAAGTCCTTAGCAATACGAAATTTAGTCTCAGTAACCAAATCCGAAATAATAGATATACTCTCCTTCAATAATTTAGGCTCAGCTAATGTAAGTTTCATAAATAACCACCTTCAACTAAAGTAAAAAGAAAACCATTTATATAATTTTTCTTTACAAAAACAAAAAAGCTCCACTAAAACAAGTTGTTACCATTATAGAATTAGTTCAAAACGATAGTTTTAAAAAAAGAAAAGCCTCACTAATATGAATAAACTTAAAAAAAAGTTTGAAAAACAATCCAAAAAAGGATCACAGAAAAAAACACTTAGAGGGTGGTTATCGTGAAAGATGATGAATATATAGATTTGGACAAAATAAATGAGAGTCCAAAAGAAGGACAAATACCAGGCTTGAGCAAAGAAGAGAGACAAAGACAACAAGAAAACAAGCCAAAAAATAAGAAAAAAACAAAAAAAACAAACACAAAATCAAAAAAAACAACGAATACAACGACGAAAACAAAAACAAAACAAAAAAAACAAAATAATAACAAAAAAACAATATATTTGCTACTAGGACTAATACTAATCGCAATACTTGTAATAGCAATATCAAACATTCTAAGAGTAGAAGATGAACCAAAAGAGCGAAAAGTACTACTACTTGTAAACGGAGAACCATTATCAAATGAGATAAAAGAAACACGCGCTGAATGGCTAAGACTCGTCGGAGGAGTCCCACTAACAGATGAACAAGCACTAGAACTATCAGTAGATGTAAAATTAATGGAACAAGAAGCAAAAAGACAAAACATAACAGTACAAGACAGAGAAGTAGAAGCAGTATTCCTCGACATGGCACTAAACGCAGAAATGACAGATGAAGAACTCGAAGAATACATCGCAGGATTAGGAATAGATTACAACACATTAAAAGAAGTCGTAAGACAAGAACTATACGCACGAAAACTATCAGATAAAGCATTAGCAGAAACAGAAATAACAGAAGAAGACCTAAAACAATTTTACGAAGAAAATAAAGAAAACTTCGAACACGGAGAACTCGCAAAAGTAAGACACATACAAATAAGCTTTGAAGAAAACAAAACAGAAAACGAAACAATGCAAAAAGCACAAGAAATAAAACAAAAAATAACAGAGAATAAAACAAACTTCTGCGAATTAGTAGAAAACTACACCGACGATTGGAACACAAGAGATACATGCGGAGAATACGTACTAGAAAAACACGGAGCAGAAACAGACCCACTAACAAATAAAAGCTTTGAACTAGAAGAAGATGAATTAGGAATGCTGAGAACAGAGGCAGGATACCACGTACTATGGAAAGTAGAAACAATCCCAGCAGGCGTGAGCGAATTTGAAGAAGTAAAAGAAATAATCAAAGCACAAATCCAAATGCAACTAGCAGAACAAATCCACAATGAACTAGTACAAAGACTAAGAGAAACTGCTACAATAGAAGACTACACAGGACAAGAAAAAATACCAGAAGATACAATAGATGTAATGCCAGACGAGATAATTAATGAGACAGAAGAGATTGTTAATGAAACGGATGTTGTTGATGAGATTGTTGAGCCAGTTGAAGAGTTA
>CAZCTY010000008.1:1909-27828 GCA_964501945.1 uncultured Methanosarcinales archaeon
TTAATGAGACGGAAGAACTTATTAATGAAACAGAAGAATTAGAAGAAGAACCAATAGAAGAAGAACTAGAAGAGCCAATAATCACAATAGAAGAGACAACACTAGAAACAGAAAAAAGACAACTAAGACTCGCAAAATGCCTAACAGAACAAGACGCGAAGATGTATGATGTATACTGGGCACCACACGGACAAGAACAAGCAGAAGCATTCGGAGAATACTTTGAATACATAAAAAGAATAGAATGCGACGCAGACGGCACAAACCCACAAATACAAGAATGCCAAGAAACACTACAAAGAGAATACCCAACCTGGCCAACATGGAAAATAAATGGAGAACTACACGAAGGATACCACAACCTACACAGCTTGTCCAGAATATCAGGTTGTCCATACTAAAAAAACCTTTTTTTTCATCTTTTTTTCAAATTCTTTTAAAAAACAACAACAGAGGAAAAGATTTATAATTAAAGAACACTTAACAAAACAATAATTAAAACAATAAATCAGAAAGAAAATGGATATAGGAGACATATTAATATACATAGTAGCATTTGTAAGCATATACACTACAGCATACTTTTTTCTAACACTCCTAGAACATAGACGAGATATAAAAAAAGAACCAAAACTAAAAAAATATCCAAGCGTAACAATAATAATACCAGCATATAATGAAGAGATGACGCTTGCAAAAACAACGGATTCAGTACTAAACCTAGATTATCCAAAAGACAAATTAAAAATAATAATAGTAGATGATGGAAGCACAGACAAAACACCAAAGATAGGACGAGAATACGCAAAAAAACCAAACGTTACATTCCTCACAAAAGAAAACGGAGGAAAACACACCGCGCTAAACCTCGCACTAAAACACTGCAAAACAAAATATGTGGGATCACTTGATGCAGACTCATTTGTAGACAGCCAAGCACTAAAGAGAATAATGACATACTTTGAAGACGATGAAAAAATCATGGCAGTAACACCATCAATGAAAATACACAACCCAAAAACAATACTACAACACATACAAAGAACAGAATTTTTAATAGGAATACTCCTCAGAAAAGTATTCTCCTTCCTAGAATCAATACACGTCACACCAGGACCCTTCACAATATACAAAAAAGAATTCTTCGAAAAACACGGATACTACAGAAAAGCACACCAAACAGAAGACATAGAAATCGCACTAAGAATACAATCAAAAGACTTTAGAATAGAAAACTGCGTAGACGCATTTGTATACACACACGGACCACAAAAATTCATGCCACTAAAAAAACAAAGAATAAGATGGTACACAGGATTTTTAAGCAACGTAATAGACTACAAAGAACTATTCAACAGAAGACATGGAACACTAGGCCTATTTGTCTTACCAATGTCATTTATATCAGTAGGACTAGTCATAACATTGGGACTATACTCAATATACAAACTAATAGAGAGCACATATAAAACAATACACAACTACATAGCAATAAACTTTGACTTACTAAATATGCAATGGTTCCAATTTGAAGTATTCTACATAAGCACAAAACCAGTAGCAATACTAAGCATACTAGGAATACTACTATCAATAACACTACTACTAATAACAAAAAAATTAAGCACAGAACAAAAAAGCGTAATAAAATCATACGCATACTTCTTTTTGTTCTACTGGATACTATTCGGATACTGGTGGGCACTATCAGTAATAAGCAAACTACGAAAGAAAAAAGTAAAATGGAGTCATAAATCAGAATGAAAAAAAGAACAAAAAAAATGGACTGGGCAAAACACGCAGCAGTACTATCAATAACAGTACTAGTATTCTTCACAGGAATACTCCTCGGAACAATACTAAACCAAGGAAAAATAGACACAGTACACCAAATAAGCGAAGAACTGAGAATAAACACGATGAGCTCAGAGGTAGAATTTGCAATACTCGCAGAAAACCCCTGCGCAATAACAGATATAAGCTTTTTAAGCGACGACCTACACGAACTATCACTAAAAGTAGAATACATGGAAAACCAACTAGGAACAAATAACGAAGATGTGAAAGAACTCAAAAACTTCTACTCAATAATACAACTAAGACACTGGATACTAACAACCAGAATACAAGAAGAATGCAATACAAACGTAAGCAACATAATATACTTCTACTCAAATGAAGGAGACTGCCGAGAATGCTCAGACCAAGGATTCATACTAAGCCACCTAAGGAGAACAGAAAACGTAAACATATACAGCGTAGACATAAACACACAAAACAACGCAGTTAGAACACTAAAAGAAATGTATGACGTAAAAAACGCACCAACACTAATAATAAACAAAGAAAAACACGAAGGATTCAAAACACTAAACCAACTACGAGAACTAGTGATCTAACAAGAAACGGATCTAACAACAATAGTAAACGAAGAACGAAAACAAATAATCATAAAAGGAAAAACAGACAAACTAAAAAAATTTACTCACTGTTTAAATGAAGCAACAGACAAGATATACCAAGACATATACATAGAAGAAACATTTCAAGAAATAGGAAAACAAAAAATAAACGAATATTCGTTTGAGGCTAATCATCAAGTGTTTTTTCTTTTTTAGCTAATTCTATCAGTGCTTCAAAATGATTCGTTTGAGGGAATAAATCAACTAAAGTTACAGAGTTGATATCGTAATATTTAATGAATCTCGGAAGCTCACGTTGTAATTGCTTCGCATTACAAGAAACATAAATGATGCTATTGGCTTTTAATGCGAGTAAGCGTTCAATTGCTTTTGGAATCATGCCGCTCCGCGGAGGATCGGTTATAACTTTCAAAGGCGTTTTTAGATTAAGACGATTTATTTGTTTAGCATCAAGAACAAAACCGCTCAAATTATTTATTTTGTTTAATTCAGCGTTTTTTTTAGCTGCTACAATCGCAGGCTCAACACACTCAACCACGGAAACTTCTTTGAATAAATCAGAACAACAAACACTAAAAGTACCAACACCACCATACAAATCAAGCAAATAATGATTATTACCTTGAGATTCAAGAATCTCACGAACAACACGAACCAACTCACGAGCCATCTCGGTGTTGTTCTGAAAAAAAGCCTGAGAGTGAAACCTCAACGTCTTGCCAAGAATATTTTCTTCAAGAAAATCAGAACCTTTCAAAACCTCGTAATTATCTGTTGTACTAACATCGCTTTTCTTATGATTATAACCAACCAAAACACTATCAGCGCTTGTAACTTTAGAAAAATCCTCAACTAATTTTCTTCCTCGTTCTTTATTAGGAGAATCATCATTTAAAATAAACGTTAAAGAACTCGCCTTAGAAGGTGTTCTAATGACACAATACCTAAACAAACCTTCTTGAGATTTCAAATCAAAAAAATCATCGCTGTAAGGCAAAAAGAACTCACGAACTTCTTTTAATAAAGAATTTAACATAGAATTAGAAATAGGACAATTATCAATATCAACAACCTTGAACCATTTACCCTTTTCACGAAAACCAATTTTCCCCTGAGAAAACACAAAATCCATACGATTACGATAATTAAAAGGCTCACCACTAACAACACTAATTTTCTCCTCAGGAAAATTTGTGAAACTAGCCAAGTTCTTTTTTTTGTTCTCCAATTGAACCTCGTATGGAACGTGCTGATTACTACAACCACCGCACGCACCAAAATATTTACAGTTATCCATGAAAAAACAAAAATAACCAGTTTTATAAAAAACTAACTCAAAAATCACAAAAAAATAAAAAACTTTATAAGAAAGTATTAATTCAACAATAGTAACAAAACCAATTTCGCTTCGGAGGGGATGTAATTGCAAATCTTGAATAATTTAAATAAACATGATGAAGTTTACCATGGATTAACGTATGATATTCTAACAAGCAAGTTTTTTAATTTTAGAAAAGCGGACAGAGTAGTAATAGATACGATGGGGGTATTTGGAAACCAAGTAGAATACGATTTAAGCGACGGAACAATACCTTTATCTAATACAAAAAACATAGGTTACAAAACACAACTAATACCTGAAGTTGTAGGCTTTTTAAGAAATGAAAATAATTTAAAATGGTACTTAGAACAAGGAATGAAAATATGGACGCCTAACGCATTTGATTTCTACAGAAAAAAATTAGAAGACGGACATCCTTGGAAGAAACTAAAAAAAGATACGAAAGAATTTAACGAAGCACTGCCTGAGTTTGAAGAATTAGTAATGTCTGGAGAAGACCCTAAAGCAGGAGATCTCGGAGAATTTTATCCAAGACAATGGCGATCATTTAAAGGAGTTAAAGAGATAGAAGGAAAAGACCCAGAAATAGTTTATGTTGACCAATTAAAAAATTTGATAGATATGATGAGAGAAAAACCAACAAGTAGATACGGTTTAGTAACAGCGTGGAACCCATTTGATGTTAAAGCAGGAACTGCAGCACTTGCGCCTTGCCACTGCTTATTTCAAGCATACAGATATGAAGATTTAGAAGGAGAAGAAAGACTAGATTTGAAAATGCACCAAAGAAGCGCGGATCATTTATTAGGTGTTGCATTTAACGCTCCACAATACGCAATACTAACTGCCACAATAGCAGAACTTGTAGGGGTAAAACCAGGAAGATTTATACACTCTTTCGGAGACTTACACTTATACATAGGGCATAACGGAAGTGAGAGAGCGAACTGGTATAAAAACAAAGAAAACGTAAAATGGTTACAAACGGAACTAAAAGAAAAAGGCCCAAATAACGCACTAGAGAATTTGCTTGACAGATTGCCTCCTGAAGAACTTCAAGGCTACGACCACGTACCTTTTGCATTACAACAACTAGGAAGAGAGAGCAACTCAGACCCTGCAAGACTTGAAATTAGTGCAAAAAACCTAGATGATATAACTGTAAAAGATGTCGAAGTTAAAGGATACAAAAGAGCTCCAAAACTAGAACTTTATGATGGAGTAAATCCAAAAATGGCGAGCTAACCTTTTTTTAAAATTTCAACCGATCAAAGTTTTTAGAAATAATAATTTTATCCTCACTGTAGCCAAGAGATTTACAAAACTCTTTTTGCGCTTGAAGCATTTCTGGCTCACCATGAGTTGGAACAATGAACTCGGGCTTCAAAAGATTAATCAAAATCTTATGCTCCTCGCTATGAGCATGACCTGAAACATGCAACTCTTCTAAAACCTCAACACCAAGATGACGAAGACCCCTCATTAAACCACGATAGTTTTCCTCGTTCTCACCAGACGGAATAACTTTAGATGAGAAAACAACTAAATCATCTTTTTTAAACGGGAAAAGCTTACCAAAAACAAGCCTAGAGAGAACAGCTTTAGGCTCACCTTGATGACCTGTCACAACAAAAAACTTATCTTCAGTGTTTTTCGCAGTTTTAAAATACTTCTCAACATTAGAACCATACTTAACGAATTCAACATCATCAAGCAAATTAGCAACACCTGCAGCCTTTGCAGCCTCAACATATTTCAAAAGAGAACGACCAATAAGAACGGGCTTACGATTAAGCTTTTTTGCAAGCTCAACTAAAGTTATAAGCCTTGAGATGTGGCTTGAAAAAGTTGTAACAAAAATATTTTTACCCTCATAAGATTTACGAAGCAAAGCACCAAATAACAAATCTTTAGCTAAGGCCTCAGAACCACTAGAACCGGGAACACCAGCATAAAGAGAATCAACAATTAAAACCTTACAATCATTAATTTTTTCAAATAAAGAAGGATCGAAATCATCACCTAGCCCGGGAGCCTCATCAATTTTAAAATCATTAGCATAAACAACACTACCGGAAGGAGTATGAACCACAACAACAACTGACTGAGGAACACTATGCGTTATATGAATAAATTCAACCTCCAAATTCTTTGATATCCTAAAACGAGAATTAACACTATGAGACACCAATAAATCAGACGCATCAACTTTTTTATCTGAAAGCAATGACTTTAAAACCTCGATAGTAAAAGGAGTACTATGAACATTAACATCCAATTTTTTAATATAATAAGGAACGCCACCAACATGATCGAGATGCGCATGACCAACAACAACTCCTTGAATACTATTTAAATCAGAACTTGAGAGAGAAAAAATATCAGGAACGCTCTCAGAAGAGATAACATCATTAAACCTCGGTTGGTGCTTAGGATTATCCTCAGTTAAACGAATGAAATTATCAAGCTCCAAACCAATATCAACAAGAACAGACTCGGATTTCCATTTAACTAAAACACAGTTACGACCAATTTCACCAAAACCACCAATAGGCACTATTTCTAACATAAACAACGCGAATTTAATAAAAATATATAAAGTTTATTTAATTATAATATTAAAAAAACCAATAAATGGGGGGATAAAATGGTATTAGGACAAGGATTAATAGGAATAATAGCATTGATATGTATGATTTGGGTAATATACGATGTGTGGGCAAAACAAAAAAGAATGGATACAGGAAAGAAAGTAATATGGACAATCGTGGCCTTCTTTTTTAGCATATTAACAGCGATAATATATTACTTCGTTGTAAAAAAGTAAAACTCCAAACAATAATATTTTTTTATTTTCTTCTTTCTAATTTTTTTAAATCTAACCAAAAAAATATAAACAAAACATTTTTTCTCCTATAAATAACAACAAAAAAATATAACAAAAAAATGATAAAATACAGATTCATAAAAACACAAGAAAAACTAAAAGAACTATGCGAAGAATTAGAAAAATATGACGTTATAGCAATAGACCTTGAATGCGAAAATAACCTGCACCACTACGGATCATACATATCAATAATACAAATATCAGCAGGACAAAAAAACTGGGTCGTAGACGTACTCGAATTAAAAGAGATAGAACCATTAAAAATAATACTTGAAGATGAAAAAATAACAAAGATATTTCACGATGTAAGCTTCGATTTAAGAATACTTAAAAGCGAACTCGGAATAGAACCAAAGAATTTGTTCGATACGCAAATCGCAGCACTTCTAATCGGCGAGAAAAACGTAGGACTCGCATCTTTGCTTGAAAAATACTTTAATGTAAATAAAGAATCCAAATTCCAAATGGCTGACTGGACAAAAAGACCAATAAACCCAGATATGATATCATACGCAGTAAAAGATACAGCTTACCTAATAAAATTAAAAAATTTAATCGAAGAAAAAATAAAAGAACTCGGACGCGAAGAATGGCTACGCCAAGAATTAGAACACTTAGAAGAAAAAGAGTACGAACAAAAAGATTTTACATTTGAGGATATGAAAGGAATAACAAAACTAGACCAAAGACAAAAAAAATTCGCAGAACTAATGTATGATGAGAGAGATAAAATTGCAAAACAAAAAGATAAACCGCCTCACAGAATAATACCAAACAAAAAAATAATAGACTTAGCACAAAACCCGCCCACTAATGACTGGGATAAAATAAAAGGAGCACACCCTGCAATTAAAAGAAAAATAAAAACAATATATGAACGAGCACAAAAAATAAACCTAGAACCAGAGAAAAGAGAGCGAAAAGAGAGAAAACACTACAGCGAAACACAAAAACAACAACTACAAGAACTAGAAGATGCACGAGTTAAAGTGGGAGAGAAACTAGGCATAGAACCATACCTTATAATGAGCAAAGACCAAGTACACGAAACAGTAAGGCAAAAAAACTACGATACACTAAGACCTTGGCAAAGAGAACTAATACAAAAAGAAACAAAACTCTTCCAATAAAAAAATTCTAAGAATTCCTCTGCTGATTCACATAACCGATAAAACTAACATTAGAATAAGCATCATCAAAAAGCCTAAATTCACGATCTAACTTTTTTTGTTCCTCACAACTCTCAACAACCAAAGAATCTATGTTAAATGAATCAACATGACTAAAATAATTCTCAAATAACTTAGCAACCCTATGCCCATCAATGATAGATGACACAGAAACAAAGTCATTGCCTTTTTGAAACATCAAAGTCTCAGGGAAATGAGCTCTCTCGATGCAATGAATATCATATGTTAACTCATTAATCAAATCAACAGAATCCTCTTCCTCAAAATTATCATACGCATCAACTAACCTTGGGAGCATATCAGCTGCAAAAGCCCTAGCAAAACTTTTTATACGAGGATTCTTCGGCGCGTGCATTAGCAAAGACACATAAGCGCCCTCATAATTTCCATTACTACTATGATCATAAGCTGCCTTTAAAGCCAAATCTTCAACAGAAGAAACATAACCGTTATTAGGGCCAATTTTTAAATTATTTTTTTCAAAAATATCTAAAGCACGAGAAAAATCACCACGAGCAAGAAAATCATTAAAATAAAAATTAGGATCAGACGAATAATCTTCATCAAATTCTCCCATTTCAAAATCATCCAAAGCCATTTTACTACCTAAAAGAGAAGAAAAACCGCGTTGTTTAAAAATATTGCTAAAAAACGAGGGAGAAAATAAAAATATAAAAATCAAAAGAAATAACACAAGACTAAAAATGGAAAATATTAGAGAACTAATAAAAATTGCAAGAAGAAAACTAGAAATAGACAAAAATAAGAACGAAAACGAAAGATGGTCTGAGGGAAGTGAAACTTATTTTGAAGAAATGCAAAAAGAAATCCAAGAAGCACAAGAAGAAAACAAAGAAAAAAACCACATAAAACTTGAAGACGAACTAGGAGATATATTATGGGACTATGCTAACTTGCTTGTCAATTTAGAACACGAACAAAAAATAAACCTAAACAATGTTTTTCAAAGAGCAGTAAAAAAATACGAAGAGAGAATTAAAGGAATAGAAAACAACGTACCATGGAGCGAGATAAAGAAAAAACAAAAAGAGGAAATAAAAAAAGAAATAAATGATGACATAAGCAACGTGCAGATAAGAGAAAACCAAAAAAAAAGAACACTATTCTTGGCAACAAATAGAACAACTAATAAAACAAAAAATTCCCGAGATAAAAAAAGAAAACTACGAAAAAATATACGGAATACCAAGAGGCGGACTTGCAATTGCGATGATATTGTGCTATAAACTAAACTTACCAATAACAATGAATGAAAAAGAAATAACACCAAAAACACTAATCGTAGATGACATATGTGACAGCGGAAAAACACTACGAAAATACAAAGAAAATGATACATTCACCATATTCTACAAAAAAGAATCACAAATAACACCGAAATATTACTCAAAAATAATAAACCAAGAAACATGGATAGTATTCCCATGGGAAGAATAAACAAAGAAAAACTAATCTAAATACTGAATAACATCACTCAAATCCTGAGAATCAACAACGTGAGTTGCAATTTCTTTTAAAGGAGCGTAGTCACAATTAAAAGCAACACTCACACCAACTTCCCTAAAAGCCTCGACATCGTTTTTACTATCGCCAACATAAACAACGTCCTTTAAATCAATACTTTGTTCAGAACAAAGCTCTCTGACAATTTTAGCTTTAGCTTCATTACCTGCGCCAACAGGCCATTCAAACTCACCTGTAACTCTACCATCCTTGAAAACTAATTTATTACCAAAAACAAAATCAACTCCAAAATCTTGCTGAACGCGATTAGCAACATCAACGCTAGATGCACTAATAATAGCTGTCAAATAACCTTTATTTTTAATATGATCAAAAGTTTCCTTAACACCAGGCAAATACTCATAAGAACTAACTTCTTTAAGATAAAGATCCTCAGACATACCTCTCCAAAGCCTTTGAACAACTTCTCTGACTAAAGTATCGTAATCAGAATGCAAATATTTTTCTGTTAAAATTTTACCTTCTTCAAAAGTCCCATAAGCTTTATGAAGCTCCATCCAAAAATTACGAGCTTTAAAAATTACTCCATCCATATCAAAACAAATAAGCTTTTTCATAAAAAATATAAAAATCAAAATAATATATAAAACTTATTAAAAAGCACTTTTTAGTCAACATAAACGATGTGCTAATCAAACACACTTATTTTTTTGAGGACTTATACAATTAAGTTATTAGGATATATTTTTCTGATTCGAAATAAAAAACTTTCAAAATAAGATTCAAAGAAAATTTCTATATCGTCGCATTTGTAACTTTAAATTTAAATTAACCAATTTAAGTCTGATGTTATCAAAAGGAGAAGCGTTTAAAGTTTTACTATTTTTGAAAGAATTATCATAATTTTTTAATGAAAGCAAATAACGCTCATTGATTTTAATATTATGAAGAGACCTGTCATAGTTTTTCGAAAAAGCTAAAGAACAAAGTTTATTTGTTGACTTGCTTAAAGAATTTCCACGATTACAAGAAGAATATAAAACAAAATCATAATTATCTGATGCAACCAAAGCATTTTCACTATTTTTTGCCATTTCTAAAGCAGATTCTTTGTTTTTTGATTTATAAAGAGACTTTCCTGAATTAGAGGAGAAATCTAAAGTATGATCAAAATTCTTAGAACGATGCAATGAGTTTTCACTATTTTTAGAAAAACCTAAAGCCCAGATTTTATTTATAGATTTTTTTAACGAATCACCAGAATTATAAGAAAAATTTAAAGTGAAATCAGAATTTTTTGACTTATATAAAGAACTGTTTTCGTTTCGAGAATACTTTAAAGAACGCCCTCTATTTTTTGATTTTTTTAACGAATTTTCTGAGTTACGTGAACCAGTTAATACTGAATCTTTATTTACTGCCTTATACAAAGAGTTACCTGAATTTACTGCTTCATAGAGAGCCTGACCTGAATTAACAGAATGACTAAGAGCATCACCGTATAGTTTAGCATTAGTAAACATATATTGGTCAAGCTTTAAACCCTTAGGAGATGTGCCAAGAGTTATGCCTAACCCTGCACTAGGAGAATCAGATAAACAAGTAAAATCATTAGAAACCATGATGTATGCAGACCGATAATATTCTTTCAAATATTTACTCAAAACAAGGTATTGATCATCAGGATGTTTCGAATCAACTACTGAGTCTTTAATAACTAAAACACCTTTTTTAATAATATTTTTTAAAACATCAGGCTTAGATTCAAATCTTTTAGCAAGTAAATTAACAACTTGCCGCATCCTATCACCATTAAAAAGAAAACCAGGCGAAGTTACTAATTTGTTAAGTTTTTTAGCTGAGAGAAACTCATCATTACTAACTTCTAAAAAACTATATTCGTTTTTAAGCAATTCATCTAATTTTTTTTTATTAAATTTTTTAGTAGTCATACTTGCATAAAATCAAATCTAATTATTAACAATAGTCATGAAAAAATCGGAAAAAATCCGACAAAACATAAATTTTTTATATAAACAAGCTAATTATGGACTATTAGAAAGCATTTATGCATGAAAAACACAAATTCTATAAATAAAAAACAATTTTACTAAATAAAATGATGATAAATGAAAAAAAAGAACTCATAATAAGAGAATTACAAGAAGTCGTAGGAGATGAAAAAATACAAGAAATACTAAAAGACAGGAACCTAAAAATATACTGGGGAACAGCACCAACGGGGAAACCACACGCAGGATACTTCGTACCGATGTTTAAAATCGCAGATTTCCTCAGAGCAGGATGCGAAGTCACAATACTATTTGCAAACATGCACGCATACCTCGACAACATGAAAACTGACTGGGAATTACTTGAGAAAAGAACAGAGTTCTACGAATTACTAATTAAAGAAATACTAAAACGAGTAAACGTGCCATTAGATAAGTTAAAATTTGTGAAAGGAACCGATTTTCAACTACAAGAAAAATACACTTTAGACATGTACAAATTATCAGCACTAACAACTACAAGAGATACACAAAGAGCAGGAGCAGATGTTGTAAAACAAACAGAGACGCCAAAAATGTCTGGCTTACTATACCCAATATTACAAGCACTAGATGAAGAATACCTTGAAGTAGATGCACAATTTGGGGGCGTAGATCAACGAAAAATATTCATGTTCGCTCGAGAATTTTTACCAAAGATAGGATATGATAAAAGAATACACTTAATGAATCCACTAATACCAGGACTTGGCGAGAGTGGAAAGATGAGCAGTAGCGAGCCAAACTCAAAGATAGACTTTGATGACACGGATAAACAAATAAAGAAAAAAATCAACAAAGCATATTCAGAAGACGGACGAGTAGAAGGGAATGGATTACTTGCAATAACAAGATATGTGTTGTTTAAATTCTTAGAGCAAGAACAAAGAGCTTTTGAGATAAACAGACCTGAAGAATACGGCGGAAAAATAGTTTATAAGACGTACGAAGAACTAGAGAAAGACTTTGAAGAGAAAAAATTATCCTCAAT
Source organism: uncultured Methanosarcinales archaeon (assembly GCA_964501945.1). Taxonomy (GTDB): domain Archaea; phylum Nanobdellota; class Nanobdellia; order Woesearchaeales; family 21-14-0-10-32-9; genus 21-14-0-10-32-9. Next base: position 14,282 of record CAZCTY010000008.1, read on the forward strand.
AGATTTAAAACAAGGAGTTGCAGAAGAGCTAATAAAATTAATTACGCCGATACGCGAGGCACTTGAAAAAAACCAAGATTTAATGAACGCAGCATATCAAAAATGAGCTTTTTAGAAAAAACACTACGAGACCAAGACGTACTTTTAGTCCTTGGAGGGGAAGGCGAGGAAAAAGGACGAACACTACAAGCATACCACGCATACATATTTCTAAAGGAAGATCCGCAAATAATTCTAACAGGGGACAAAATATTTCCAAGTAATGAAGAGCCACATGCAATTAAAATGAGAGATTATTTACGAAGCTTAAGAGTTGAAGAAGATAAACTCACAACGGAAACAAAAGCAAGAGACACACTGGGACAAATATACTTCACCCAACCAATCATGGAACAAATGCTATCAGGAAACATAAAAAAAAGAATAGGACTAGTAACAGACCACTACCACATGAAAAGAGGACTTTGGACAGCAAAGAATATGATAAATTCAAATTACGAAATACAACCAATACCAACAAAAAACAAAGGAACAAAGCTACAACAAATAAAAGAGAAAATAATAATGACTGCGTGGGTGAGAGATATGAAAAAATACAACATAGACTTAAATAACAGAGAATCAGCAACACACTACATGAACGAAATACACCCCTTGCACGCACAAAACCCTCCACCATCACTTTATAAAAAATTAGTTGACTTGTCGAGACTGCATGAGCGCATTAAAAACTAATAATCTGAAATTTTTTATTTTCTTTAACTTTTCTAAAATGCGTTTACAACTTTTAAAATATTATTGATAATGAAAATCAATAACGTATTTAAATAAAAAATCACTCCAATTCTAAAAAAACAACTTGAGAGGCAAAAAAATGAAAAAAATAATTCTAATAATAACAATACTTGCACTAATAACACTTGCAGGATGCACAGAGGAGAGAGCAGAACAAGAACAACTAACAATAATAGCATCATCATTTCCATTATACGAATTTGCAAGAGAAATCGCGCCAAACGAAAACGTAGAAATGCTAATACAACCAGGCGCAGACGTTCACCACTACGATTTAAAACCTAGCGATTTAATAAAATTAGAGAGAGCAGAACTCATAATATTTACAGGAGAAGAAATGGAACCATGGCTTGAGCGAGTATTAGAGCTTGATGGAAAACACAAAGGCAGAACTCTGCAAGCAACAAAAAAAGTAGAATTAATAAGAACAGAAGACGAACACGAGCATGGACATGATGATGAGCACGGACACGAACATGATGAACACGATGATGAACACGATGATGAGCACGGACACGAATATGATGAACATGATGATGAACACGATGATGGGCACGGACACGAATATGATGAACATGAGGATGACCATCACCACCATCACCACTCAGAATACGATCCGCACGTATGGCTAGATTTTGATAACAGCATAAAAATAGTGAATGCAATAGCTCAAAGATTATCAGAAATAAAACCAGAAAAAAGAGACGAATTTGAAGAAAATGCAAAAGAATACATAACAAAAATAGAAGAGATAAATACAAAATATGAACAGGAACTTGCAAACTGCGAGATAAGACACTTTATAACAAACCACGACTCCTTTAGGTACCTCGCACAAAAATACGACTTAAAACAAATACCAATTAGAGGGCTGAGCGCGGAACAAGAACCAAGCCCGAGAACTATAGCAAACATTATACACGAGGCACAAGAACACGAAATAAAACACGTTTTCTTCGAAGAACTTGCAAGCCCAAGAGTGTCAGAGGCAATAGCACAAGAAATCGGAGCAGAAACACTAATGCTAACACCAGCAGAAAACGTACCTGCACGAGACTTTGGAGAAAAAACATTTATAGACTTAATGAACGAAAACCTAAACTCCTTAAAAATAGGACTTAGATGTGAGTAAAAACTTTTTTTAAATTCTTTTATTTTTATTATATAATAAACAAAATTTATAATACTTTATAAGAACCACATAGAAAAGATTAACGAAATAAAAAATGAAAAATAAAATAATCCAAATAAAAAACCTAGATTTCAACTACGGAAAAACTAAGGTATTAGAAAATATAGAATTAGAAGTTGAGAGAGGAGATTTTTTAGGGCTCATAGGACCAAACGGCTCAGGAAAAACAACACTACTAAGATTAATACTTGGGTTAAATAAAACAAAAAAAGGAACAATAAAACTATTCCAAAAAAACAAAATAGAATACGCGAAAATAGGATATGTGCCACAAAAAGCAACAAATATAGAACAAACATTTCCAGCAACAGTAGAAGAAGTAGTCTCAACAGGCGCAATAAAAAAAACAAACACGAAGCAAATACAGGACGTGTTAAAAACAGTGAACATGCTAGAATACAAAACAAGAAAAATAGGACACCTATCAGGAGGACAACAACAAAGGGTATTCATCGCACGCGCACTAATAAATAAACCAGAACTACTAATACTAGATGAGCCAACAACAGGAATAGATAAAGAAAACAGAGACTCATTCTACGAATTACTAGGAAAACTAAACAAAAAAGGAATAACAATAATACTAGTATCACACGACACAGCAAGCATCACAAAATACGTAAACAAAGTCGCATGCCTAAATAAAACACTACACTTCCACGGAAGCCACGAAGAATTCTGCGCAAAGGAAACAAAAAAAGGAAAATACCACATAATAAACCACACACACTAAAAAATGATAGAAATACTACAATACGGATTTATGCAAAACGCACTAATAACAGGAACACTAATCGCAATAATATGCGCGATGCTAGGCGTATACTTAGTACTTAGAAAATACGCGCTAATAGGAGATGGCCTCGCACACCTATCATTTGGAGGAGTAGCCGCAGGATTCTTATTCGGAATAACACCAATACTCTCAGCAACAATATTCTCAGCACTAGGATCACTAGGCATACTAAAACTCGTTGAGAAAGCAAAAATACATGGAGATGCAGCAATAGGAATACTAAGCCAAACAAGCATGGGCATAGGAATATTCATAATAAGCCTAACACAAGGAGTGAACGTAGATATTACAAGCTACCTATTTGGAAGCATACTCGCAGTAACAAAAACAGAGACAATAACAGCAATGATACTTGCAATAATAACAATAACATTCATAATAACAAATTACAAAAAATTACTCGCAATGACACTCGATGAGGAAATGGCAAAAACAACAGGAATAAACACAAAAAAACTAAACACAACACTAATGATACTCACAGCGATAACAATAGCACTATCAATGAGAATAACAGGACTATTACTAGTATCAACACTAATAATAATCCCAGCTGTGACAGCGATGCAAATTACAAAAAGCTTCAAAAAAACACTAATTGCAGCAAGCCTCATAAGCGCAATAGCAGTTATAACAGGAATAATAACCTCATACTACATAGACGCTGCGACATCAGGAACAATAATACTAACCACGTTCATGTTCTTTATGATAACACTAATATATAAAAAAACAAAACAAATAATAACTAAAAATATTTAAAGAAGAAAATAATAAAAGATAATATGTCAAACGATTACCTAAAAAAACTAGACGAAATAAACACAAAAAAACCACCAAAACCAGAAACAAAACCCCAAACAGCACAAAACACACCAACAAAAAAAATATCAGAATTATCTCCAATAGAAGCATATAAAATAGGATACGCAACGGAGATGCCAAAAGATCACGGAAAAATAAGCAGCGAATACAGAAATCATAATGTACGAACAACAATAGATACAATAAACAAAAACAAAAAACTATTCACAGACAAAAACGACCCCCTATCATTTCTAAACAGAGGAAAAGCAACAAAAACCCTAGAAATAGGAATACAATACGACCTACAAGAACTAACAAAACCAAAAACAGGACAAACAAATAGCACATACAAAAATTTTTTAGAACTAAAACTAAACGACATGGCAGATATAGCAGAAGCATACAACGAACTTGAAGGAGGAATTAGAAACACAATAAAAAACAAATTACTCAAAGGAGTAGAAATATACAAAAAAAACCTGCCTGACCAAAAAATAAGCCAAAACCTCAACGAAAGATTAGAACACATACTAGAAAAAGAAGCACCAAAACACAAAGAAACATACAAAAAACCAACACAAAAACAAATATACATATCCTTATTCATAATAGGGACAATAATGTCCTTGCTGAGCGCTCCGAGAACAACTGGGATGGTAATTGCAACAAGCAACACACCAACAAACCCCTACATCGCAACACTCTTCATAGGAGTAGTCATACTAATAATAGGAACAATAGGTGCGATAATACAAACAAGCACAAAACACCTAAAAGAACAAGAAAAATAAAAAAATACAAAATATTCTAAAAATAACCTTAAAAAAACAAAGAAAACCACAGAAAAACAAAACCTTTAAATATTAATAACAACTCTAAACAAAGTATTATTATTAACAAACGAGGGTGTTATAATGGCTGATGATGAAAAAAAATATTCAAAACAACTAATAGGAAAAACAGTAGTATCTAAAGCAGGAAAAAGATTTGGAGAAGTAGGAGACCTAGTCTTTGAAACAAGCTCAGGAGAATTAATACACATAGTTTTAATAAGTCCAACTCCACACGCAAAAAAACTAGAACTAGAAAAAAACAAAGAAGGAGACGGATTAATACCATTCTCAGCAGTAATTGCAATAGGAGACTTCATGGTAGTAGCAGAAGAAGACATAATATAAAGTCTTCAAAAACCTTTTTTTTATTTACAAAAAAACAAATTCTAAGATAAATAACTAAAAATATCAATTAATAGATAATAATATGCAAGAATAAGACTGCACGCTTAAAACCTAACAAGCTCAAAATTAATTTCTGAGCTCGCCCAACTTCTGCAAATCACGCATACGCTTATATAAACCCTTACGCTTATTAACCAATTCAGAATGAGTGCCTTGCTCAACTACACTACCTTCACTTAAAACAATGATGTTATCAGAATGCTCAATAGTAGAGAAACGATGCGCAATGATAATAACAGTCTTATTCTTAATTTTTAAAAGAGCAGACTGAATCTCACGCTCAGACTCACTATCAAGACTACTCGTAGCCTCATCAAAAACAATGATTTGAGCATCACTTAAAAGAGCCCTCGCAATACTAATACGCTGTTGCTGACCACCAGAGAGCCTAACACCTCTCTCACCAACAAAAGTATCATAACCATTTTTAAAATTCATAATAAACTTATGAGCATTAGCCTTCTTAGCCACACGAATAACATCTTCCCTACTAGCAGAAGGCTTCGCATAACAAATATTATCATGAATAGACCTATCAAACATCTCAGTTTGCTGACTTACAAAAGCAATGTTTCGCCTAAGCTCATTTAAAGGAATATCTCTAATGTCCTTCCCCCCAATTTTTATGCTACCATCACAAACATCATAATGACGCATAATTAACTTAACAATAGTAGTTTTACCAGAACCACTAGGCCCAACAATCGCACTAGTCTTAGACCTTGGAATATTAAAACAAACATTTCTCAAAACAACCTCAGAGGAATCATAATTAAAAGAAACATCATCAAAAACAATATCTCCTCGCAACAATTTACCATTACCATTATCTAATAACTCATTAGGCGTCTCCTGCACAATACGCGCCCTATTTAAAGCCTCAAAAGTATCGCCCATAAAAGAATAAATACGCCCGAGCCTGTGAAGATTCAAATAAGCCTTCTCAACAACAGTGAAAACAAAAACTAAATCACCAGGAGACAAAACGCCATCTAGCACTAATTTTATAGTCAAACCCATTGTTATAACACGAACAAAGTTAGTTAAAGTATCCCTAAAAGAAATCTGCCAAAACTCATAATTAACCCTGCTAGTAACATGACGCTCATACTCATTCAAATTCTTATCATGCTCCGAATCCTCCAAATCTTCTTTAACATAATCCTTCACAGTTTTAATATTATACAAACTCTGAGCAAAATTACGAGTTGCCTCCTCATATGCCTCATGATATTTTTCTCGCAAAGGCTGAACCTTTTTGAACTGCCTATTAACAGTATACAAAATAATAGGCGTAAAAACAACAAAAATCAAACCAATACGCCAATCAATCCAAAAAAGAAAAGCACCAGTCAAAACTAACTGGACCAAACTAGGAATTATATCATTATTCAAAAACCAAATAAGCTCCTGAACATACTTGGATGCCTTTTGCAATTTACTAACAAGACTACCAGTATTTTGACTCTCATGCCACTTTAAAGGCAAATTCAACAATTTCCTAAAACTACGCTTGAGCAAAAACTTTTGCTGACTAGTAGCATTTTTAACAACCTTGGTTAAAACAAATATTTGAATAACAGTCATAACAACTAAACTCAAGAAAATAAAAAAAACCAAAGTGAACAAATAATTAGGATCAGGACTATAAATAATATTATCAACGACTAATTTAATTAAATAAGGAGGAATAAACTTTAAACCTTCATAAATAAAAGTAATTATTAAGAACATAATAAAAATTTTCTTAATCTCAGGCAACAATTTTATAATAGTCTTAATAAAAGACTTTACTCCACCATTTTCCATTTTTTTAGAAACTAAGCCACTATTTATAAATTAAACCCTCAGAAAAACGGAAAAATTAAGAAAAAACAACAGGCAAACCACTACTCTTCCAAGAATTAATGCCTCCACTCAACTCTTGAACGCTATCAAAACCCATATCTTTCATTAAAGCTAAAGTCTGAGCACTACGAGAACCAGACCTACAATAAATCAAATAATTAGCACTTTTATCTAACTCGCTTAAAGAAAAAACAAAATCAGAAGAATAAAAATCAATGTTAACAGCGCCATCAATATGTCCTTGCTCATACTCTCTTGGAGTGCGAATATCAATTAAAACAACATCTTCTTCTAAAGACTCATTGAAATCAAATGAAGAAACAGAACCAGTAACTAGACCAGTAGGCTCGCAACCAATACAAATACTAGAAGATAGGGCAAAAAAAACTAAAACACCTAAAAAAACAAAGACAGCTGCTATAAACAATTTTTTCATAATAATAAAAAGAACAAAAAACAAATATAAAAACTTAACTAAAAAAACAAAGAATTTAAAAAAACAAATATTTTAGCAAGAATATGACTGTTTACTTTGAAAAAAAAGACGTTTTAAAGTTCATAAAAAACAAGAACTGGAAACGAGTAAAAGAAGCCCTAGTAGACTGGAAAGTACAAGATATAGCAGAATTAATACCTGAACTAAAAGAATCACAACAGCTAATACTATTTAGAACCTTACAGAGAAACAAATCGGCGGCGGTATTCTCATACTTAGAGCCAGAAAACCAAGAAAAACTACTCGCAGCATTCACAAAACAAGAAACAAAATTTATTCTAGAAACACTTGATTCAGATGATAGAACGGCATTATTTGAAGAATTACCGGGAACAGTAACAAGACAATTATTCAAATTACTAAAACCAGACGACCTAAAAGAAACCAAAAAATTACTAGGCTACCCTGAGGAGAGCGTGGGGAGATTAATAACATCTGAGTACGTTACGATATACCAAGATATGAGGGTAGAGGAAGCACTAGATAGGATAAGAAGAAAAGGAACAGATACAGAAGCATTAGATAGAGTATATGTAATAGATCATGATAAAAAACTATTGGATAGTATAAGGCTTAGAAGGATAGTAATACAACCAAAGGATAAAAAAATACAAGATTTAATGACATACAACACAATAAGTCTAAGCGCGTTTGATGACCAAGAAAAAGCAGTAGAAGTGATGAAAAAATACGACGCACTATCAATACCAGTAGTAGACACACAAGGAGTAATAATAGGGGTAGTAACTGCAGATGACATAATAGATGTAGCAGAAGAGGAAGCTACAGAGGACATACAAAAAATAGGTTCTGTCGCACCACTAAAAACAAGCTATAGAGCGGCTAGTGTTTTTAAACTATATCAAAAAAGAATAATATGGCTAAGCTTGCTTGTAATAGTGAGCCTATTATCATCAGGAATAATAGAATATTTTGAAGATGTGCTAAGCACGACGATAGCACTAGCATTTTTTATACCATTACTAATAGACACAGGAGGAAATATAGGATCACAATCAGCAACACTTATGATACGAGCAATAGCAACAAATGATGTAAAAACGCAAGACTGGCTAAAAGTATTTGTGAAAGAATTACTAATAGGGATAATTATAGGAATATCTTTAGGAGTGCTCGCTAGCGTAATAGGATTTGTTCGAGGAGGCGCGGTGATAGGACTTGTTATCGGGATAACAATGATTTTGATAGTGCTAATAGCGAACCTACTCGGAGCAGTTTTTCCATTCATATTATCGAAATTAAAAATAGACCCAGCGGTTGCAAGCGCGCCACTAATAACAACGATAATGGACGCGTTAGGATTGATAATATATTTCACAGTTGCAGCCATAATAATATGAAATTCTTTTAGATTACAAATAACAAAAAAAACAATTAAAACTACTTTGAAGTAGTGAAAATAGAAAGATTTATAAAGAAAGAAATACCTTTTATTCCTATGAGAGAAGATTTATTTAATTTTACAAATGAGACTTCGTTAGTTAGAGTGAAAGCGAGGGCTGAAGGCCTAGTTAAATTAATTGATTTTCCTGAAGTTCCTACATTTATAATTCCGGATACATATCATATCAAAGAGTACAATTTTCCTTTTGAAAACTATGGCACAAGTATAAGAAGTGCAACTGAAAAAGTATCAAGAATAGTTGAAAAAAAAGGCTGTAGTAGTAATTTTTTCTCAGCGCTTTATGAGGCTATACTAAACGCTCATCAACACGGAAATAAACTTGATCCAAATAAAAGCGTAACTCTTGCATACGAAATCAAACCTAACAAAATTAGAGCAGCGGTTGTAGATCAAGGGGGAGTTTTTGAACCTGACTTTATGCCTTTTCTAATCAATTTGCGGTCTAAAGGAGATTTCAAATCAAAATTTCAAAATTATTACGATTTTTCAAATACGTCTAAACCAACAATAAATAACGGTACAGGCACGGCTTTTATGCATGCATACGTAGATGATGTTGCATATTTAAAATCCTCACAAGGAGGATTAATTGTACATCTAACTAAGACATTTTAAAAATCAAAAACTAACACTAACAACATCACGATCAATCTTCTTCTTTAAAGAAATAACCTTTTCACGAAGCTCATCATCAAGCGTAGCATGCTGAATTTGCTGCAACAAATCAAGAATCTGCCTAAAAAAACGAACAATATCACCCTCTAAAATATTAGTGAACTCCATAACCTCAACAAACTCAGCACCATCAAGCCAAGCCATCAAAAACTGCTCAAGCTTCTGAACAGGCTTTTTTTTCAAAAACATAAAAACATCACGATCATCACGAAACAAATCAAACACCTTATTAGTAACCTTGCTCTGCTTAGATTTAAACTTCGTATTACGACGCTCCTCAAAACTAATAATTCCAGCGAGTAATAAAATCTCCCTCTCACTTAGAGAAGAAGTCTTATTCGAACAAAAAATACTAGTAACAATTAACTCATTACTATAAATACGACTCGCAAACAAACCCTTCTCAGACAACTCAAAAGAACCATCCTCTTTGAAAATAAAACCCTTACGAAGAAGCTTACCCTTACGCTTTTCAAAACTAGCAACAATCCTACTAGAACCAGTCTTACCAAGCTGCTGATACGCATAAAAACTCTTCTTCAAAAGCAAAGCCTGCTCCTCGGGAGTATGGCTCCTAATAAGATTTAAAACAGTGTTAAATGAAACCTTGAACTGAGATTTTAAAGGCTCTTTATCATCACTAGTAATAACTCTAATTTTAGGAACATCAGCCATACGACGCTCAATTACACTAACAGCCAAACCCTCCTTATCAATACCACGACGACCAGCCCTACCGGCAAGCTGAAAATACTCCTTACTATTCAAATACCTAAAACTAATACCATCAAACTTCTCTAACGAATCAAAAACAACAGTCTTCGCAGGCATATTAATACCAACAGCGAAAGTCTCAGTAGCAAACAAAACCTTAACTAAACCCTTAGAGAAAAGCTCCTCAACTAATTCTTTTAAAACACTCAAAAGACCAGCATGATGAAAACCAATACCACGACTAAGACACTCACGAAGAAGCCAAGTAGTTTTAAGATCACGAATACTAGGATCAGCATTACTCAACTTCTCACGAATAATCCGCCCAGCCTCAACACTCTCATCACCAACCAAATAATTTTTCGAACGCTTTAAAGATTCAGATTTTTGCTCAGTGAGCATTCGAGAAAAACAAAAATAAATACAAGGCAACTTACCTTTAGATTCAAGCTCATGAAGCAAATCAACATGACTTTTCTTTTTAGAATTCATACGCTCCTGACGAGCACGCCTCTTATCTTTCATAGACTTATAATATTTAGGATAACGATCAAGCTGCTTCCACTCCTCGATTTGAGAGAGAGACGCAAAACCATTCTCAACATCAAAAAACTCATGCTTTAGAGGAACAGCCCGCTTTTTCTCAGTAACAACATCAACCTCGTGCTCTTTAACATGCTTAATCCAATTAGCGAACTGACGCGCATTAGGAATAGTCGCACTCAAACAAAGAAAACGAACATGAGATTTACTAAAAATAATACTCTCCTCCCAAACCGTGCCACGCTCAACATCCCCCAAAAAATGAATCTCATCAAATACAACATAAGCAACATCATCAACAAAAGGATCATTACTCAAAAGCATATTACGATAAATTTCAGTAGTCATAATTAAAAGAGGCGCGCCATGATTAATAGTAACATCTCCTGTTAAAATACCAACATTATCATCACCATACGCCTTGCGAAAATCGTTAAATTTCTGATTAGATAAAGCCTTAATAGGGGCAGTATAAATAATTTTTTTGTCTTGCTTTAAATACATATCAATAACATAATCAGCAATAAGCGTCTTACCAGTACCAGTAGCAGCACTAACAACAACAGAATGATTATTATCAATACTACGAATAGCCTCAACCTGAAACCTATCTAACACAAAATCTTTAAACTTAATCTCTTCCATAAAATACCACTATTAACAAGTATAAAACAAAAGAGAGAGAACACTATTTAAAAAGTCTTTCCTAATAAAGATAAAAAAATAATACAATTATCTACCAAAATACACAAATATTTATATAAACGAGAAAAAAGCACTACTAATAAGGGGGTATAATATGAAAATATTATCAATAGAAAGTTTAAAGATACCAGAAGTAAAAGTAATAAAATTTGCAAGATTTAAAGATCACAGAGGATATTTTACAGAACATTTTAGAAAAAGCGATTTATTAGATAATGAAGAAATACTATCGCTGAAAAACCAAAACTTTGTCCAAGCAAACCACAGCTACTCAAAAAAAGGAGTGATAAGAGGACTACACTTTCAATGGAACCCATATATGGGAAAATTAGTTAGAACAATAAAAGGACACATGGTAGATTTAATAGCAGATATACGAAAAGGTTCACCAACATACGGGAAAGTAATAGCATACGACATGCCAGCAGATGAAGAGCGAGATTACGATGAATGGATATGGGTACCACCAGGATTTGCACACGGAAATTATTTTAAAGAAGAATCAGCAATAGAATATTTTTGCACAGGAGAATACAGCCCGGGATGCGAAGCAGGACTATCACCTATGGCACAGGACTTAGACTGGAGCTTATGCGATGAAAAATTAAAAGAAGAATTCCAAGAACTAAAAGAAAACTTCATAATAACAGACAAGGATAAAAACGGATTAACACTAGAACAATGGACAATGGATGAGAGATCAAACAATTTCATCTACCAAGAATTAAAAGATAAGAGGCTTTGCTAAATGATGCAACAAAGAGAAATACTATTCACAGGCGGATCAGGCCTACTAGGAAGCGAGCTAAAAAAACTATTTCCTGAAGCACTATTTCCAACATCCTCAGAATTTAATATAACAAATTACGAGCAACTAGAAGAATACATCAAAGACAAAAACATTGTTGTGTTATTTCACGCAGCGGCATTCACATCCCCGCCAAAATGCGAAGAAGAACCAGAGAAAGCAATAGATGCAAACATAATAGGAACAAGCAACATAGTAAAACTATGCGCGAAAAACAACATAAAACTAATTTATGTTTCAACAGATTACGTGTTTAAAGGAGATAAAGGAAATTATAAGGAAGAAGACGCAGTATATCCAGTAAATAAATACGCATGGTCAAAACTAGGCGGAGAATGCGCAGTTAGAATGTATGATAACTCAATAATAATAAGAACAACATTCGGACCAAATGAATTCCCATACCCAAAAGCATTCACAGACCAATGGACAAGCAGAGAAACAGCAAAAACAATAGCAAAAAAAATGTCCAAGCTAATAAACACAGATTTTAAAGGAGTAATACACGTTGCAGGCGAGAGAAAAACAGTTTATGAATACGCAAAAAAAACAAGTCCTGAAAAAGAAATAGGTGAGCTATCAATAAAAGATGTTAACTTCAAAATTCCAGCAGACACGTCGCTGAATATTGAATTATACAAAGAAGTGGTGAGGGAGGGTGAATAATGAAAATACTAGTGGCAGGAGGAGCCGGATACATAGGCTCAATGCTCGTCCCAGCATTAATAGAACAAGGACACGAAGTTAAAGTAATAGACTTACTCTGGTTTGGAAACCACCTACCAAAAAAAGTACACTTAGAAAAAAGAGACTTGTTCTCATGCACAATTGATGACTTTAAAGGATTCGACCAAGTAATATTTCTAGCAGGACTATCAAATGATCCGATGGCAGAATATAACCCAAGAATGAATTTCATAGATAATGGGGCACTTCCAGGATATATGTCGCTACTAGCAAAACAAGCAGGAGTTAAAAGATTTATATACGCATCATCTTGCTCAATATACGGATATGCCCAAGACAAACTATACGCAGAAGAAGACCCTACTACTTGCGGATATCCTTACGGAGTATCAAAATTGCAAGGAGAATTTGGTTGCGTTCAACTAAACGATGAAAACTTTTCAGTTATAGCACTAAGACAAGGAACAGTATCAGGATACAGTCCAAGAATGAGACTTGACCTAATAATAAATACTATGTTCAAATTCGCAATGAAAGAAGGAAAAATAACAGTAAACAATCCTTCAATATGGAGACCTATCCTAGATATAAGAGATGCAGTAAACGCATATATGAGGGCAGTACAAGCAGACCAATCAATAAGCGGAGTATTTAACGTAGCATCAGAAAATTACACAGTAGGATTTGTAGCAGAGAGAGTAAAAGCAGAACTAGAAAGATTAATGAAAAACAAAATAAAACTAGAAGTAAAAAATATACAAGATTTTAGAAATTACAAAGTATCAACAGAGAAAGCAAAAACAATACTAGGATTTCA
>CAZCTY010000008.1:27928-29748 GCA_964501945.1 uncultured Methanosarcinales archaeon
ATTTTAGAAATTACAAAGTATCAACAGAGAAAGCAAAAACAATACTAGGATTTCACCCTCAATATGCTATAAGAGACACTATACAAAACATATTCGAAAACAGGAAAAAATTCTTAGAGCAAAAAGACGACACGTTTTGCTACAACATAAAAGTGTTCAAAAAACTAAAACAAAAATAACTTTTTTTCTTTTTATTTTTTTTAAAATAAAAGAGGTTTAAACATGAATAATATAAAAAAAAAGCTTTCGAGAATTAAAAAAACACTAAAAAAAAATAATGCACAGCAAGCACTAATCAAATCAAACGACCCACTATTTTTCTGGATATTTCAAAAAGAGATAAAAAAAGCAATACTGATAATAAAAGAAAATAAAAACATACTAATAACAAAAAGCCTAGAATACACAGACAAAGAATTTCAAAAAAATAATCTAGAGATAATAACAATAAACAAATCATCAGAGATAAAAGATTTAGCCAAAAAAATAATAAAAGGAACAACCCTGATAAATTATAATTTAATGACAATGAGAGATATAGAAGATCTAGACCTAAAAAAAACAATTGATTACGATGAAGAATCACAAGAAATAAGACAAGTAAAAAATGATGTAGAAATACAAAAAATAAAAACAGCATGCAACCACACAATTAAATGCTGGAGAGAGATAATACAAAAAATAAAACAAAAAGAACTAAAAACAGAAAAACAAATACTAAAACACATAAAAAAATACGCACTAAAAAACGATTTAGAACTCGCATTTAACCCGGTAGTGGCATCAGGAGAAAACGCAGGAGTACCGCACCACGAACCACAAAACACACTAAAAAAAGGATTTCTCGTAATAGATTTAGGATTCTCATATAAAGGATACAAATCAGATATGACAAGAACAATTTACTTAGGAGAACCAACAAAACAAGAAAAACAAATATACGAGGAACTACTAAGAATACAAGAAGAAATGATACAGAGAACAACCCCGAGAAAAAAAGCCAGCAAACTATATGATGAAACCCTAAAATTAATGAAAACACCAGAACTATTCATACACGGACTAGGACACGGAGTAGGGGTTGAAATACATGAAAAACCAAGCATACTAGAAAACACAAAAGATACAATAAAAAAGAATCAAGTACTAACAATCGAACCAGGATATTACACAAACAAATACGGAATACGAATAGAAGATACAATACTCGTCGATGAAACAAATAAAATACTAACACGAAAAGCATCAAAAAAACTAAAAATAATACGATAAAACAACCCCAATATTTAAATAACAAAACTGCTTCCCCAAAAATAGATGAAAGTAGATTCAAAAAAACAAGGAAAAGAAGACGACAAATTCTCGCACGAAGTTAATGAATTAGAAAACGAGAATAAAATGCTTCGAGAAACAGTATTTCAATTAAAACTCGAAGTAGATAGATATAGAGCTCCTGCTCTAATGCTAGCAGAAGTAACAGATGTATTTGATAATACAGCAATCATAAAAGTACCAAACGGAAACAAATTCTTAGTAAATGTATCAAGCTCAATAGAAGATGTAAAAATAGGAGATAATGTAACAGTTGAGCAAAAAAACCTAACAATAGTAGATAAAATAGATAGAGAGCGAAAAGTAGAAGTAGAACAATTCGTAATAATAGAAAACCCAAAGATATCCTGGAAAGACATAGGAGGATTAGATGAACAAGAAAACGAATTAAAAGAAGTAATAGAACTACCACTAACAAAACCAGACCTGTTCAAAAAAGTAGGAATTACACCACCAAAAGGAGTACTACTACACGGACCACCAGGAAC
>CAZCTY010000009.1:0-29442 GCA_964501945.1 uncultured Methanosarcinales archaeon
GATGATAAGGATGATGAGGAAGACAGTGAAGATGATGAGGATAAAAATGGCGGTGATGCTGAGGACGACGATGAAGACGATGATGACAAGGAAGATGATGATGTAGGAGATGACGAGGATGAAGACAAAGAGGATGGTGTTGAAAAAGATGATAACGATGTAGAAGATGATGTTAGGGATGACAAAGGTGATGAAAAGGATGAAGAAACTTATGAGGATGACGGTGATGATTTAGATGACCATTTTTTAGAAGAAGAGGAAGATCCTCTTGATATGGAGGAGCCTATATCGCCAGAGCCTAGAGATGAAGATCCTTCAATTATTCAAGAAAGCAGTTCAGGATTTTTTTCAGGTTTTACTTTGATTATCTTTGTTGTGATGATTTTAATGTTAGGCGTGGGTGGATTTTATTATTATACTAATATGTCTGAAAATACTCCGGCTAATGCTTCTTCGAAAAATATTTCTCAATCAAGTGCAAAAGCTAATCCTGTAAATTTAGTTAGTAATTTAAAATCTCATGGCGTTTCTGATTTTGAAATTTCAAAAAAATTAAAAGAGTCTGGTTTTTCAAATGAGGAAATTGTTTTTGCTCTAAATAATTCTTCAAAACAAAACCGGCCTTCGCTTAATCAAGCTAACTCGTCTAAAAAGTCTTCTCAAAGGCCTGTTGCTATGAAAAATCCTTCTGCTGTTCCTGTTTCAGCGAGGGGTCTTTCAGGGGTGGCGATGGAGCTTGGTGTTGATTATAAAACCGTTCTCAAGTTAAAAAAATCTTTAAATCAAGCTAGAACAAATAACACATCAGAGTTATCTTTTAGGGAGTCTCTGGCAAGTATGGGTTGGAATGATAGGCAAATTAATATTATTATGAAAAAGCTTTAATTATTACCACAAATATATTAAAAAGGAGTTGTTTTCTTAATTAATTATGGGCAAAGACAAATTTAAGGATGTTCAATTGCTTGCACCTGCAGGTTCCTTTGAGGCTTTAAGGGCTGCTATTTCTGCGGGAGCTGATGCGGTTTATTTTGGTGTTGACAAGCTTAATATGAGGGCTAGAGCCGCGAATAATTTTTCTTTGAGGAATTTAAAAAAAGTTGTATCTTTACTTCATGAAAATAATATGCGTGCTTATTTGACGCTTAACGTAGTTGTTTATGATGATGAACTTAAAGATGTGTTGAGTGTTTTGAAAAAAGCGAAAGAGGCTCGAGTTGATGCTATTATCGCATCTGATTTTGCTATTATAACCAAAGCTAAAGAAATTGGTATTCTTGTTCATGTGAGTACTCAAGCTAATGTGTCTAATGTTGAGGCTTTATCTTTTTTTTCTGCTTATGCGGATGTTGTTGTTCTTGCAAGAGAGTTGAGTCTTGATAAAATAAAAAAAATTAATAAAGAGATTATTAAAAAAAACATAAGAGGTCCTTCGGGGAACTTGATGCGTTTAGAAGTTTTTATTCATGGCGCTTTATGTGTTTCTATTTCTGGTAAGTGTTATATGAGTCTTGCTAAATACAATCATTCTGCAAATAGAGGTGATTGCTTGCAGCCTTGTCGGAGGAAGTACAGGGTTTTTGATGAGGAAACTAAAAAAGAATTAATTGTTGATAATGATTTTGTGATGTCTCCTAGTGATCTTTGCACTATTGAGAGTCTTCCTTTATTGCTTGATGCTGGTGCCTCTGTTCTTAAAATTGAAGGCCGTGGTAGAAGTCCTGAGTATGTTTATGAAGTTGTTAGGGCTTATCGTGAAGCAATTAATTTAATTCGTCAAAAAAAATATACAAAGAGCGTTGCATCTTCTCTAAAGACTCGTTTAAAAAAGGTTTTTAATCGTGGTTTTTGGGAGGGTGGTTATTATCTTGGCAGCAAAATTAACGAGTGGGCTAATACTTATGGTTCTAAGGCGTCGCATAAAAAATTATTAGTTGGTAAGGTCACTAATTATTATTCTAAAAAAAACGTCGCATCTATTTTAGTCGAGTCTAATTCTTTTAAAAAAGGCGATTCTTTGATAATTCTAGGTCCTACTACAGGTATTATTAATTTTGTTTGTGAGGGTATTCAAAAAGAATCTTCATCTATTAATGTTGCATCTAAAGGCGAGTTGGTATCTGTTATTGTCCCAAGCAAAGTTCGTAAAAATGATAAAGTCTATGTCCAAAGAAAATCTTGATTTTTTTATTCTCACTCTTTAATAGTTATAAAATCAAAAGTTTTATAAATTTATTTTTTTAGCTTTGTTTTATGTCTGCAAATTACTTAGTTTTTTCTGGGTTTCATGCATTTGAGCCTAATGTAGTTCAGGCTTTATCAAATCATTTAAAATCAGAGTCTTTTGATGGTATAATTATCAACGGGGATATTTCTGGTGATGCTTATATTGATGAGTTAGATGCTGCGTTATCTGAGTATGGTCCTCATTTAGATGATATTTTACGCAGGGATTCTTCTCCTGGTGACGCGTTAAGGGTTAGCGCTTCAAATCAACAACTTTTTTCATCTAGGTTTTCACAAGTCGAAGGGTATGATAACTTCAATTATTTCTTTGATATTGTAAGTAACTTCGCACGTTCAGGTCTTGATGTTTTTGTGAGTCCTGGTGTTTTTGATGAAGCTGGGTTGTATAGGCAAGCAATTAATGATGTCGCAAGTAAATTTAGTAATGTTGTTGATTGTTCTAAATATCCTGTTATTCATCGTAGGGATCACGAGTTAGTTTTTATTCCTGGAATGTTAGAATCTGAGGATTTTAGTAGTGGTGTCTACCTTGATAAAGATGGTGAGTCTCGTGAATTTTTTGATGAGTTTAGTGGGCATTATATTTTTTTTAATCCTTGTGATATTATTAGCAAAGTAGAATCTCCAGAAGAATCTTTATTGTTCATATCTCATCCTCCTCGTTTTGACAATCCTGGTTCTGTTGATCATCTTGGGGGGTGGTTGTTAAAAGAAGATTTTGTACTTAAGTATAGTGAAGGGGGTAGCGAGAAATTTGAGAAAGGTTTGGTGATTTATGATGCTTATAAAGATATTTTTTTAGATCAAGGTGCGTCCTTGGAGAGATTTGATGAGAATGAGGGGGATGATTTGTTGAGGATTTTGTATAAAAACTCAGGGTTTAACAAGGTGTTTGTTAACAATCCTAATAATCTAAATTCTATTCACAATTGGAGCGGTGAGCGTTTATCTTTTGGAAAAATGTATGGGGAAGTTATTTGCGCGCCTAGTTTTGCTGATGATTTAATTATTGGTAATTTGAGGTATGATTCTGGTCGCGTAGGTGTTTTTGATTTTAAGCTTGATAGATTTTTTAAACGTAATTAGGGTCTTTTAAAGAATAAAATATATAAAACAATTAATGTTCTTCTTTTGTATTGGGCCTGTGGTCTAGTGGCTATGACATCCGCTTGACTCGCGGAAGATCCCCAGTTCAAATCTGGGCAGGCCCATTTTTTTAAAATGATACGAACAATTGATGATATTTTAACTATGGATTTCCATGGTAACATGGTTCAAGATTACTTGTTAGCTTTTTTTGTTACTTTGCTTATTTTTTTAGGTCTTATTTTTTTGTTTTCACTTTTCAAAAAAGTTCTCAGAAAACTCGATGAGCGTAATCCTGAAAAACAATTGTTTTCTCGTAAAATAGTCGAGGTTTTTTCATGGCCTTTATTTTTGGTTGTAGGTCTTAGTATTGCATCTGCCTCTCTTCAAAGAACAGAAGTTTTATCTTCTATTTTAACCGGTTTATTAGTTGTTATTATAACTGTTTATGTTGCTAAAATAATTGTTAAAATAATTAATTTTTCTGCAAATAAGTTCATTGAGAGGAGTAAAAACAGAGAGGATGCTACTGATCCTGCTTTAATTGAAATTTATGCTAAATTGTTATCTATTTTAACATGGGTTCTTGTTGGGGTCTTGTTGTTGGTTTATTTTAATGTTAATTTAACCACGATATTTGCAGGTCTTGGTGTTGCAAGTGTTGTTATTGCTTTTGCTCTGCAAAACGTTTTAGCTGATTTATTTGCATCTGTTTCTATTTATTTTGATAAGCCTTTTAGTAAAGGGGATTTTATTGTGACTGGGGAGGACATGGGTTTTGTTCAAAAAATTGGTATTAAGTCTACGCGTATAAAAACTTTGAACGGGGAGGAATTGGTTGTTTCTAATCGCGAGCTCACTGAGACTAGGGTTAGGAATTTTAGGCACATGGAGCGTAGGCGTGTTGCTTTAAACATCGGCGTGCAATATGATACTCCTTTAGATAAATTAAAGAAGATTCCATCAATAATTGAGAAAATTTTATCTAAGATTGATGATGCGGAATTATCGAGGGCTCATTTTAAATCTTTTAAAGATTTCAGCTTAGAGTTTGAGGCTGTTTATTTTATTAAAAATAAAGATTATCAGTTATTTATGGACATTCAGCAAAAAGTTAATCTTGAAGTCGTGAAGGCTTTTCGTAAAGAAGGTATTGTTTTTGCGCTTCCTACTAAGACTGTTCATTTATTTCAAGAAAAAAAGAAGAAACGCTCCGCATAATTTTTTTTAATTATTTTTTCTTTATTAGTATCCATGTTTTAATTTTTTTGCAGTTTTTGCATGTTTTTCTCATATCGTATATATTTGAGCTGAATGCGTGGCTTACTCGTCTGGGTTTGTCCCATTTGTGTATGCCTATTTTGCATAGAAGATTTTGTATTTTTTTCATTTTTGTTTTAGTTGTTGTTTCATTTCTGGTTTTGTTTCTAAGAATAACTTTACTCTCTCATCTATTTTTGGTTTGGCTCTTTTTCCTAGTTTGTAATATGTTTTTTCAGCTTCGGTGCCCCAGGAAAAGTCTCCTTTTTCTTTTTGGACATCTGCTATTGCTAATTCTTCTGTTTCAAGTCCTTTTCTTAAATGGTAGTATATTGCTCTTAAGGTTACCGCGTCATATACGTTTTTATAGATTTTGTATATGTGGTATCCGTGCGCGGTTCCTAGGAAGTATAGTATCTCAACTATGTTATCTCTAACTTTGCTTCCTACTGGTCTTCCTCGCGCCATATGTATTCTTTGTTTTTTTTATTTAAAAAACTTTCCATTTATTTTCTCTATAGAAAAGAATGTTTGAAACTACTCTATAATGAAAAAATATTTAAGATAGTGCGTTTTACATCTTTTATATTAATTTAAATGATTTAATGGGTGTATTTATGAAAAATATTTATTCAAGGCATTTTAAGGTTTTTATGTTTGTATTTGCGGTGTTGTTATTTTCTGGTTTTGTTTCTGCTGAAAGGGTTTCTATAACTGATTATCAGGAGGGGAATACTTATATTTTAGGTATGGAAAAAGATATTGATACAACTATTGGGGGGGATTTATTCTTACTCTCTGCTAGATCTTTCATTCAAGGAACTGTCAATGATGATTTAAATGCTATTTCTGGGGAGATACGCGTTCAAGGGGTTATTGGTGATGATTTAAGATTAATTGCTGGTGAGGCTGATGTTAACGTGTATGTTTTTAATGAACTAAGAATTATTAGTGATAGTTTAGTTATTAGTAACACTACCGTTGTTAAGGGCAGTTCTAATATAAAATCGTCTAACGCTAAGATAAGTGGTTTGTTTCATGACTCTGTCAAGTTAGATGTTGAAAACTTAGAGCTTGATGCTGTTTTTGAAAAAGATCTTGTTATTACTGGAAAAAATATTGTTATTAGTTCCGGTACTAAAGTTCTTGGCGATTTAACTGTTCCGCAAGGAACTGAGTTGCCTGAGGGTCTTTTTGTCGCGGGGGAAATAGTTTTTGAGGAAAAAGAATTAGATATGATGTCTTCTAGAGAATTATTTGTCTCAAAGGTTACTTTGTTTTTAATTTTAGCTATTCTCGCATCTTTTATTCAGCTTATTTTTGGGAATAAATTAAATACTTTTATGAGCGCTTCTTTAAACAAGCCTTTGTTGGCTTTAGTGATAGGTATTGTTGCTATGTTTGCTATTCCTTTGTTATTTTTATTTTCTCTAATCTCTATACTTCTAGCGCCTATTGGTTTTTTGCTTATGTTTTCTTTTTTGATATTGTTATTATTAACGCCGGCTTTCGGTGTGTTCTTAGTAGGCAAGCAACTTCTTGAAATGTTTAATTCATACACTGATGCTAGGTTAGAAGTGTTCGTTGGAGCTCTCGCACTTGTCGCGATTAGTTTTATTCCTGGTGTTTTAAATTTGGCTTTCTTCTTCTTATTTGCTCTGTTTTTAGGGACCGTTATTTTATTGTTATTTCCTAGAAAAAGAAGAAAGAGACGTTCAAAAAAGTGATTTTCTTTTTTTTTCGTATATTTTTTATTTTTTTCATAGTAGTTATTATTAAAAAGTTTTATTTCTCTTTTGCGTATGGCAAAAAATAATGTTTTGTTTACTTTAAGCGTTATTTTTATTTTTTTGTTAGTCTCAAGTGTAGCTTCTAGTGATGTGATTAGAAACGTTGAAATAAGCGTAATATTAGATAATCCAAAGCCAGGTGAGGAATATGATTCTCTTTTTCGTGTTGAAAATTTAGATCATGTATCTGGCACGACTGATTTACTTCACTTTTCAATTAATGCCTCCCTATACAATATTTCTATCAATGACTCTATTTCATCTAATAATTCTTATGTTGTGCTTGGTGAAAACTTTTCTAAAACGTTGTATTTTTCTTGGAATAAATCCAGATCTATTAATAAGTTCACTCAATCTGGCATGGGGTCTTTATCATTAGAAGAAGGGGTTTATGAGTTGTGTGTTTCTCTAACTCCTTTGAACTTTATTGATCATAATACGTCTAATCTTTGGGATTGTAAAATAATAGCGACTCAAGGGCTTAATGTTTCTAATGTTTCTTATTTTGAGCCTATTGTTGATAATACTTCATCATATAACAATAAATCTGATTTCTCAGAAAATGTTTCTGTTTCTATGTGTGATTGTTCTCTTGATTTATTTCTTGAAAAAGATGTTTATGAGAAAGGTGAGTCTGTTTCTTTTATTATTCGTGATTGTTGGGATAATTCTTCGTTTAAGTATCCTGTTAAATATTGGGTTGAAGATTTATTTGGTGAGATTACTAAAACCAAGCTCAAAACTTCTTCTAAGGCGCCTAAATCTTATACTCCGAGATTTGATTCTTTAGAAAAATCTTTCTTTTTAAAAGCAAAAATTAGTGGTTGTAATAATACTTATTCTAAAGCTTTCTCTTTTAAAGATGCTGATCCTAAAATTAAAGAAACAGAGCTTATAATTTCAACTGTTGACTCTGCCTCTTTTGGCGAGGTTATTTTTTTAGATATTGAAGGTCATAAGGGTTCTACTCTAAAGTCTTTAGTTGATGTTTTTTTAGAGCGCGAAGGTAAAAGAAAATCTGATGTTTTAAAATTTTATATTTCTAGGCAAAATCAGGATTTTAATTTTAGGTTGCCTTTTATGATTCCTGAGGATATTCCTTCTGGTTTACACGAGTATGATTTGGTCTTTGAAGGTCTTGGGTTAAAAAAATCGTTGCCTATTTTAATTAAAGGCTCTGATGTTTTAGATGAGGATATTTTTTCTATTAACAACGTTTATACTCGCAAGCAAAACTTTGATGGTTCTCTAAACGTATTGGTTTCTTGGGATGCGCCTGAGGGTTCTTTTTTGAGAGCTTACTCGTCTATTGGATCTTTTAATAAACCTGCGAACATGTCTCCTTCCTCGATTCCTGTAAATATTTCATATCCTGATGAGTTAGTCGTTGTTGAGTTAGTTTTTGAGGGGAAAGTTAGAGATGTTTCTTTTTTAAAATTAAATTTAAGCAATTCTGATGAATTAATTTTCTTTGAAGATTGTGAAGATTTTTGTGAAAAAAATTTTTCTAATGAGAAATTATGTGCGGACTTTGAGGTTTTTAACTCCTCGTTAAACACTTCCATGAGTCAGTCTAATGTCTCTATTAATGACTCGAATGATAATTTAGAGGACGTGGATACTTTTGAGGTTGATGCCGAAGAGTCTTCTTTGTTTTTTTCTTTTTTTAGTTTTGATAGGGAGTATTTGTTTTTCGTGTTAGCTTTTATTTCTATTTTATTTTTATTCAAAAAAGAGATTTTGTCTTTAGCTAAAAAGAAATAATTATATACTGGCTTTTCTTCTTAAATATTATGTATTTATTTCGCGCGTTCTATTTATTTATAGTATTTGTTCTTTGTACGTCTTTTGCTACAGCATCCTTTGATGATAAATCTTTGTTTCATGAATTTGACTTAAAAACTCCTTCTGAAATTAGTAAAGAGCCTTTCAGATCTGCTAGTGTTGCTTCTTTCGATTCTTTGGATGTGATTGTTTTTTTAAAAGACCCTGTTGAGGTCTCTTCTTGGGAAGGTGTTTCTTCTTTTGATGAAAATAAAATTCGGGAACTGGAGGCTTTAATGAAGCGTTTTGTCATTGACGATATTAATCTTTTTTCTTTAAGGCACGAATTTAAATTATTTAATGGTTTTGCAGGTTCTGTTGATTATACTTCGTATACTCGTTTGTCAAATCATCCTTTCGTTAAAGATGTTTTTATTGATGAGGAAGTTAGTAAATTATTGCAAGACTCTGTTGATTTTCAAGGTGTTGATGATTTTTGGGATTTTGAGTTGGGGGGCAAGCCTATTAAAGGTGAAGGTCAGAGTGTTTGTGTTATCGATACAGGTGTTGATTATACGCATCCTGATCTTGGTGGTTGTTCTTCTTTTTATTCAAAAGAAGTTCAAGAAGAAGTTTTATCTGAGTCTATAACTTCGCCTAATTATCCTAGTAATTATTCTAATAATCTTGAGGAAGTTTATTATTTAAGTGTTCACGGTGCTGACTTTGTTTCCATATTTTTTTCTGACTTTGCAACAGAAGAGTGGTTTGATCGTGTCTCTTTATATGATTCTAATGATGAATTAATAAAATTTTATTCTGGGAATTTGGGTTCTTTTGAATCAATCAAGGTGCCTGGGGATACTGTTAAAATTGTCTTTACATCTGATCATATGGTTACAGACAGGGGTTTTAATATCACATCAATTAATGGTTTTTTTGTTGATTATGAATGTGATAAAGTCATTGGTGGTCATGATTTTGCTTATGATTCTTTCGATCCTTTTGATGTTGATGGTCATGGCACTCATGTTTCAGGTATTGTCGCGGCGAGCGGGGGTATTAGTGGTGTGGCGCCTAGTGCTAGTATTGTTGGTGTTAAATCTTTAAATAATGAGGGTAAAGGGTTACAATCAGATATAATCGCGGGGATAAGTTATTGTATTAGTAATGCTGATAGGTTTAACATTTCTTCTATAAGTATGAGCTTAGGTGGTTCTAACTCTTCTGATTTTTGCAATAACTCTCCTTTCAGATCATCCATTGATTTAGCCGTTTTTAATAATATTAGCGTAGTTGCTGCTACAGGAAATGATGGTATTGTTGGTGCTGTATCGTCTCCTGCGTGTGTTGAGAGTGCTATACGTGTTGGTAGCGTTGATAAATCGGGCAGTATATCTTCTTTTTCTAACCGTTGGCCTTCTGATATGTTGTTTGCAATAGGTTCAAATGTTAATTCTACTGTGGTGGATGGTGGTTATGGTCCTAAGTGGGGTACTAGCATGGCTACGCCTCACGTTTCTGGTGTTATTGCTCTATTAAATCAGTACTTGGATATTTTGAATGTTTCTATGTCTCCTTATGAAATAAACGAATTTTTAAAAAATACGGGTGATGAAATACTTGATGGTGACACGTCTCACAAAAAAATTAACGCGTCTAGGGCTTTATCTACTTTGGTTGTAGAGCACAAAAATTTATCTCACTCATTATCTCTATCACTTAATGTTTCCAATGAAAAAATAGAATTGTTTAACGGTTCTCTTAATGTTTCTTGGGGTGTTAATAGTTTGGCTGATTTTAATTCTTCTCTGAAAATTTTTGATCCTTCTAAAGAAATTATTTTTAGTTCTAATAATTCTTCAAGTTCTATTTTTTTAAACTCGTCCTCGCCTAATAGTTTACTTAACGCCTCAGGGGGTTATAAAGTTGTGTTAAACTCGTCTAATGAATTCTTTAATGAATCTTTTATTGATTCTTTCTTTGTAAAAAAGCGTCCTGATTTTGATTTATTGATTAATGGTTCTAACACGTCTTACTCTGAGGGAAATCTTGGGTATTATAATTTGTCTTTAGAAATAGTTGATGCTAATACTAGTGGTTTGTCTTTATTTATTGATGATGTTTTTGTATCGTTTGAAAATGCGTCTAATTTTTTGTTTTCAAATCCTGGGGTTTATGTTTTAACTCTAAATCACTCTGCATCTGATAATTATTTTGAGGACTCTGTTGTAAAATTCATGAATCTCTCTGATTTTTATTTGGAGCAGATAGTTTTATTTGACAATATAACTTTTAATTCGTTGAATAATTTATCTATTAATATTTCAGATTATTTTAATTTTGAAGGTTTTAATTTATCTGCATCATTTACTAATACTTCTTTAAATCAGTCTTTTAACGATTCTTCGCTTCTTGTTTTAAGTTCAACACCTGCGGGTTCTTACTCTACTAATGTTAATGTCTCTGTTGATACATTCAATGACACGCTGAGTTTATTATCTAATGATTTTTTTATCTCTGTGTCTGATATTACTTTTGAAAAAAATATTAGTAATTTTTTTGTATTCTCTTCTGAGAATTTATCTATTAATTTCTCTGATTTTTTCTTATTTGGCAAAAAAAGTCCTGTTTTTAATGTATCTTCTTCCTTTGATTTCTTTTTTAAAGATGATGAAGAGTTGGTTATAATTACTAACAAGTCGGGCACTTATTCTATGCAAATAAATGCTTCTTTGAATTCATCTTTTGCCAAGAGCAATGTTTTTAATGTATCTGTACGTGATCCTTTTCTTTATTTTAATTATTCTAATAACATATCTGATGTAAGTTTTCTTAGCGGTTCTAGTGTGGATATTAATTTATCTAATCATTTCTCATTTGGTGGGGGCAGTCCTTCTTTTGAATTAATTGGTGACGATGTTTCATTTAATCTTGATGGGGACATATTAACCTTAAATCATGATACTTCAGGTTCTTATGTTGTTGGTGTGAATGCTTCTCTTTTTTTACTTAACGCGTCAAGCAACACTTTCTTGGTGGATGTTAGAGAAGATACTTCTCGCACCGCATCATCTGGGGGTACTACTTCTGGCGGGGTTTCTGCGCCGCCTCCGGTTTTAGAAGATGATGTTGATTCTTTTGTGGAAGATAACGTTTCTAGCTCTGAGTTTGTTGAGAACAAATCTTTTGTTGGTATTTCTTTTTCAAAAAAAGGACTTTTGCCCGGGGATATAACTGAAGTTGAGGATTTCTCTGATTCTTCTCTTCGCGATTTTGATGGTTTTATTTACAGGGCTTTTAAATTTAACAAGTCAAATGAGTCTGGTTATTTAGATGTTGAATTCAATGTTAGTAAGTCTTGGTTATCGTCTAATAATTTGAGTTCTGATGATGTTTTTTTATTCTATAAGAATTCTCCGTGGCGTTCCGCGTCAACAGAGTTAACTGGGGTTTTTGATGATGTTTATGTATTTGAGTCTCGCCCTTATGTGTCTGAAGTTTATGTAATTGGTTCGGCTGTTATTTTTGAGGCGGAATCTGTTTTTGTGCAGCGCGCTTTAGGCGAAGAAGAATTTGATTCTGGTAGGGATATGGGTTTATTTTTTGTCTTATTTCATATCTTCATATCTTTATTTGTATTCGGTGTTTCTTTGTTTTATATTTTAAGGAAAGATTGACTTTTTTTATTTTATTCTTTTGTATAAGTCGTTTTCTTTTGTGATTGTTTTCTCTTTTATCATTGCATCTAGTAGTGGTTGTAGTCCTTTCTCTTCTATTCCTACGTTTTTGGCTATATCTTGTATGTTTTTATCTTTCTCTTTTAAACTTAATAGTACTGTGTTTCTCATTAATTTATTTAGATTTAATAATAGTCCTTTAGAGTCGTTTTTTGCTTTTATTGCGTTCATGTTATTTTGATGTAGTTGTGATAGTAAATCTCCTAGGAAGTCTGTTATTTCTTTATCTTTCATCGTTAACTCTTCTGGTTGTATTATTTCCATTGAAGCTGGTGAGAAATTAAATGCTATCCAAGATGTTGTTTTTAAGTCTTTTACTAGTAGTTCTGTCTCGCAGAAGGTTCCCCATAGTCCGTCTCCTGCATCTTCTGCTTCTCCGTAGTCTTCATTTATTATTTTTATGTCTTTGTTTGATTTTATTCCTTCTATTACTTTCTGTATCATTAACTGTACGTGTTCTTTTGGGTTTCCTACGACTTCGAATAAAACGTTGATTTGTAAATATCCTTGTTCTAAGTATTCTTTTATTTCTTTTGATTTCATGCTTTGTTGGTATTTGTTTTTACTTAAAAATATTTTGGGTTTTTAATTCATATAAATATTTAAATAGTTATATTGTTTTTATAACTATTTGTTATTTTTTTGTTTTTAATAAAAAAGTTTAAAAACAGCAAGCTCATCTTTTAGTGTATGGATGGCTGGAAAAAACTTGAAGCATTACTTTTTGCCTCGG
This sequence comes from uncultured Methanosarcinales archaeon, assembly GCA_964501945.1. Lineage (GTDB taxonomy): Archaea > Nanobdellota > Nanobdellia > Woesearchaeales > 21-14-0-10-32-9 > 21-14-0-10-32-9. The sequence goes on from CAZCTY010000009.1 coordinate 12,621, forward strand.
GTAAATACTTAAGTGAGGAAGAATTAGTTGTTTTATCAAAAATTCCTAAAAATAAAATTAAAAAGGAATTGAAGAAACTAAAAGATAAATACTCTGATGCAGACACTAGCTTAGCTATTTTCGAAGACGTTGATGGCTGGAAGCTTAATGTCAAAGAAGAGTACACAGACGTTATAAAAGAAGTTGTCTCTGATGCAGAAATGCCTCGCTCAGTCATGGAGACTTTAGCTGTTATTGCATACAAAAATCCTGTTCTTCAATCTGAGGTTAAAGATATCAGGGGTTCTTCTATTTACGATCATATTCCTCTTTTAGAAAAAAAAGGTTTTGTCACTCGTGAAAAGCAAGGTAGGACTTATAAAATTAAATTAACGAGTAAATTTCATGATTACTTTGACATTGAAGGAGACTCTAAACTAGGGGAGTTATTTAAGGATGTGAAAAAGCCTGATAGGCTAGGAAAATTAGAAGTTTATGAGTCGGATGAGGATGAGTCTGATTCTAAATTTGATGATAAAATTCTTGAGAGGATGAAAAAGTTAGAAAAAACTTTAGAAACTCATCAAGAAGAAAATAATTTTTTAAATGATTTTGAACAAAAATTTGAGATTACAAGGCAAAAAATTGACGAATCTGAAAAAGATATAGAATCTTTTAAAACTAAAGCGGATGAAGATTCTAAAGAAATTCTTGGTGAAGAATCCTCGATTGATAAAAAAGATTTTAAAGAAGATGATGACAATTTAGAGGAGGAGGGTAATAAAAGCGTGGATTTTAGTGATACTGAAAATGATGATACTTCTATTCCTGATTTGGTGAGTCAAATTGATAAGCAAATTGAGGATTTAACTAAAGACTATTCTCCTAAAAGTGATGATGAAAGCGATGTTGAGGAATCTTCTGAACAATCAGACGAGCTTTCTCCAAAAAATTCCGAAGAAGATGATTCTTATAGCGAAGAAGAAAGTTCATCTGATGATGCGGTTGATGAGTTGGATGATGATAAAAGAAAAGTTAATGATGATTAATTTTTAAATTTCTTTTTTTAATTTGCAAGCTTTACAAATATCTTCTTGTGAAGGGTATCCACATTCTTTGCAGGTATTTGTGATTATTGGTTCATCATCATTTTTTTTTATTTCTAAAAATTTTTCTACTATGTTCTTTTTTATTCCTTCTTCTTTTGCTTCTTCTCTGTTAATAAATTCTCTAACTTTTGCTCTAAACGATAGGTGAGTATATGGGCATTCTTCTGTTGGCACGTCAAATCCTTTAATAAACGCGTATGCGAGTATTTCTTTTTCCTTTAGCTTATATAGGGGTTTTATTTTTTGTGTAAATCCTCGTCCTTCTTTTGTTTTTGGTCCTTGTCTGTCGAATAGTTCTGTTTGTGCTTTAAACAAATTCATAAAAACTGCTTGTGCTTCATCATCTAAATTGTGTCCTGTTGCGATTTTATCGTATTCTTGGGAGTATTTATTTAGCATAAATCGTCTGTATGTCCCGCAGACATTGCACGCAGGTCCTATGTGTTTCATATCATCTAAATCTTTTCCAGTCTCTTCTCTAAAGCTTTTAATTTCTAATGGTATTTTATGTTTCTCGCAGAATTTTTTTAAAAAATCTATTGTTTGTTGTCTATATCCTTTTATGCCTTCATCGATTGCGAGTGCAAAAACGTTGTATTTAAACTTATTCAGCAAGTATAATAATACTATTGAATCTTTTCCTCCGCTAACCGCGACGCATATTTTTTCATCCTTTTTTATTAAGTCAAATTCTTTTATTGTATCTTTTACTTTATTTTCAAAGTACTCTGTGAAGTGCTCTTTGCAATAGTTGCTTATAATGCTTTTATTTTTGCACTTTTTGCAATTCACTTTATCCTCCTGAGACCACGCTTAGTAATCTTATTTCATCATCGTCCTCACATACATCGTCAAGTGAGACGAGCTCGTTGTTTTTAACTATGAGGACTTCCTCGGGGTTTATGTCTAGTTTTTCTAATAAATCTGAGCATTTTCCCTCAAAGTTCAAATTTTTTTCCTCTTTTGTTTTTTCTATTTTTATTTTCATATTGTTAGAGAAATTGGTTTTGTATTAAAAACTTTATCTTGTATTTATTTTTGTGTTTTTCATTTTTTATTGTTTTTTTTGATGTACTCAGTTGCTTTTTTAAGTAATTGTTTTTTCCACAGTTTTTATGTCAAATATATTTTATTTCGGTGAAAAGGTTAAAGGTTATAGTGTGCGAGTTTTAAATGAGCGAGAAGCTAGAGCGGGCGCAGGTATTCTTTTTTTCTTTGCAGTTTTTGCATTTAGTAATGCTTGGTTTCTTGGCAATTTTGATTTCATAAAAATATTTGTGACTGCTTTTTTAATTGATTTTACTATTCGTGTTTTTATAAATCCTAAATTTTCTCCTAGTTTAGTTATTGGTCGTTTATTTGTAAAAAATCAAGACGTTGAGTACGTGGGTGCTCCGCAAAAGCGTTTTGCTTGGAGTATTGGTTTTTTAATGTCTCTTTTAATGTTCTTTTTATTAGTTGTTTTTGATGTTCGCGGTATTATTAATTTAGCCATTTGTTTTTTTTGTTTAATATTATTGTTTTTTGAGACATCCTTTGGTATTTGTATTGGTTGTAAATTATACAATTTTATTTATCCTGGTCAAGCTAAGCACTGCCCAGGGGGTGTTTGCAGTATTAAGCAAAAAGAAGATGTTCAAAAAATATCTTTCTCTCAAGCTCTAATAGTTGTGTCTTTTTTAATTGCAATATCTTCATTTTCTTTGTTTTTTATTTTATAAAAAGGTTGCACTGGACACGCGTGGTAAAATTATTTTTAAATATGTTTTAATTGTTGTATATCATGCTTTTATTAGTTAGATGTGATAAGTGTGGCAATAATCAAAAAGTAGCGCCTAGGGTTAAAAGTAGGTCTGATGTTTCTAAGAAATCTAAGCGTTGTGTTTATTGTGGTAAATCTTTTAAGATTCATAGCGGTCTTGATAATTCAAGGATTTTAAAAGAGCTTCCTTCTTTTTAATTTATTTTTTTTGAAAAGATATAAATACAAAAGGTGTTTTCCTTTCTTTGATGAAAAACAAGCAAGTCGGTTTAATAATTACAAGTTTCTCTGTAATTCTTGGGGTGGTTATTTTCTTTTTCAACAGAGCATTATCTGAGATTGTTAACACGTCATGTGATCATGGTGCGTCATGTCCTATGTGGGGGTCTATTAGGTTTCACACTAATTTAACTATTGCTTTAATGGTGATTGTTTTATTAATTGGTTTATACTTTGTTTTTTTTGGTGATCGTCATGAGCCTTCATCTTCTAAGAATAAAAAAGGTATTGTTAAAAAAGAATTATTTGAAGGTCTTCTTCCTGATGAAAAAATTGTGCTTGATTTAATTATTGAGGAGGACGGAACAATTTTTCAATCATCGCTCGTTGAGAAAACTGATTTATCTAAGGTTAAAGTAACGCGTATTTTAGACAAGCTTGAGGGTAAAGACTTAGTTGAGCGGAAAAGGCGTGGCATGACTAATGTTGTTATATTAAAGCATTCTTGAAACTAGTTTCGCGTTTTATTTAATAAAGTGTTTCACTTTACTATGTTTCTATGAAATCGCAAAAAAATAAAAATATGAGGTCTAAGCTGCCTGTTTATGGCATGACTTGTTCTGCGTGTAAAAGCAAAGTAGAGAAAGCTCTTGAAAATGAAAAAGGGGTTTTATCTGCAAAAGTTTCTTTGAAGAATAAAGAAGTTGTAATCAAGCATTCATCTACTACGACTCTCGCGTCTTTAAAGAAAATTATAAGTGGAACGGGTTATTCTACATCTAAATCAAGTGCTACAAGGCAAGGCTTGCTTTATGGGTTGTTACCTCACGCGGGTTGCATAGTTTTTATTTTAGCATCTGTTTTGGGCGCGTCTTTTTTTATGAACTTGTTAAGGCCTTTAATGATGAGCGCGTCTTTTTTTTACGCTCTAATTTTTATATCTTTTATTTTCGCAACTATCTCTGCTCTAATTTATTTGAGGAGAAATGGCTTTCTTAATTTTGATGGTGTTAGGCGGCAAAAAAAATATTTAGCGACTTTATACACTATTACTATTGGTATAAACTTGGCTTTATTCCTTGTGATATTTCCTCTATCTGCTAATTTTGCTGCAGCATCTTCATCTACTGCGACTGAGGACTCGGAGGTTTTTGATATGGAAGTTACAATTCCTTGTTCTGGGCATGCACCTTTAATAATTAATGAGGTTGGTGCTTTAGAGGGGGTTCAAAATGTTCGTTATTCATTTCCATACAATTTCGAAGTTACATACGATGTAGAAGTTACATCTCCTCAAAAAATTCTTGAAGCTGAGATATTTGAAGAATTTCCTGCTTCATATGATGGTTTAGATGAGGTTTCAAGCTCAGAGTTTGCAGGTACTGACACAAGTAATGTAGAGAGTTCTTGCGCTGGTTGCGCTGCTCGTGGTGCTTCTTGTAGTTCTTGTTCTGGTTCTTGTGGTGGTGATGGTGAATCTTGTTCGAACCAAGGTGCTTGTTCGTTTAATTGAGGTAGCTTTATGAAAGATTATAATGTTGAAGGTATGCATTGTGCCTCGTGTGTTAGGCGCGTTGAGGAGCTTGCAAAAAAAACTAAAGGTGTGCGTGAGGCAAGGGTTAATCTTGCAACTAACAAGTTATATGTTAAAGGGAGTTTTGCTGAAGAAGATCTTCTCAATAATATAAAAAAGTCTGGTTCGTACTCTCTGTCAAAAAAATCTGAGGATTTTGTTTCTGCTGAAATTAAAAATTTGAGATTTGCAAGGCGTAAAATGTTTTTTTCTTGGGTTTTTACTTTGCCTATTGCGCTCTTTATGATCGTTCACATGTTTTTCATGGATGTTTTTATGGGTTTTATGTTTTTTATTAATTCGTTTTATATTTTATTTTCAATTCCTGTCATTTTCTTTTTTGGTTTTGATGTTATAGTTTCTGGTTTTAAGTCTTTATTTAATAGGACTTTTAATATGGATTCTCTAATCATGCTTGGTACTGTTGTTTCTTTTTTAACAGGGCCTATAAGTTTCTTTTATCCTGTTGAAAATTATGCCGCGATTGGTGCTATGATCATGGCTTTTCATTTAACGGGTCGTTTCGTTGAGGCTAAAGCTAAAGGTAAGTCAAGTCAAGCTATAAAGAAGCTTTTAACTCTTGAGGCTAAAACTGCTAATGTCATAAAAGATGGCGCGGAGGTTGAGTTGCTTGTTGAGGATGTTTCGTTAGGTGATATTCTCGTTGTTCGTCCTGGTGAGAAAGTTCCTCTTGATGGCGTGGTTATTAAAGGGGAGAGTAGTGTTGATGAATCTATGATGACTGGTGAGAGTATTCCTGTTGAAAAAGCGGTTGGTGATAAAGTTATAGGCGCAACTATCAATCAGGATGGTTTGCTTCATGTTCGCGCAGAGAAAATTGGGAAAGATACTTTTTTAAATCAGATTATTCGTTTAGTGGAGGAGGCTCAGAGTAGTAAGGTTCCAATTCAAGAATACGCGGATAAAATAACTAGTTGTTTTGTTCCTATAACTTTAGTTATTTCTTTTTTAACGGTTTTATCTTGGCTTGTGTTCCCTGATTTTTTAAGGGGTGTCGCATCTTTTTTTTCTTTTGTTCCTTGGGTGAATCTTGATGTGTCTAACATTTCTTTAGCGTTATTTGCGGGTATTGCTGTTTTAGTTATTGCGTGTCCTTGTGCATTGGGTTTGGCGACGCCTACGACATTAATGGTGAGTTCTGGTATGGGTGCGAATAATGGTGTTCTTATACGTAAAGGTGAGGCTATTCAAACGCTTAAAGACTCTAAAATATTTGTTTTTGATAAAACAGGGACTATTACTAAAGGCGCACCTGATGTAACTGATATTATTCCATCTGGGGTATCTGAGGGGGAATTATTATCTTTGGCGTATAGTGTCGAGTATAATTCTGAGCATCCTCTAGCAAAGGCTGTTTGTTCTCACGCATCAAGTAGTGGTGCGTCTTTATTTGATGTTGATGATTTTAAAATAATTAGGGGCAAGGGCGTTTTTGCGTCTGTTAAGGGTAGTGAGATGCTTGTTGGTAGTAAAAAGTTTTTTTCTGAAAAAAATATTGCTTTTTCTAGCTTAGATGATGATATTTCTTCGTTGGAGAGGCAGGGGAAAACTGTGATGTTGGTTTCTAAAGATAAAAAGGTTATTGGCTTACTTGGTATTGCTGATACTATTAAAGAGGATTCTGCGAGTTCTATTGCTGAGTTAAATAAAAGGGGTTTTAGAACTGTTATGTTGACTGGTGATAATGAGCTTACTGCAAAAAGCGTTGCATCTCAAGCAGGTATTAGAGAAGTAATCGCTGAGGTTTTGCCTGATGAGAAGGCGCGTGTCATTAAAGATCTTCAAAAAGAAGGTTCTGTTGTTTTCGTTGGGGATGGTATTAATGATGCTCCTGCTTTAAAGCAGGCTAATGTTGGTATTGCTATTGGTACAGGTACTGATATTGCTATTGAGACTGCTGATATTGTCTTGGTTAAAGGTAATTTGTTTGGAGTTGTTAAATCTGTTAATTTATCTGTTGTCACATTTAAGAAGATTAGGCAGAATTTGTTTTGGGCTTTTGTATATAACTTGGTTGCAATTCCTCTAGCGGTGTTTGGTTTGCTTCATCCTGTAATCGCAGAGGTTGCAATGGCTGCATCATCCATTAGTGTTGTTACTAATGCTAATTTATTGAAAAGTAAAAAGATTTGATGTTTATCAAAAAGTAAATAAAGGTAAATTGATTTCTCAATTGGTTTGCCTAAGTTTTGGAGGTTGATAATATGGGCAAGAGAAGTAAAAAATCTCGCGTAGAAAAAAAAGATAACACTTTGTATTTTATCGCAGGCGGTCTTGTTTTAGTTATTGGCGTTATAATCTTTGCCGTTTCTAACACTTCAAGTCCTGGCTCTGCTGGGGGTGGCGAGTTTGATGAATTTGCTACTTGTTTGACTGAATCAGATGCTATTTTTTATGGTACTGAGTGGTGTGGTTTTTGTCAGCAGCAAAAAGATATGTTTGGAGAGTCTATGGATTTAGTTAATTTTATTGATTGTGATATAAATTCTAATGAGTGTAGGGCAGAAGGAGTTACTGGTTATCCTACTTGGAAGATTGATGGCCAGCTATATCCTGGTGTTCAGCAATTTGATACTCTTGCTGATCTGAGTGGTTGCACTCTTTAATCTTTTTTTTTTAAAAGAATTTTTTATTATTTTCTATTCTCTCTTTTTCTTTTTCTGGCACTTTTTTCATTTTTTTGAAATGTTCTCTGCCTTCTTCTATAAATCCTAGTTCGTGGCAGATTAAAGTCATTTCATCGTGTACTCTCCAATTATATGTTTCTTGTTCTACAAACAATATGTCTTCTTTATTTTCTGGTATATCTTTTATTAACATCCCTGTTTGATATGCTTCTAGGGGTTGTTCTTTGTTCCTATAATCTCTCATCAACTTATGCATTGACTCTATTCGTGTAGGTCTAAATCGCCATGCTTTTAGTAAATAGTATCTTCCTTTTTTTTCTTCGCCTATTTTTAATAATGCTTCTCCTGCAAGGTATAGAGAATGATATCTTTCCTCATCCCAAAGTGTCGTCTCTGCGCATTTTAAAAACCAGTCTGCTGCTAGCTTAAATTGGTTTAAGCAATTATATGTTTGTCCTAAGTAGTACATATATCTTTCATTATTAGGTTCTTCTTGAAGCCCGTCTAGTAATATCATTGCGTCTTTTTCATATTTTGCTTTTAGATTTTTATTTCTTGATCCTTGGTGTGTTTCTTTACAATAATAATTTCCTTCAATTCTGCCTTCTGTTTTGAAATTGTCTGAATCAGGGTATTCGTGTAATACGCCTTTATAACTCCAATCGAGTCCTTTTTTGAATAATTGTTGTCTCCAAAAATAATTTGTTTCATTTGAGTAGCTTTGTTTTAAGTAATATAAGTCTTTATCCATATCTTCTGGGAATATAGGGTTTCCTTCAATTGTGTTATCGGCATCCATAAATAAGAGGTAGTCGCTCTCTGATTCTTTTTCTGCTATTTGTAATGCTTCTGTTTTATTATGTCCGAAATTTTTCCACTCTCGCTCATATAATTTTCCTTTAACTTTTTTTTCTTCAAAAAATTTTTTTATTATCTCTTTTGTTTTATCTGTTGACCCTGTATCTACTATTATGAACTCATCTACAAATTGATTCATATTATTCAGCATAGTTTCTATTATGTGTTCTTCGTCTTTTACGATGCTAACCAAGCAAATTTTTTTCATTTTTTTTTATTCTCTCTCAAGCAAGTCTAGCCAAACCTTTATTTTTTCATTCCAGTTCTGTTTTTTTGCCCATTCTATGCTTTTTCTTTTTAATTTTTCTTTCCGCTCTTCATCTTGCATTATGTTAAGCATTTCTTCTGTTGCTTTTTTCTCAAATTCTTCCTCGCTCATATTTTCTTGAAAATCTATTAATATTCCTCTATCGCTTATTGTTTCTTTAAGTCCGCCTATGCTGGTTGAAACGCAGATGCATTCGCTTCTTTGCGCTTCTAATGCGTTTATGCAATATGTTTCAGGCGTTCTTGTAGGGTAAAACCAGTATTCTGCTTTTTGAAATTCTTTTATTACTTTTTTATTGCTTTGTTTACCTAGAAATTTTATGTTTTTTTGAGTATTTATTTTATTCATCAAATCTTCTTCAATATCATCGGAGTTCCAATAAACGTGCAATTCTGCATCTGGGTATTTTTTTGTTATATTCTCAAAGCAGTTTATTGCTGTTTTAAGGCCTCTATCGGGACTAGATGCCCATATGAATCTATTTTTTACTTTTTCTTCATCTTCGTCCCAATTTTTTGAATCTATTGCGTTCCCTATTACTTTTATTTTTTCGGGGCTTATTTTGTATGTTTGTTGAAGAAAGTCTTTATGCCAGTTTGTTAAGGCTATGTATTTGTTTATTTGTTTATCTTTGTATTGTATAACATTTCTGCCTTCATCATGTAAATTTTGAAAATTCCAATAATTGTTAAAATATCTATCGTGTGCCCAGATAAATGTTTTCTTTGATGTGTGAGGATATTCTACAAAATAATGTATGTATCTGCTTATTATTAGTATTTCTATTTCGTTTTCTTGTAGAAACGCATATAATTCTTCTGCGTTGTGATATTTAACTTTATTTTTTTCCTCTCTAGGATGGTTATGGCCGAATATGTGAACTTCGTAGTGTGGCGTTAGTCTTTCGGCCAGATTTTCCAGCATTATTTCGCTTCCAGCCCAACTTGCATCTTGTTGTGGGGGTGAGTAACCTGCGTATATGCAAAGAATTTTGTTTGTGTTTGTTTCTGTCATTTTTCTTAGAAAAAAGTTTTAAAAAAGGTTAAAAAAATTAAAAGAATTGTTTGCTACTTTATTTTTTCTTTTTTGTAGCCTTTTTCTTCTTTTTTGTAGCTTTCTTTTTAGGCTTTGATTTTTCCATTTCTTCATGGTAGACTTTTTTTGCCTGGCCTGCAGATCTTGCCCATTCAATTACTTTTTTTCCGCCAAATAGAAATATTGCTGCGGCGATTATTATTATAATTTCTGTTGCTCCAATCATTTTTTTATCCCCTCCTTAATCTTAGGATTAAGCTATATTTTTATTATTAGTTATTAATACTTTTTAAATGTTTTTAATTTTTTGTGTTTTTTTTGCTATAATATTTTCAATTTTCCTTTTATTTCAAATATTTCGCCTTCTTTAATTAATTCTTCTATTTTTTCTTCTACTTTATCTATTTTCACAGAATTTATTATATCTTGGTAGTTGGCTCCGTCTCCATCGTCTAATTCTTGTATTTTATTAATGATTTTTTCTTGATAATTTTCTATTACTTCGGGTTTTATGGTTGTTTTTTCTTTTCTTTTTCTCTCTGGTGTTTTAATTATGTGTTTTATTTGTTCAAGTTCTTTTTTTCTATACTCTAACCACTTTGGGTTTTCTAGTTCTTTTATTATCTCTGGGACTAAAAAGCGGGTTTCTTCGTGTTCTCTTATTTTTCCTATTAAAAGAAGTATTTTTCCAAGTTCTGGGATTTTATTTCTTAATCTGTCTTCAAATATCATTACCTGTATTCGCCCTGTTCCATCATCTAATGTTAGTACATTTCCTTCCTTTGATACTAAAAGCGCGATTAAATTAACTCTTGAGACTTTTATATTGTTTAGGTTTAGATAATTAGGGTTTACTCCTTGTTGTTGTACATATTCTGCTTCTTGCAAATGTTTTATGGAGCATTTGTATGCTATTTGTCTTTTTATATCGCTCATATTTTTTTGGTAATGCTTTATTATTTAAAAGGTTTTTTTAATTGTTAGCTTTAGCATCTTTTTTTCTCTTTTTTTGTGGTCCGTTTTTTTTTGTAAAAAGCTTTAATTCTTTTATATTTTCTTGTTTCTGGCTTTTTTATTTTTATAATCTGACGTAGTCACAGTAAAAATTTGGTATATGTTTTGATGTTTGTGCTAATAAAACTGAGGCTGTTTTAACTCTTTTTTTAATTATTTTTTCGATTTTTTGCTTTAGGTTACTTATTGTTTTTCCTGTTGCAAGATCTTCATCTATTAATATTATATCTCTATTCTTAACCTTTTCAAGCTCTTCTTTATCAGTTTCACTTATAATAGGCATTTTATCTTCTCGTTTATATTGTGAAAAGCGTATTGTGTAGCTTTCGCTGTTCATTAAGCTTGCGAGTGCTATACTTGGTAAAATGGCTCCGTGGGCTATTCCTATTATGTATGGTTTTTTTGTTTCAGTTATTATTTCGTTGCTTAATTTTTTTATTCGTTTAGGGTGGTACGATAGGTATGTGTATTCATCAATTGTTGAGGAATATAGGAAATTTTTTAGTTTATCGGGCGTTTTTTGTATAAATGTTTCCATTTCTTGTTCTAAAGTATCTCCCAAATTCATAATTTTTCTTCCGATGTGAAGGCTGTTTACAAAAAAGTGGTGTGCTTCGGTTCTCTCCTCTTGGCTGTATTCATGGTTTTTTTCATTTAAATCTACATACTCTTTTGGATGCATTCTCAATCCTTGCTCTACGGTAACCTTATAATTTAGTGCGCTGCCTATTATTGAGGGGATTAGAAAATAAATATACGTGCTATATTCAAAGAGTAATTTTTCATTTTTGTTTTTCTCTTGTCTAATTATTCTTATGTTTTCAAGTAGCTGTGTGCATATATCTGAGAACGTTTTTTCATAAGTCATATAGTTTGACTCATACTGTGTTTCTTCTTTTCGCTCACAATAATTCAAGACTGCATTATCCAGTATGTTCATTAAAATTGTTTCTTGGTTTTTCTCACTTAAATTTTTTATTCACAATTATTTTTTTGTGTTTATTCTTCGTTTTCTCATTTTTTTGTGTTTTTTTTGTTCGTTCTCCAAATCTTTTATAAATAAATTTGTCTTTCTACTTCTTGGTGATATTTATGAATCCTTTTTCGAATGCTTTAAATCAATTAGAGATTGCTGCTAAAAAAGCAGGTATTGACAATTATGAAGTTTTATTATCTCCTAAACGAGTTATTCAAACATCTTTTCCTATTAAGTTAGATGATGGTTCTATTAAAATAGTTCAAGGCTATAGGGTTCAGTATAATGATGCTAGAGGTCCTTTTAAAGGAGGTGTTAGGTTTCATCCTGATGTGGATTTAGAGGAGGTTAAAGCGCTTAGTTTTTGGATGGCTATTAAAAATGCTGTTGTTGGCGTTCCTTATGGGGGTGGTAAAGGCGGGGTTACTATTAATCCTAAATCTTTATCTAAATCTGAGTTGGAGCGGGTCAGTCGTGGTTTTATTCAAGCCATGCACGAGTTTATAGGTCCTAATAAAGATATTCCTGCGCCTGATGTTTATACTAATCCTCAAGTCATGGCTTGGATGCTTGATGAGTTTGAGAAAATTAAAGGTGTTAAAGCGCCAGGTGTTATTACAGGTAAGCCTTTAGATCTTGGTGGCAGCGAGGTTCGTAGTTACTCTACTGCTATGGGTGGTGTTTATGTTTTAGAGGAGGCTGTCAAATTATTTGATACTCAAAAGCGTGTTGTGATTCAAGGTTTTGGTAATGCGGGTATGCATGTTGCTCGTTTGCTTTTTGATAGGGGTTATAAAATAATTGGTGTTAGTGACTCTAAATCAGCTATTCATTTCCCAGAGGGGTTTGACGTTCCGTCTTTAATAGAGCATAAAAAAAGTACTGGTTCTTTAAAGAATTTTTCTCAAGGAACTCCTATTGAAGGGGATGAGTTATTGTTGCTCGATACTGATATTTTGATTCCATCCGCGCTTGGTGATCAAATTACTAAAGACAACGCCGAGGATATTAAGGCTAAGATAATCGCGGAGCTTGCTAATGGTCCTACTACGGGGGATGCTGATGTTATTCTTGCTAAGCGAGGTGTTATTGTTCTCCCTGACGTTTTATTTAACGCTGGAGGGGTTGTTGTTAGTTACTTTGAGTGGGTTCAAAATAATTCTGGGATTTACTGGGACGAGGATGTTGTTTTAGATAAATTAGAATCTAAAATGAAAAGCGCGTTAGATGAACTCGTTGTTGAATCAAAGAATCGTTCTTTAACTTTAAGGGAGGCTGCTTTTGTTTTAGCGGTTAAAAAATTGATGTCTGCGGAAGCTCTCAGGGGGAATTCAAACTAATTTTTTGTTTTTACTTTTTGATAGTTAATTTTGGAAAGTTTTATATATTGTTTTTTTATTCTTAAATTTATGTTTTTAAGGTGATTTTATGTTGGAGCAGGATATAATGTTTAAAACAGTTGAAAAAGTTTCCAGGTACGATGCTGTTAGTAACTCTGATTTATTAGTTCGAGATTTAATTTTAAAGGGTACAGGCCAAGAATATGCTGAAGCTGCTTTTTCTGCTAATTATTTAGATGAGGATTTTGGAGGGTTAAAGGTTTCTTTTGATGGCGTTGCTCAAGAAAGTGTGTCTGTGAATTGTTTAGATTATTTTTTGCATCAGTCAAAGAATTTTCGAGATGTTCCTTTAATTAAAAATAATTTTTTATCTGATGATTTTGTTAGTTTATTAGATTATATGTTTGAACAATCATTATTTTTCTCAGAAAGAGAACCTGGTAATTTGTTCGGGGATGGTGTTGCTCATAGTGGCTTCTTCCTCTCTGAGAGAAATAGTCCTTTGTGTAAAGAAGGGTATCGGGGGGTTTTAATTTCAGGAGTGGTGCCTGATGAGGGGTCTGGTGGTTTTGTTGGTGATGTTTCTTTAATTCTTGGTAGTTATGTTGGGGATGGTAAATTTTTAGGAAATTCTCTTAATGGTATTCGTTTGAATACTTTTGATGCTATAAAACCTGAAAATCAAGATTTGACTCGTTTAAGATCTCAATTAAATCTTGCTTATTTGAGAAATAAACCTATTTTTGAAAACTTTCAGAGGTCTGGTTTGAATGGTGATTATGAGTCTGGTTTAGTTAGTATTTTGACTCCTAAAACTATTTTTGATCGTTAAGATCTTCTTTTTTTATTACTCTATCTTCTATTACTAATAAGTCGCATTCTGCTTTTTTTAAGAAATTAAATGCGTCTTCGGGTGTTTCTAGTATGGGTTCTCCGTTTCCATTTAGGCTGGTGTTAAGTATCATTGGTACTTTTGTAATTTTTTCAAATTCTTGTATTAGCTCATAATATCTTGGGTTGTCTTCTTTTCTAACTGTTTGTATTCTGGCAGTTCCATCTACGTGTGTTATTGCGGGTACTTTCTTTGGTTTTTTGACGTTCATTGTAAATAACATGTATGGGCTATCGTCATCGAAGTCAAACCAGTCTTTGCTTTTCTCTGCTAAAACGCTAGGCGCGTAGGGTCTAAACCATTCTCTGTGTTTAACATTAAAATTGAGGTGATCTCTCATATTTGGATTTCTGGGATCTGCTAATAAGGATCTGTTTCCTAATGCTCGTGGGCCAAATTCTGATCTTCCTTGAAACCATGCGATGACTTTGCCCTCGCTTAGTAATTTTGCAATTTTTTTAGGTTCGTATTTTTCACCTATGTTTTTCGGCACATCATATTTTCCGCCTAAATACATCACTTCTTTTGGTTTGTATTTTTTTCTTGGGAGTTTTAATATGTGGTGCGCTACGTACAATGCCGCACCTGCAGCTAATCCGTCATCTCCGCACGCAGGGGATAAATTTATAGTTTTAAAGTTTGTTTCGTCTTTTATTAATGTGTTAACATTACAATTCAAAAAGCTTCCTCCTGTAAGGCAGATGTTGTCTTCGTGGAAATTTTTTGTTTCTTCATATACTTTTTTTATCTCATCAAGTATTACTTTTTCAAATATGTATTGTACTGATGCCGCGATTTCTTTTGCTTTATCGGAGTCTTTTTTGAAAAACTTTTCATCGTGGTTATTAGGTATGCCGCCTGTGAGTTCGAGCCATGTTAATTCATAATCGTATCCTTTTCTCTCTTCTTCTATAAACGGCCTTGTTCTCATATCATATTCTTTGCACTCTTGCCATTTTTCTTTTGCAAAATCATTTGGTTCTCCGTAGCTTGCAAGTCCCATTAATGAGCCTGCTTTAAACAGTCCTGGTCCTAGGCCTATGTATGGTGTCATCATATTATAAAAATTACCTATTTGTAACTCGGGAAATTTTATTATTTCTATTTTTGTATCTTCTCCTTTTGCTATAATGGATGAGCAAAGTGGGTCTGGTCCGCTCGCATCCATGCTAACGCAGACCGCGTTTTTTTTATTACTTGTAAAAAAAGTATATGCGCAGTGACTTAGTTGGTGTTGTACTTGGTATGCGGGTATTTTTCTTCCATCAATTTCTGCTTCTACTTCGTGGTGTGGTGATGTCATTGTTATTGATTTTTCTGGCTGAAAATTTTTTTCGTTTTTGTAGAATTTTATGTATTGTTGTGTCTCGCTTTTTACAAGTTGTGTATCATCGGAAAATGCGACGTAGTCTATATCTTTTGGTTGCAAGTTGTGTTCTTGTAAGAATTTTATTATTAGGTCTCTATCATTTCCATATCCGTCTTTTTTTACGCGGGTATATCTTTCCTTACTAATTGCGCCTTTTAATTTTCCATCCACGACTAATGATATTGCTCCGTCGTGATGTGAGGTTGTAAGTCCTAATATTATTGTCATCTTCTCATAAGAAATAGCGTATATTTTATATTGTTTTCTATTAGATTTTTACTTTGTTTATTTTCATTTGTTGTTTTTTAAATATTTTTTTTATGAAAAGAATTATAAACTTGTTTGTATATCTTTTTTTTATGTTCGTTGATTTAGTTGATTCGGATGATGTTTTACAAGCGGTTCGAACTCGCGGCCCTATGATTCCTATGGATATTCGTAAGTTCTTGGGCAAAGGCGATAGTATCACCATAGGCGCTGCATTATCTACTCTCTCATCAAAAGGTTTTATTAAATATACTCATGTGAAAATGGGTGGTAGTCCTTTTTATTATGTTAAAGGTCAGGAGTCTAAATTAGAATTACTCTACAAATATTTAAATGATAAAGATAAAAAAGTTTTTGAGATTTTAAAGCAAGAAAAAGTATTAAAAGATTCTTCTCAAGAGCCTCTAACTCGTGTTTCTTTGAGAAATATTCCTGACTTTGCTAAGAAATTAGAATTAGATGTTGGCGGAGAGGCACGTCTTTATTGGCGGTGGTATTTATTATCTGAGGATGAGGCTATTAATTTAGTTAAAGGGGTTCAAAAACCAGTTGTTGAATCTTCTCTTGAAGAGGAAAAAGTTTCTCAAAAAGATGAGGGTGAGTCCTTGCAAAAGAAAAGTAGCGTTGAAGAAACTAAAGTTGTTGAAGAGACGCCTGTTGAAGAAAAAAAGAGTGCGTCTTCTCCTCAAGGTAGTGTTGCATCTTCTAATAATTCAAATAATCAAGAAGCTTTACAAGAAAAGAGAGTTGAAAAAAAATCTGTTGAGGATAATTCTTCTAAAAAATCTGTTGGTCAAACAACTATCTCAGGAGATGTGGATTTTGATGATGATTTTTTTCAGCGTTTAAAGTCTTTTTTTCTTGATAATGGCATAAAGATTAAAGATGCTAAATTAATTAGGAAAAATTCTGATTTTGAATTTATTATATCTTTAAATACGCCTTTTGGGGTTACTGATTATTTTTGTAAGGCAAAAGCTAAAAAGAAATGTAATGAAGGGGATTTGAGTTCTGCGTACTTGCAAGGTCAAAACAAGAGATTGCCTACTGTTTTTATTACATCGGGGGAGATTACAAAGAAGGCTAAGCAGAAAGTTTTAGATGAGTATAAAGGTTTACTTTTAAAAGAATTGTAATTTTTTTTAGAAAAAGTATTAAAATGTTAAAATTTTTCTAGTATTCAATTAAGTCATTTTTTTTATTTGGAGGTTGATTTTTAAATGGTTGTTCAGTTAGCTAAAGGCGTTAAGGATTATGATTTTAAAGAAATGATTAAGCGGCAAGAATTAGTTAATAAGCTTATATGCGTTTTTGAAAAATATGGTTTTAGTCCGTTTGAGACTCCTATAATTGAGAGATATGATGTTCTCTCATCTAAATTCGCGGCGGGGGAGGATTCTGATGCTATGAAGGAGGTTTTTAAGCTAAAAGATCAAGGTGGTCGAGAGCTTGGTTTGAGGTTTGAATTAACTTTGTCTATGTGTCGTTTTATTGCTATGAATCCTACTGTGAA
>CAZCTY010000010.1:0-28756 GCA_964501945.1 uncultured Methanosarcinales archaeon
AAGCTACTCAAATGAGATACTCTCCCTTGTACTATATAAATGTTTCTCTTTAAAAAGAGTAAAAACATAAAAAAAAGCATTAAATGACAGCCATAGCACTAAAAACTATATTAAGATCAGTAACACCAAGCTCCACATCTTCAGGAATAACAAAACGAAAATCAACAACCACACTGTTATTACCTCCCAAAATATCCTTATTTAAATAATCACAAACCAAAAAATCAGAAGGATACGTCTCATTAAAAGATTTAAAATCATCAGGGAAATCACCTAAGCAACCACCTTTATTACCAGCCCTACCCGCGTTAGTCACTCTGTATGCAACATCAGACAAATTGTTAGATGGAGAAGGCAATAAATCACCCCCATACAATTCACCAACATGATTAGAACTCACCCATACTTCAACAGGAAGAGTTCCACTGTTCCTAACAGAAATATTAGACACCTCATAACCAAAACAAGATTTAAACGTCTCATTAGCCCCATCAGAGGATATAATAAAATACTCACCAGGCAATAACTCACAATTCCTAAAATCAATTGCAGGAGAATCTGCCGTCGTAATAGCAGTATATTCAATAATAGATAAGCTAATAGACCCCTCTTTGACATCTTTAACGTTAAAACCAGTATGACTCAAAGACCCAAAACTACCTAAAACAAAGAAAAAAGAAAACAAGGAAAATATAATAGCCGCAATTAAAAGCGACATTAAAAAAGCGTTCGAAAACCTCATCAATTAACCCTCAACAGATTCATTATCAACAATACCTAAACTAATCTGACCCTCAGTAGTAGCCGGCTCAGGCTCTTCTTTAATAGAAACAGAAATACTCCCAGAACCAGAATCATTACCCTCTACGCCAGAGCGAAACTCCAAAGCAGAAGTTTCATAATAAATTGTAGCAACACTTAAAGTAGAAATCACAATAGCTAAAATAGCCAAGACAAATACAGTCTGATTAGATATATCTTTCACCATAATAAATACCTCACAAAAAGTTTTTAAACCTAATAAAAAAAACAATTATAAAAAGCATATATAAAACTTTCTGTTTTAAAAAAACAAAAAAGAATTAAAAAAAAATAGAATATTTATTTCTTATATTCTTTTACAACACTAACAATTTTAGACATATTATCCTTTGTAACAGTTAAAGCATAACCTTGAAGAATAACTTTAACTTCTTCAACAGAACCAGGCAATAAGTCAACAATTTTAACAATGTGCTCGTCTTTGAGCCTTGGAACGTCCAAATCAACAATTTTCTTTGTAAGCTCCTTTGCAGCAGTCTTAGATAAAGGCTTTAATTGATTAATATAATCAATAGTCTTACCAGCCCTAAAACTAGGCTCGCCATCCCTTTTTTGAATAGCAGACAAATCAGACTTTAATTCAGCCAAAGTCAAAGGCTCCTTACCAACAATTTCTGGTTTAGACATAAAACAACCACCTCAAAGCTTCTTCATATGTACAGGATGCACGATAAGAGTCTTTTCTTTTTTAAAATCCTTAATCTTAACTTCATAACAACAACCTTTCCTCGAGACAATAACACCAGATTTGCCAACAAACCTAGGACAATAAGTCCCCTTAAAAGCAGCAGGCTCATAACTCAAAGAAACCTTATCACCTTCACTAAACTCTGCTAAGTAAGACCTGAGACTAACTTTCCCCTTCTTCCTAGCACCCTTCGTTAAAAGAGCAGATTTTTTCCTCCTAACACCACCTAATCTAGCCATAATAAATCACCTTATTTCTTCTTAGCGTCATCTTTAGGAGCCAGCTTATTGATGATTTCACTAGGAATCTTAGCCTCCTCCAACGCCTTTTTAATCTGAGAAGGCTCTTTTTTAGCATTCTCCTCAATAATTTTTTTAGCCTGAGCCTCAAAAACAGCACGCTTCTCCTCAAGCTCTTTTTTAAACCTTAAACGCTCAGCCTCAAGCTCTTTTTGCTCCTCGTCTGAAATCTCAGTTTTCTCAGCAGAAATCTCAGCGTCAAACTTGCCTTGATTCACCAAGTCAATAGCCTCACCAGCAGTAACTTCCTCAACCATGACACCAATAGAACGACAAGAACCAATAATCTCCTTAACCCTATCTTTTAGAGTCTTACCAAATAAAGCATCCTCTTTCATCTTTGCAATTTTAATGATTTGCTCAATCCTCAAATCCGCAACGAAGTCCGCCTGAGACTTCCCAGAACCCTTATCAAGCTTCGCCTCTTTTTTAATAAGAGCAGACGCAGGAGGCGTACCAATAGTAATTTTATACTCTTTACTCTCCTCATCAACAGACACAGTAACAGGCACTTGCATGCCCTTATAATCAGCAGTCTTCTTATTAATATCTGCAACAACCGCGCCAATATTAACCCCTAAAGGACCCAAAGCAGGACCTAAAGGAGGCGCAGCAGTAGCCTTACCACCTTCAATTAAAACTTCAACTGAACTCGTTCCCATATTTACTTCCTCATATAATTAAACTTTTAATAAACAGAAAGAAACGAAATAAACCTCAATTTATAAACCTTTTCCTCAGAAATAAAAAGAAAACAAACAAATAAAAAAAATAATTAAAAAAATGATTAATCATCATCACGCCTAATTACTTTAATAGCATCCATCTTCAATGTGATAGGAATAGGAACAGCTGCATCAAGAAGCTCAACAACAACTTCTTCTTTAGCCTTATCAATCCTAGAAATCTTACACTTCTCACGCTTAAACGGACCACTAATAATTTCCGCGATATCATTTTTCTGAATATTAACTTCTTTTTTAACCTGCTCAAGCATGTGCTCAATTTCCTTATAATTAATCTCATTAGGCAAAATACCCCTCGCATAAGGAACACCATAAGATGCTTGCTCAGCATCACCACGAGAAGCCGCTTCCAAGAAGATATAACCCCTCATACCATGAGGTCTAATCACAGAAAAAACCTCAATTTTTTTACGATCAACATTACTTGCAACAAAAGTCATAACCTGATCTTCCCTATTCGCAGTAACCCTTAAAGCAAACAAATGAGTATTAATATCTTCTTTCTTCACACCCTCATCAGATTCCTCAGGCATAGACTCTAACTCATCTTGCTCTTTAATTTTTTTAAGCTCTTCTTCACCAGGTTTATTATTTTTAAGAATATCCTCTCCCATCAAAACCACTCCTTATTTTTTCATATACATTAAATACAATACAAGCACAAATACCACACCAACCGATAAATAAATAGAAACTAACCAATCAGCCAAATGTAATAAAAAACCTGCAAAACCAATAAGTAACAAGCCAAGACCTGAAACCTTAGTTATAGTCCAATACTCATCTTTAGACGGCTTTTTTGCAATCCTCAAAACCCTCTTACTTTCCGTTATAAATTTTCTAACTCTCCCAACAACACCCATTTTACATCCTCAATCAACAAAAGTTATACCAAGCTCAGATTCCTTCTCCTTTTTCCTATCAGTAGGAGGTCTAGACGCAAAACCACCAATTATTTGAGAAGACTGAACACCTGTAACAACAAGCATTACACGAACACTCCCCTGCAAATCCTCAGAGATTTGAGCCCCCCAAATAACACGAGCATCCTCATCCAATTTATCAGAAATCTGCTCAACGACCCTACGAGCTTCCTCAAGAGTCATATCCGTGCCACCAGCAACGTTAATTAACGCGCCACTCGCACCAGTAATATCAACATCAAGCAAAGGATTATTAATTGCTTTTTCAACAGCCTCCTCAGACCTATTATTAGAGTCAGATTCACCAACACCAATTAAAGCAACACCACCATCACCCATAACAGCCCTAATATCCGCAAAATCTAAGTTTACAAGACCTGCTTTAGTCACAAGCTCCGCAACGCCCTTAACAGCATTAGTTAAAATCTCATCCGCAATCTTAAACGATGTGTGAAGCGGAAGATCAGGCGCGAGCTCTAATAATTTATCATTAGGAATAACTATTAGAGTATCAACATTTTTTCTAAGAGCTTCAAGGCCATGAATTGCATTCTCATAACGCCTCTGCCCCTCCATTTTGAACGGAACAGTAACAACACCAACAGTTAAAGCACCAGATTTTTTAGCAAATTCAGAGACAATAGGCGCAGCACCAGTACCAGTACCCCCACCAAGACCACACGTGATAAAAATCATATCAGAATTATCCATAGCGCCCCTAATTTCCTTCTCAGACTCACGAGCAGCCTCCTCACCAACTTTAGGAATACTACCCGCGCCAAGACCTTTAGTTAAATCACGACCAATTAAAATCTTATTATCAGCAGAAGTATACAATAAATCCTGAGCATCAGTGTTTAAAGCAATAGTTTCAGCACCATAAATACCAATCTCAGTGATCCTATTAATAGTGTTATTACCCCCACCACCAACACCAAAAACCTTGATATTAGCACGCTGCTTAGATAATAATTCCTCTAACTCAGCATCTAAATCACTAGATTTTTTTTCAATGTCAGTTCTTTTCACGCTATGTATTGTTTCAGTCATATGAATCTCCCTCTCAACCCATAAAAAAAGGATTTTTATAAAAACAACAGGAACACACAAGTATATAAATTTTTCACTTAGTCCTGCTTTTTAACATCTTCCTTTTCTTTAACATCACCTTTATCAGATTGAGATTTTCCCTCATCTTTTTTCTTTAAATCAAAAACAATTTTTTTATTTGTAATCCTCTCCAAATCTTTTTTCATACCATCAAGCATAGATTCTTGAAGCTCAAGAGGAATCTTAACTTTAACACTATCCCCCTCAACATTAACAGATTCAACAGGCAAACGAGCCAAATTAAGCACGGATTCAACCTGCTCTTTAACATCCTCAATCTTCCTTTTAACATTTAATTTATACTTAACAGTTTTACCAGATAGAGGATGATTAAAATCAACGATGACACGACCACCACTAACACTCCTAACAACGCCCCTTGAATCATCCATGTCCACAGTTAAACCAGGAAAAGGATTAATCTTCTGCTTTTTAAAAGCACTCATAGGCATTAGTTTAAGTTTTTTAGGATCTTTTTTACCAAAAGCATTCTCCTCGCCCAAAATAATATCATGCTCACCAACATCCAAACCCACAAGTTGCTCATCTAAACCAGGAAGAACATGGTTTTCACCAACACAAACCTTAATAGGTTTAAAATCATCTTTAGTAACATGAGTATGACCTGGAGTGCCTTCACCATGATCATGCTCACAAAGCATGCCCGCCTTCTCAGCATCAGATGGAATAGTAGTGTCAAAAATAGAGTCATCATCAACGACGACAGCAGTGTAATCAAGTTCAACAAAATCTCCTTTTTTAATAACCATAATTTTCCCCCACAAAAAAACAATTTTTTGTACAAATCCCCTTTACTAAAAAACCAGGTTTCCTATCTGGCGCCCGAAATCTAAACACCAGCAGTTTTTTAGAAAGATAGTAATGAGAACAAATCATTTTTTTATAAATGTTTCGGAGAATAAAAATAAGAAAATAGCAACACATAAAAAAATGCGCAAAAAAACTAAAGTGAACCATACCTTTCTATAACTTCATCTGGCTTTTTATCTAATTCTTTACTAAAAGCATACATATCTATTAATTCAGCGAGGTTATCTTTTGCACGATTGTAAGCCTCACCAATATGAAAACAATAAGAATCTTTTGAAATTAGTATAGAAACGTCAATACAAGAAGAACTATTCAGCCACAAAACATCCTCCCTAGATAATGAACCATTATGTAATCCCTCTTTGAATTTGACTGCATTATCTGTGTTTTTTAGTCCTTGAGATGTTAAATTTTCGTCTACTATATTAAATAAGTTTTCTGCGTTTTTATAAGTTAAATTATGAAGATCGTTTAAATTTGAAGATAAATAATCAGAAAAATTTCTTTTAAACCCTCGAACCACGTCTTCTTCCTTGTGCTCATGAGAAATGCCCAAAAATTTTCCAAAAACACTATTAGAAAAAGATATAGACGATGTAATAAAAGGCAAAACCAACCCCATTGATGGAATTAAAGTCTCTTCCAACAAGTATTTATCAGAAGAATTTTCTAAAGTATTTATTTTGTCTTGGTATTTTCTAAAAACACCATCACTTTTACAAACAACTCCTTCAGAGAGCTCAATTACTGCAGCATTGTATTCTGTTAAATTCATAAATAAAAGCGTCGCGCATAACAACTATATAAATATTACTATAATCACCACCGCGCAATGATTAAGTTTTTGTTGTTGTTTTGAAAAGTTTTAATAATAAAGAGAATTAACTAAGATAAAGATGAATACAAATTCTAAAAAAAAATATGAAGGATTCATAATACACCCCTTGCATAAAGTAGAAGAAGATAAAAGCTATGTATACTTATACGGGAGGCTTAAAAGCAAAGAGAGTTTTTGCATAAAAAACGAAGTAAAACCATATTTTTTTATACGAGAAGAAGATAAAAGCAAAGTTAAAAGCATCATAGATGTAACTATTAGCAAGAGCGATAAAAAAAGTTTTTCTGAAATAAATTTAATAAAAGCAGAGTTTAAAAACCAAAACGAATTAGTTGATGGGAGAAAAATATTAGATGAGAATAACATAGATACATATGAGGCAGATTTTAAACCAGAATACAGATTAATGATGGATAGAGACCTTTTAGGATCTGTTGAAATAACAGGAGATGCAAAAGAAGAAAACGATTTACTTTTTTTTGAAAACGCGGAGATTAAAAAAAGCGATTGGACACCTAAATTTAATGATTTGAAAATTCTATCAATGGATATTGAGACAAGCATGGACGGAAAAAATCTCTACAGCGTATCCCTTGTAACAAACCAAAAACAAGAAGAAGTTTTAATAGTTGGAAAAAAAGGACTTGAAAAAACAACGAGTTATGAAACTGAAGAAAAACTACTTAGAGCGCTAATAAAAAAAATCAATGAAGCAGACCCAGATATTATTACAGGATGGAACTTAATAGATTTTGATTTAAAATATTTAGATGAGAAGCTAAAAGAGCATAAAATAGAATTTACAATATCGAGAAACAAAACACCAATAAAGCTCAAAATCACAGATTCATACATCACAGATTCAAAAGCAGAATGCGAAGGAAGAGTAATATTAGACGGGATACATTTGCTTAAAACAAGCTTTGTGAAATTAGATGATTATAAACTTGCAACCGCGGCAAAGACATTTACAAACTCACAAAAGCTGATAAGTGAGGATAATAAAGGAGAAGACATAGAAAATGCATACAAAAACAATCCTCAAAAACTTGCAGATTATAATTTATTAGATTCAAAATTAGTACTTGAAATATTAAAAAAATCAGGAACATTAGAACTTACAATTCTCAGAACAAGACTTACAGGAATGCCCCTTGATAGAGTTAGAGCAAGCATTGCAAGCTTTGATTCACTATACATAAGGAAACTACATGAAAAAAAATATGTCGCGCCAAATAACAGATTCGTAGATAGAGAAGAGAGAACAACAGGAGGCTTCGTGATGGAATCAGAGCCAGGCATATACGATTATGTATTAGTGTGCGATTTTAAAAGCCTATACCCAAGCATTATGAGAACATTTAACATAGACCCATTAATGTTTGTTCCAAATTGCAAAGGCAAGAACTTAATAAAAGCGCCAAATGGAGCGTGCTTTAAAAAAGAAGAAGGAATACTACCAAAAATTTTAGAAGAGCTATGGGCTGAGCGAGAAAACGCACGCAAAAGAAAAGATAATTTAACAAGACAAGCAATAAAGATTTCTATGAATAGCATGTATGGAGTACTCGCAAGCCCAAATTGCAGATTCTACAGCACAGATATGGCGAACGCAATAACACACTTCGGACATATGCTATTGAAAAAAACAAAAGAAATAATCGAACAAAAAAACTACTCAGTGATATACGGAGATACAGATAGCGTCTTTGTATCCGTACATGCAAAAAACACACAAGAAGCAAAAAAAATAGGACAAGAAATAGAAAAACAAGTAAATAAATTCTTCAAAGAAGAACTTGAAAAAGAGTACGGCGTTGAGAGCAAAATAGAAATGGAGTTTGAGAAAACATTCAAAAAATTTTTCCTACCACGCGTTAGAGGAAGCGAGGAAGGCGCAAAGAAAAGATACGCAGGCCTACTAATTACAAATGAAGATGAAAAAATAGATTTTACAGGATTAGAATTTGTTAGACGAGACTGGACAGAGGTTAGCAAAAAATTCCAATTAAGCCTGCTTGAGAAAGTATTCAAAGATGAACCAATAGAGACATTTATACGAAAATTCGTAGAAGACTTAAAAAAAGGAAAATACGACGACTTACTAATATATAGAAAAGCACTTAGAAAAAATGTTGAAGAGTACACCAAGACAACACCCCCACACGTAAAAGCCGCAAGACTCCTAGATAAAATAACAACGAACATAATAGATTATGTAATAACAACAAACGGACCAGAACCAATACAAAAGCAACAAAACAAAATAGACTACGACCACTACATAGAAAAACAAATAAAACCACTCGCAAATTCCGTACTATGCTTTTTTGACACAGACTTTGATGAAGTACTTGCAAAAAGCCAACAAAAAACACTTGGAGATTGGTAATTAAGATAATTTCACAAAACCATCCTCAGGAGAAGATATGAAACCATCTTTTAATAATTCTTCAAGCAAGCGAAGCGTTTCAGATTCACTAAAACCTTGAGTTTGAGATTCAATAATAATTTCTTCAACTTGAATTTTTTTATTTTTAGAACCAGCCATTTCCCTCAATAAATCCATGAGTTTTATTTTAGAATCCACACTAGATTCCTCTACTATCTTGGATGCCATCATCCTTTGAATTTTAAGCAAATCATCAAAATCGTTTGGATTCATTTTTATTGCAATAACTAGCACTAAACATGCTAATATACGCAACCCCAAAGCACTATAATGCCTAAAAGATTATAAATATTTTGTTATTAGTATACAAAAGACATCATTAATATAGTTAAACGAATAAAAAAACTAATTTTTGAGAAAAAGAATTAAGACATCATATCCTTATAATCATCAAGCTTTGATAATAAAGATTTCTTATCATCATCAGATAAAGATAAAGAATTAACCAAAGAAGCCCAAGAAGAATCTAAAAGAGAAAACTCACTTTTAAGCACGCGACCAGCTTTCTCAGCCTCCTCATTTAATTTCTTCGCCAAAACAGAGCCAAAAAGTCTAGTTGCAGGTAACTTCGTAAAACCATTAGCACCAGCCCTTAAAAAATAACTAATCTCAGGCAACCTAGATGAAGCAGTACCAGCCATTATTTCAATTGATGGAAAATCAATCCTTGTACGAGCAATCCACTCAACAACATCCTCCGGCGCAGGACCATTAACATAAGGCGTCCCCTTAACAGGCCTTAGAGCATAAAAAGTAACACGACTAACACCAAAATCATTAATAATTTTTTTAGCAGAACCATAATCATCAATGGACTCACCAAGACCTAAAACAATAGTTATACCAGTCTTAAAACCTAAATCGCTCGCAACATTTAACATCTCAAGATACGCATCAAAATCCTTATCAGGACACACCTTGCTATGAAGCTTTTTATTAGATGTCTCTAAACTAGCAACAACACCACCAACAAAAGGCTTTAACTTAATCAAATCATCTCTGCTCAAAACGCCAAGGTTCACCCATATCTTCTCATTAAAAATCTCATAACAAAGCTTTGCAGTCTCAAGAAGTTCATCAAAAGAATAAACATCATAACCCCCAGTTAAAAATTCAAGTTTCCAATTCGCAAATTTAGTTATAACAGCCTCAGATAAAACCGACTCCCTAGAACGCCTAGCATTGTGCGCAAAAGAAATTTTATGCTTTTGAGTACTACGAAAACAAAAATCACAAGTCCCCTTAGAACAATACCAACTAAGAAAAACACAACGACCAAACCACGCATCAACACCAAAATTATCTTTAAAAACAGCATTCGCTCTATCAACAAGCAATTTCTGCTCATCACTGAGCAACACTTCCTCAACAATATTCCCATCAAGCACAGGCATAAAAAACTAGAAAACATATTTTTTTTAAAAGCCTTACTAGAAAAGAAAAAAAATACGGAAAACAAAAATATTAAATAATAAAAGCACCTAGTAATAAGTATGAGCATAGAAGTAACATGCAGAAGATGTGGAAGAAAAGCACCATCAGATGAGTTTAAAGTAGATCACGTGTACAAACTCGCAGTATGCAAAGTATGCTACACAGAAAGAGAAAAAAACATACCAAAGAAAACAAAGGAAGAGCCAACACTCAGCGACTTGATGAGTGAAAAAAAAGAAGAGCAAAAAGAAGATGAGAAAGACGATAAACACTTTATAAAAAAAAGTAAGTTATTTGATGAGGAAGATGAATACTTAGAGAGAGCAGTAGAGAGAAAACGAGAAAAACTCAAAGAAGAGAAAGAGAACAGAGTAAAAGTTAAAAAAATAAGCGAAGAAAAAGTACTATACCCCTGCAAAAAATGCAAATACCAATTCAAATACAACATATACACAAAAAGACCAATAGACTGCCCATACTGCGCAACAAAAGTAGAACATAACATAGAATTCTAATTTACGAAAAATAACAAGCAAATTATTTAAATAAAAAACAAATTACTAAACAAATATGGGATTATTTGATAATGTTCTAGGAGCAGACCAAACACTAATAAAAAATGATAACGCACTAAGCTACGAATTCTTACCAAAAAAATTACCCTACAGAGAAAACGAACAACAACACCTAGCAACATGCATAAAACCATTATTCCACAACAGATCAGGAAGAAACCTACTAATACACGGAGCCCCAGGAATAGGAAAAACAGCGGCAACAAAACACGTACTACGAGACCTTGAAGAAGAAACAGATGACATAGAGATAATATTTATTAATTGCTGGCAAAAAAATACAACATACAAAGTACTACTAGAAATGTGCGACGCGATAGGGTACAGATTCACACAAAACAAAAAAACAACAGAACTATTCAAAGTAATTGCGAGCATAATAAATAAAAAAAGCGCTGTATTCGTATTTGATGAAATAGATAAAGCAGAAGATTTAGACTTCCTATATTTCGTACTCGAAGAGATATACAACAAAGCAGTATTTTTAATTACAAACTACAAAAACTGGATGATAAACCTAGATACGAGAATAAAATCAAGACTCGTACCAGAACTATTAGAATTTAAAGAATACACACTAGAAGAGACAAAAAACATACTACGCGAGAGACTAGAATACGCATTTTATGAAGGAGTATGGAGCGATGATAGCTTCAAATTAGTATACGAGAAAGCACACGAGGCTAAAGATATACGAACAGGCCTTTTCATACTACGAGAATCAGCACTACAAGCAGAAGAGAGAGCAAGTAAAAGCGTAAAAAAAGAACACGTCGAGGAAGCACTAAAAAAAATAGAAGATTTTACAATAAAAAATAAAAACTTACTAGAAGAGGAAACAAGAATAATATATGAATTAGTAAAGGAAAAATCAGGAAGCAAAATAGGAGAATTATACAAAGAATACCAAAAAAAAGGAGGAAGCTCCTCATATAAAACCTTCCAAAGAAAAATAGCAAAACTCGAGGAAGGGAAATTCATTAACACAAAAAGACAAACAGGCACAGGAGGAAACACAACAATCGTAGAAAAAAAAATTACAGATTTCTAATCCAACCGCTTACCCCTTCTCTGAAAGAAATGAACAAATTTCATAACATAATCATCATCGTCAGTTGAGAGCAACAAATAATCCCCCTTACTTTTACGAAACACACTCTCAATATATTCTTCTTGCACAGCAATATTCTTATTATACTCATCCCTAATATCTTTAGTGTCAACATACATATTCTCACCAGACACAGGGTCTTTAAGCAAGACTTGACCCACACCTTTAGGAATAAAACGATCCCTCGGATCACGAATAACAAGAGCCACCAACTCATAATCAGGAGACAACATATGAACATACCTCTCCCACGACTCATCAATATTAAAAAAATCAGAGACAATAAAAATTACCCCCTTATCACCAAGAAAAGATTTCGCATTAACCAAAGCCTTGTTAAAATCAAAAACACCACCATAATTATCAAGATCAAGCAACTCCTTTTTAATACGATTCAAACCCTCCAAGCCGATATTAGGACGAATCTGCTTTTTAAAACGATCAGATACCATAGCCATACCAATAGCATCCCCCGCCTTATTAATCGCATCAGCCAACACATAAATAATCTCCGCAGCAAATTCACACTTTAAAACCTCGTGACTAGAAAAAAACATAGAATTACCAACATCAAATAAAAAAAACACACTAAAATTCTTATAATCCTCAAACTCACGAATAAGAGTAGAATTAGAACGAAGAGACGCTTTCCAATCAATTAAACTAGCATCATCACCATACTGATACTCACGAAACCCCTCAAACTCCGTGCCACGACCCTTAAAATTAGTAGACCACTCACCTTGCAAGGTTTTAGATAAAATATCTTTTCTAGCATTAACATCTACTTTATGAAGCCTAGACTTAATGTTAACTTTCAAATCACGAACCGGCATTTTAAACCTTATAAAATTTTAACCTTAGCAACAATCTCATCAACAATCTGATCAGTACTAATACTCTCCGCCTGACCCTCAAAATTAATAATGATCCTATGCCTTAAAACATTATTAGCAACACCCCTAATCTCCTCAGGAGTAACCTGCACCCTATCATTCATCAAAGCACGAGCCTTAGACGCTAAAAATAAAGCAATACTCGCCCTAGGAGACGCCCCAGTACCAATGTACTTACCAAGCTTTAAATCGTATTTTTCAGGAAAACGAGTTGCATCAACAATCCTAATAATATACTCCTCCATCTTCCTATCAATCCTAATCTCCCTAACAAGCTTTTGAACCTCAATTATTTGATTAGGATCAAGAAGAGGAACCAAATCATAATCCTCAAATTTCTTAGTAGTAATATTAGTATTTAAAATATCCAATTCATCCTTATTAGACGGATAACTCATTAATAACTTGAAAAAGAAACGATCAAGCTGCGCCTCAGGCAATTTATAAGTTCCAAGTTGCTCTAATGGGTTCTGCGTCGCCATAACAAAAAAAGGATAAGGCAAAACGAAAGTTTCCTTACCAATAGTTACCTGACGCTCCTGCATCGCCTCAAGCAAAGCAGACTGAACCTTAGGAGGACTACGATTAATCTCATCCCCTAAAACGAAGTTAGCGAAAACAGGACCTTTAACCGTGTAAAACCCCTTACCTTCCTCATACGTTGTGATACCTAAAATATCAGTAGGTAATAAATCCGGCGTGAACTGAATCCTAGAAAAAGAACACCCAGTAATCTTTGCAAGAGTTCTAATAACAAGAGTTTTACCAACCCCAGGGATACCCTCCAATAAAACGTGACCATTACAAAGCAAAGATTCAATTAAACCACTAACAACATGCTTTTGACCAACAAAGATCTTAGAAACCTCGTCACGAATTTGCTGTAACTTTTCCTGATATACATGAACTTTCTCTTTTAATTCATCATGAGAAACAACACTTTGATTATTCATTTAACTACTCACCCCTTTAAATCAAAAATATAGCAGATGCTATCATTTAAATAATTTTTGAAAAAAAACAATAAAAAAAAGAATTAATCCATCACACCAAGAATCTTATAGAGAAACAGAGAAGATACCTTAGATGCCTCAGAAGGATTAGCAGTATCAAATGAAAGCCTAGCACAAAAAGGCTCAGATTCAACACCAATATCTCCCTCTTCAAGAATTAAAACGAAGTTCTCAACAGATGCATCATCACACGAAACCCAGTCATAATCCTCCAAGCCATCAGCTGCAACATCCACATTAAAATCAAAGAAAACCCTAAGAATTCTAATTAAATCATGCGCAGCCAAACCAACCAAGCCCGAACCAGATTCTAAAGCTTCTTTTGATAGAGCAAAAGAAACATTACCCTCAGCTAACTGAGTTAAATACAAATACTGATTAACATCACTATCAAAAGGAATATGCTCTAAATCAAGAGGGTGATACCTTAAACTAATCCTCTGCTCACCCTCACCAGTCCTTATATTAGTATACCAAACATTCTCCAAGTTCGGATTAGGATCTTTAGAAAAATAATACCCATTATAAAACTCATAAATATCATCTTCCTCAGAGTCATCACCAAAATAAAAAAAAGCAAACACTAATAAAACAACAACTAAAAAACCAAAAAACAGTTTTTTATAATTATATTTAGGAAAAGACCCTTCCTCTTTTTTAGATTCATCCACACCACTCATAAAAAATCACCTATAAAATATCATAAAACGTATAAATTAAATAATCAGATATAATCAACAAACCATCCCCCGAACCATTAACCTCAAAACAAAAAGGCTCAACTTCAACAATAGACAAATCAGATGAGTTACCTAAAAAAATGACAGGGGATTGAGAAGATGCATCCTCACAAGTATAAATAGGATCATCTACATCAAAATCACCATGATCCAATAAGCCCTTATTAACAGACATCATAGTATTTTTTTGAAACTCAAGAACTAAGTAATCAAAAAAAACCAAGTTCGCATAATCCTCATCAAAATCCTCGCCATCAAAGAGCCTAGATGAAAACAAAACAACATCTGCATCATTTAACCCTGATAAATTTTCATATGAATTGTTAACACGAGACATAGTCCCGGGCGCGAAGAAAAACTCAACCTCAACATCATTTATATCAGCACAATACTTCCTAATATCTTGAAAGAAAAACTGATCATCAAAAAAAACTCTCTCCTCAAAAGTCACATTATTATATTCAAAAGAACCCCCTACACTCGGAGAAGAACTCAATAATGGAAACGCTAAAAGACTAAACAACATCAAAAAAATGATAACTAAACCACTTATCAAATTATTCCGCTTACGCCTCTTTTCTTTTTTTCTAGATCTTCTAACCATAACAAAATAGAATGTTTAATGTTTTAAAAAACTTACTAAAAAAAAATAATTAAACGATGTTTAAAGAAATAGCTGGCGCATCCTCATCTGCAACGCCTGCAACATCTACTAAAGAACCACTATAAAATAAAAGAGGCAGAGTAGACTCAGAGTCAAGAATTACAATTTTCAAAGTTTCCTCAAAATAAGCAGAACTCTCACCCTCAGGAACTTTAACTTCAAAATTAAGCTCCACAGGAGAATCAGGACGCACCATAGCTCCTTGTTTATTTACAGATAACCAATCAAAACCATCAAATAAAACAAAAACAAAACCCTCCTCCTCAGAAGATACAACGAGACCTCTCCTAGACGTACCTTTAGGCGCAACATTTCCAAAATGAAGCTTGTCAGTATCCAAATTAAAACCAATTTCCCTAGGAGGCGTAACGTTTAAAGTAAAATCTAATTCCTCAACGCTAACAACGCTCGAAGAGAGATTTAAAGAAAAGACAAAAAGAGAAAAAGAAATTAAAAGAATAACAACTAAAATAATAAAATAACGCTTGTCTTTAAGCGCGCTTGTCTTGACATTAAAAGATTTTTTTCTACTCATCATTTACTACCTGATTTTTTATTAACATGAAAAAATAAAAGAACAAGCAATAAAATAACAATGCCCAATACAACCGATATAATAATAACCCAAGTAACAAAATTATTATCAGATTCATCTTTAATTAATATTTCAACATCAAAAGATTTCACATTATCCCCAAAGAACACAGAAAGCGAACCATTATAATAACCTTCATCAAGATCCCTTAAATTGATAAATTGCTCATCGAACTCAGTGCTACCAAAAGCAGGCAAAGGCATTGAACGAGTAGTCATAGACACATCCTCGACTTCAAAAACAGCATAAACATTATCAAAATCATCATTCCACAAATTACCAATTACAAAAGAGAACTCACCCAATTCACCTTGAGTAAAATTTTTAGGAGAAAAACTAATCAATTCAACATCTTCCTCACCAATCCTCAAAACAGCAGAAGAGTTATATTCATTATCACCAGATACAGACTCTAAATAAACATCATAAGACCCAGGATTAAAATCTGATGAAGGAATCTGAGTGGAGTAACTTCGAACCTCGTGCCTCTCAAGAGCCACAGATGAAAAAGATTCCTCAAAAACAACACCACCATCAAAATCTGTAATTACTAAATTAGATTCTGCAAAAGTAGTATTAACACCTAACGCTTCAATTTCCCAATCAACAACTGTGTCCTCCCCTTGATTAACATGAACCGGCTCTAATTTAGAAATAGAAATAAACTCACCAGGATACGCAAAATTAACACGCACCCTCGCACCAAGCGAATAAGTTACCGCCATCATGCCCCCTTCATCTTCACTAGGGACCATCCTCCTAAAAGAGATAATAACATCATTAGCACCAACTTTATCCAAACCCTCAGGCAACGTTAACCGCATAGGAACCGTTAAAGAACCACCATCTTCTAAAAACATATCATCCTCGTTAATTTCAAGATAATCAACTAATTCTCCCCTCAAGCTAACCTCAATATCCATATCCTCAGAAGATCTGGAAGATAGAATGAAAGCAAATTCCTCATCTAAACCAACCCTCTCATCATAAACAAAATTATGAGAGCCAGGCGAGAGAGAAAACGCACCAACTTGACCTGTAAATAATAAACAAATACCCAATACCAATAATATAAAATAACTTCTTTCCATAACCCCAACAAGCCATTAAGTAATATATAAATTTTACTAAAAAAATAAATGAATATGCGAAGATGAAAAAGTTTAATAAAAAAAGAAAAAAACCTAAGAAAATAAAATGGGCATTTTAGTAACAATACTAACAACAGGAAAAGGAACTTGGAGAGAAGTATCAAACCTAATAAACCTAGAAGATTGGAATAAAATATACATAATTACAAACGAATTTGGAGAACAAAACTTCAAATGCGAAAAAGAAATAAACATAATTAAAATAAATACGAGAGAGCCAATAAAAATCATAAGAGATAAAATAATAAACGAATTAAAAGATTTAAGCAAAGAAATAGGATTTAATGATGTCGCAATAAATTTAACTTCTGGAACAGGAAAAGAACACATGGCACTAATGAGCGCGATGATGAAACTAGGAACAGGAATACGAGTGATAACAACAGAGAATGATGAAATAAAAAATTTATAAAAAAAAGAAAAAAAATTAAATAGCGCAACCAGCAGCATTAGCAAAGCCAGATAAAGACCTGTCAACATTTACATCTTCACCAGCAAGCCTAATCGTAGGATAACCCCGAATTTGCTCATCCGCGCACAACTCTTCCTCATCAGTACATTCAACGTAAATATCACTAATATCAGCACCGCCAAATAAATCAACAACTTGAACAGTGAAACCACACCAATCAGCACCATAAATCATAAAGTCATTATCAGCCAAACAAGAAACTAATTCTTCAACATTCTCATCGCCTTCAATAACAACTTCCTGACCTGGATCTTGTGCTTCCTGAGGCGGCTGTTGTTGCTCATCCATTTGTTGCTGACCAACTAAAACTTCAATGTCTTGAAGGGTGAATGCGGACGGAAACAAATACTCCCCATCAGCAGACATAAACCAAGACTCAGTTTGACCAAGAACACCAACAACCACTCTAAAAGCCCCGCTTTCTTGTTCAACAGATTCAACCGCTAAAGGCATGTCTTGAGTAGACAGCTTATTTACAAACTCATTAGCCCTAGCCTCAGCTTGGTTTTGAGATAACATATCTCCACTATAAAAAGCGCCAGTTAGAGCAAGAGCTAGAGTAGCAATAAAAAGAATTCCTAAAACTATAGACGAAGTCCTCCAACAAGAAGAAGTTTTACAAGCATCTTTTTTAACA
Source organism: uncultured Methanosarcinales archaeon (assembly GCA_964501945.1). Lineage (GTDB taxonomy): Archaea > Nanobdellota > Nanobdellia > Woesearchaeales > 21-14-0-10-32-9 > 21-14-0-10-32-9. The sequence continues at coordinate 17,998 of CAZCTY010000010.1, forward strand.
GAAACTGCTTTTTTACCCTCTGAAACTTTTCTTGTTTTCCTATTTTTTGTACTTTTAGCTTTTTTCAAAAAGATCACCCCGATCTCCAAAAATTTTCATGAAACAAAAAAATTTTTGCTTTAATAGAGGCAGAAAAAAAGAAACAATATAAATTTTATGGTTAAAAACAAAAAAAGAATAAAACGAAAAAAAGTCTTAGATACCAAGATTTTCCAATATCTTATTTTCATCGAAGACTTCTAAATCCTCATAGTTTTGACCAGTACCAATAAATAAAACAGGCTTATTTGTTACGTGACTAATACTTATAGCAGCTCCTCCTTTCTCATCGATATCAGCCTTGCTTAAAATTATAGCATCAATACCAATAATCTCATCATATTTTTTGGCTTGATCAACACAATCATTACCTGTAATACTCTCACCAACAAATAATTTTAAATCTGGAGAATTAACTTTTACAAGTTTTTTTAACTCATTCATTAAATTATCATTACTATGAAGCCTCCCCGCGGTATCAATGACGACCACATCAAGACCTTTAGCCTCAGCGTGCCTAATCGCATCAAATGCAACAGCTGAGGGATCAGAATTGTAATCATGCTTAATTAGTTTTATATCAAGATTTTGAGCGTGATGCTCAATTTGCTGAATCGCAGCAGCCCTAAAAGTGTCTGCAGCCGCCAAAACAACAGATTTATTATGCTTTTTTAAATAATGACAAAGCTTAGCAATCGTCGTAGTTTTACCAGAGCCATTAACACCTATAACAGATATTACAAAAGGCTTTTTTTTGTTTGCTTCCTCTAACAAGTCAATTTTTTTAACAGTTAAAACCTCTTTTAACGATTTATGCAATGATTCTAATATTATATCATTAGCGTTTTTCCTTGAAATTTTATCTTTAGTTAGTTCTTCTTTGAGGTCATCTTTTATTTTTTGAATAACCTCTAATGCGACATTATTTTCTAATAGCGCAATTTCTAAATCCCAAAAAAGCTCTTCGAATTTTTCATCAGATAGTTTAAATTTAGTGAATGTATCAGAGAGCCTTGAGAAAAAACCCTTTTTTTTAGGAACATCCTCATCAGTTTTATCTAATTCTTCTTCAAGAACATCATCGCTTTTCTCATCACTATCAACCTCTTCTTTTTGAACAGCGACATCATCAGAAATATCTTCTTGTTTTTTTTCATCTATAACTTTTTCAACATCTTCTTTAGGCGTTTCTTTTTTTGAAGTTTTTTTAGGAGTTTTTTCAGCAGGTTTTTTTATATCTTCATCTTCACTCTCTTTTTTAGATGCACCTTTTTCTTTAACATCATCAACAGTTTTTTCACTATCAACAACAGGCTCGTCTTCAACTGCTTCATCCTCAACTACTTCAGATTCTTCTTCAACTTTTTTAGAAAACTTATCTACAACGCTACCAATCTTTTTTTTAAGAAACTTAAACATCTATCAAACACCCTTATTATTTTCTTCTAATAATGAATAACAAGACTCGATTTTTTTAATTACTTTTTCCTTATCAAGCAAAACTTCTTTTTCCTGATTTTCTAAAACACTAATAGTCTCAGCAACAGATTTTGAAGATACAACATCAGAGCCAATGTTTACTAAAAGCTTTTTACTTTTTAATTCAGCCTCAACATAAACACCATTTGCAATAGGCGCTAAAAAATCTTTTGATGGTTCCTCATCAAATTCTAAAATAGCTTTTTTTGTCCTAGCCAAATTATCTAAGCTTCTCTCAACTTGTTCGAGTAGTTCTTGATAATATTTAATTTCTGATATTAATTGTTGATGTTCTTGCTGATCCATTTTAATTATACTCTACAAAACCAAGAGCCTCATCCGCGTTAGTAATCTCAGGACCTCCTGAGTCAGAGCCCACAATTAAGCCTGAAGAATTACAAAGAATACCTGATCTAACATAAGGACTCCCCATGTTTATAGAACCAGGTGTAGCCTCCACGCTAAAAAAAGACTCTAATAACTTTTGATCTTCTCTTACAAAATCATTACTAATTAATGCTTTTTTCTTGTTTTGATTTAAAACAACTAAGCTGCCAACAGAGAAAACCCCTCCTAGTTTTTCAGCCCTGACTTCAACACCGAGCAATTCCCCTATCTTTTTTTGCTCTGCTTGAGAGAACTCTTTACTTAAAAGTGCTTTTTCATCAGATACAATCATGTTATTACCTAAGCAAGTTAATTTCGTATCAAAGACTTCAAAATCAATGCCCAGCTCAGATAATACTTCCCTCTCATCATCAAAAATTATACTAGGAACAATTATTTTGTTATTATTACCTGTAACAAAAACACCAATTAAAGATGTTCCTGCAATAGAAACCCTATGAACAGGGACTTTTAGAGTTTTGGAGATGTCTTTTGCAATCTCCTCTGGAACTTCTTTACCAATTAAAGCAAAGCAGTCATTGACAAAACCATAAAGCCCAATGGTGTGTATACCTTTAAAATTAGTTGTTAATATATGCATTTTAACTTAGAAGAAAAAACTGCGCGTATAAAAAACTTTGTCTTGAAAAAAAGTAAAAAGACAAAAAGTACTAAAAAATAAAAAGGCTTTAAATATCTCTAATAATTAAATAAAGTATAAAAACGCCTTTTTTGATACAAAATGTAAATGAAGAGACTTGAAAAAGATTTAAGAGTTCGAAAAATATTAATTGGAACAAATAGAAAACAAAAAACTAGATTAAAACGTCAAAAAAACAAAATATTTATAAATAATAACAATTTGGAGAATTATATGACCTATAACAGTTTTGAGACAGGGTGCGATAGAGAATATATAAAAAGATTAGAAAAACAAAAACCTAAAAAAAATTACCTACTAAAAACAATGCTCGCCCTCGCAGTTACAGCGGCGGCGTTTTCTAAAGGATATGATTTAACAAGACCAACAATAAGAGGAGAAGTAATTGGGAAAAATCTTTCAAACGAGCAAGCAGAATTATATTTGAGAAACGAGGCAAATAACACAATAGATACAATAGTAGTCCTAGATAACAATGGAGATATGACATTTACACTAGGAAGCCCAGCGAACTTTACAAAAAAAGAACTAAAGGAGAGAATAACACCAGGATCACTACTTGAAGCAAGACTATACAATAACGATGCGAGCTTAAAAAAACTATATAATATACGCGAAGTAATACCAAGATAAACTTATTAAAAAGATGAAATACTAATTATCATTTAAGAAAACTAATAATTCTAAGAGAGTTGCAGCACTCCACGCCTGAGCGAGACAACCTTTAGATTCAAGAGATTTTGCAGAAGAGACTTCCGCGCAATGATTAATAAAACCACGCTCACGCATTTCTAAAGTACTCGCATCACAAATCTTAAATATATACTTTTTGAAATGCTTTTTATCAAGCACATACAAACTGAGAGCTGCTATGTTGTTTACAAAGAACCAAGAGTCCCCACGATGATAACTCTCATTAGACATACCACTATACGTATCCTTGAATAAATAATGATTTTTACCAATACTAGATAAACCACCCCAATCAAGCCAACACTCACCTAAAACAAATTCAAAAGTATCAAACCACTGCTTCTTCATAGCCAAATTAGGATACGCATAAAATGCCAAAAAAACATTAGGACGAGGAGTTTTATCAACAACGCCCTCAACAACACCATCATATAAAATATTATCCTTAATTAAAGCAGACCTAATTAAAGATTTTTTCTTCTTCAATTTATGAATATGAGAAGACACAACGCCGCGTCTGCGTTTGACTAAAAAAACTTTCAAATCAAGCGCGGATAAATACAACGCCTGAATTTCAACCCGCGCACCAGACCGCGTATCAACACCATCCAAATCAACAGTATCCATCCAAGTTTCTTTAGGACCATTATGAACCAAACCCTTATATGATTTCTTTTTGCAAAAATCTAAAAAAGAATCAAGCTTTTTTTCAACTAAAGATAATTCTTTTGACGAGAAAAAATTAGAATCGAGCTGTAAGGCCAACCTAATTCTTTGAAATAACCAACCCGCAGCATCAGCGCTACCAAGAACGCTATCAGGGAAACGATTAGGTAAAATGCCCTCATCAGATATCCTTTTCAAATTTCTAAGAATAATCTTTTTAGCAACATCAAACTTGCCTTGAGTAAATAAACCAATTAAAGAAATACACTCATCCCTCGCCCAAACCTGATAAAACCAAGGATACCCCGCAAAGATCATAGGCTCACGATACTTATTTAATTTAACACAAGAACTAAAAGCATTATCAGCAATAACTATACTTTCCTCAAATGAATTAGAAAGTTTTTTTTGACCAGAAGATGAAAAAACAAAGTTTTTCTCAACGCGCTCAACAGGCTTTATTAAAGAATTAACAACAGCCTCCTCCTCAGTTAAACCAAAACCAAAAGTTAATTTTTTAGCCGAACCCTTTAATAGACGAAAAACGTAAAGAGAAGATAAAGCGCCCCGCTCAGCATCAAAAGGATAATCTTTTCTAACCCACTCAGATAACAAATCAAACCTAGCAAGACCCCTTATGACTAAGAATCTTGAAAATAACTTTTTAGAAAGAGAATCATCAAAATACTTAGTGTATTTTACAACTAAAAAATCCTTTTTTGAAAAAACCTCATAAATCCTCCCCTTATCACAAAAATCATGAATCCAACGAAAATCTAAATCAATAAAAAATTCTTCTTCAACAGAACTCTCTAAGAGCAAAGACTTCTCACCAACAACAGCCTTAAAAGAACCGCTAACACTATCTAAAACTTTAAACAAGTCCCAAGACTCCTCAAAAAAAAGAGTCCAACCCTGATATGCAGAAAAGTCAAACTCCGAGCCAAAAAAATAACCACCTTTAATATTTGTCGAAAACAAACAATTACTCATCACGTAACACTCCACGATCCTTCACATTAACCTTTTTAGAAGAACCATAAAATTTAGCCTGCTTACCAACAAAACTCTCATCAATATTAGCACATTCAACGAGCGCATCATCACCAATTATACTATCAGATATAACAGATTTTTTAATTTTAGCATTCTTACCAATAGAAACGTTAGGACCGAGAACAGAGTTTGCAACTTTAGCACCCTCCTCAACAAATACCGGTTTTATAAAAACATTATCACCACGCAACGCCTGCTTAGAAGATTCTTGAGATACAATTATAGACTTGTGCGCATTTAACAATTTCTTTTTAGAACCACAATCATGCCAAGATTTAACTTCTTTTGGAACAACCACCGCGCCCTTATTAATCATTATTTGAATCGCATCAGTTATCTGAAAATCCCCCTTAGTTAAAATCTTATTTTTAATTAAGTAAGCAATAGACTCAAATAATAAACCAGGATTTTTAAAATAATACAACCCAACCATCGCCAAATCAGAAACAGGCGTCTCCGGCTTTTCAATTAAACGAGTAACAACGCCCTCATGAGTAAAAACAACACCTAAACCACGAGGATCATCCACTTTTTTAGTCCAAATAAGAACATCTTCTTTAACCGATTTATTCAAAAACTTAATATTCGCATCAATAATAGAATCTGCGAATAAAACAATACACGGCTCATCACCAACAAATTTCTTAGCACCAAAAACAGCATGAGCCACACCTTTAGGATTTTTTTGAAGAATAAACCTAACATTAAAATCACAATTTTTAGAAATAAAACGCCTAAGCTCAAGCGAATCCCTATCAACAACAAAAATAACCTCAGATATTTTCAAATCTTTAACAACATCAAGAACCCTAAGTAAAATAGGCCTTCCAACCAAAGACATTAAAGGACTAGGCGGAACAAATTTTGATTTGTCTTTTACCGGCTTACGCGCCATTGGAACGATTAATTTCATAAAAACCCCTCAAACCTAATAAAGGCAAGCGCCTTATTTATATAAATGTTTTTAAAAAAAGCCTTCAAAAAAAACTAGAAAAAAAACATGTGCTCCCTGAAAAAGTTCACTTTACGCGGAAACTTATTGATCTTATCTAACTCTTTGAGATGTGACTTTCTAAGCTTTAGAGCCTGCGAAGAAGATAAACCTTTAGATACAGTATATGAAATTTTAGAATCTAATAAAGTCCTCTTTTCCTCAAACATATCCTTAATAAAATATTTTTCAGGATTATTATAAACAGCAGACCTTTTTTGCAAACCAAAAGTAGAACTTAAAATCAAATCAATGTTATCCGCGTTATTTTTCAAAAAATTCACAGTTTCAAAAAATTCTTCTTTAGATTCAGATGGAAAACCAAACATTACATAAACCGCGTTAATAACACCTAATTCTTTTGAATTTTTAAGAATTAAAGCCACATCTTCTTTATTAGTTAACTTATTCATCAAAGCCAAAACCCTATTACTACCAGATTCAACACCCCACATAACAAAAACTAAACCAGAGTCTTTTAAAACAGATAAAACCTCTTTTGAAAAACCCTTCGTAGGCTTTAGCTGACACGCCCAAGAAACATCGTGCTTTTTGAAAATAGCAGCAAGCTCTAATAAACGCTTTAAATGAATCATATCATCAACTAAAAAGAAAAACTTAGATTTATTGTTAGCAATTGTTCTCTCAATGAAATCAAGCGAAAACTCACGATACTTATCACCTGTGAAATGAGAACAAAAAGCGCACTTTTTATAATAACAAGTAGAACTAGTCTTTAAAGGCAAAACTAAACTCGGAGAAAAATAATCATCCGAATTAAAAATAGAAAAATCAACAAAATAATCCTCCCCCAAAGAAACCCCAAAAAAGCTTGCCAAATCAACACTGCTATGAAAAAAATAATCAGAAACCCCTCTAAGTTTTGAGCTAACCGCAGGACCCCCAACAATTGTTTTTATATTCAAAGCCTTAAGCTTGTTAATTAAAGAATAAACATAAAAAACCTGACTTGAATAAACAATACTAAACGCAACGAATTCAGGCTTTAAAACCAATATACGATTTAATAAATGATCAAATAAATCAGGATCCTCACCCTTTAAAATTAAAGAATGATTTTTAGAATAAACATCATTAAAATCAGCTACACACCTCTTTGAAACCTCCTCATAGTCCGCCCAATCATTTTTTTTAAAATACTCAAAGTAATCTTTAAATTTAATTTTGTGAAACTCCACGTTTAAATCTAAAACACCCAATTTAAAATCACGAGGCGCGTTAGCTTTAAAGTTAGAGTACATATTAGCTATCGCATAAGACGGACTTGCAGGAGTGCAAAAAGGAGGATGAACAAATAATAATTTTACCATAATAAAAAAAGAGAAACACACAATGATATAAATGTTTAATTAAAAAACTTTTTATATAACAAATAAAAAAATGTTTCTTGAATTAATGTTTTGGAGGGTTAAATAAAAAATGAAAATACCAGAAAGTGTAGGCGTAGTCGCGTTCGGATTAAAATCAGACATCATCACATTTGACGATGACATAAAAGATGTTTTAAAAAATACAATAAAAAAAGACGAAAATGTTATTGAAAACAACGATATTTTATGCATCACAGAAGCAGTAGTTGCAATAACACAAAAAAACGTCATTAAAATAGACGAAGTGACACAAGAGATAAAAGAAAAGTTAAACCTTCAAGAAGATTCAACCATAGGCGTTGTGCACCCAATTTTATCAAGAAACAGATTCTCAATGATACTCAGAGCCATTGCAAGAAGCGTGCCAAAAGGCAAAGTAATTGTTGAATTAAAATTTAAAGACGATGAACAAGGCAACCCAATAACAACAAAAGAAACACTAAACGAGCTAGGAAAAAGCTTTGATGACATGATAACAACAACTGAGTTGGAAGGCAAAAGATACAAACACCCCGAAACAGGAATGGATTACATAGCATTTTATGAAAAAATAATAAAAGAAGAAGGCGCAGACGCAGAAATATTTCTTGGAAACTCAACTACATTTATGACAGATAAAAAACCAGATGCAATAATAGTTAGCAACGTTCATGAAAGAGTAGAATTACAAGAAAAAATTAAAGAAAAAGGATTTAGCAATGTTATAACACTAAAAGATATAATGTCAGATGAGACAAAAGAAGTTTATTCAGAATACGGATTATTAGGCTCCAACATACTTGATTTTGAAAAAGAACAATTAAAACTATGCCCAAAAAACGCCGATGATGTATGCGAGGAAATTAAAGAGATGATTAAAAAAGAATTTGAAAAAGATGTAGACGTAATAATTAACGGAGATGGCGCATACAAAGACCCCGAATCAGGAATATACGAACTCGCAGACCCAGTATCCGCATTCGGCTGCACAAAAGGAATAAAAAACAGAAATAGACTAGGTGTTAAAACAAAGTACTTAATGCAAAAATATTACAACGAAGGATTAAATAAAGAAGAAATTGCTAAATTAATCGAACAAGAAAAACAAAAATTTCTCGCGAAAAAAGAAAAAGAAGGCTTCGCAGCCCAAGGCACAACACCAAGAAAAATAGAAAACCTAGTATCATCACTAGCAGACCTCATTACCGGAAGCGGAGATGCAAACACACCATTCGTCATCGTCAGAAATTTTATTTAAAAAAAAATTAAGAGATAAAGACAAAGGAGCTTGAATAACTCACTTGTGATATTTTTCAATAAGTGAAAAAATCTTAAAAAGCTTAAAATAAGCTATCTGTCACTTGAGCGAACACAATATATAAAGACAAAAAATCAAAAAATAATTTATACTAAAAAATTTCGACAGGAATTTTTTATCGTGGGTTTAATACCCCGTTCTTCAGGTCGAAATTTTTTGTATCTTAAAAATTTGCCTTTAAATGAAAGTGTTCAGTCATACTCCGTCCTTTAGGTCGGAGTTGAACACTTTCGGCAAATTTTTCTGATTTTAATCTTCCAATTAAACAATAATGATCATATTTATCAGTATAAATCTCAAATATTTTAAAATTCTTAAAATATTTTTTTAAAAGCGCTTTAGTATAAATATAGTGCGGAACACCCTTTTCAAAACCATCAAGCATTATATAAGTTCGAGGTTCAATAATTTTAACTTTTGATGCTCTACCTTTCATTTTATTTTTAGTAACAGTAATAAAAACTAAACCTTTAGGTTTGAGAACTCGTTCAATCTCAGAGATACAAAAATTAATTTCGTTTAATTTTGCATGGTGTATTACTTGAGTAGAGACTATTGCATCAAAAGTATTATTTTTATAAGGAAAGGTTTTGTAGCAAGATGCGTTTTTTAGTTTTGCTTTTATACCCATTTCTTTAAGCCATTTTCTCGTGTGCTTTAAACCATATTCTGCATTATCCATACCATAAACATCGAACCCCTCTTTTGCAAGTAAAACTACGTGCCTTCCAGAACCACATCCAACATCAAGAACTTTATTTACACCTTCTTTTTTAAATAATTTAATTATTTTTTTCATATCCTCATGAGGCTTATAGAAAACCTTCCCACTTTTTTTAAAAATTGAATCCCAACCCATGTATTAACCAAAAAAATATTTCTATATAAATATTTGGTAAGAAACTATCCTTGACTCCAGTTATTATCTATCGGACAAATTATTTTTTACAATTTTTACAAGATAGCTATGTTGATTCCCCTGTAAAACTTTGAGACAAAGCCCTGCCTGTTCGCACATACTAGAAAGAAAATTTATATTTATATGAATCCAGCAAAATTTTGGCCCGACTTTTTTCTTCCATACTGGTTTTAATTCAACAACAACATATTTTTTATTCGGAATTCTTCTTAGAATACCTAAAATTTGACCATCATTTTTCAAAAGATTTGAAATTTTTTTCAATAATTTCTTTGTCTTATCTAAATTACCCCCAATCCCCAAATTGTTTTCTAAAAAAGTGATTGTGTCATATTTTTTGGAAGTCTGAAAATTGAAAATGTCAACGACTTTACAATTCTTGCAACCATTCTTTTTGGCTAAATCAATAATGTTTGAGGAAATATCAATACCACCCACCTTCCCTTTTTTAGCTAAAAGCGAAATATAATTACACGTTCCGCAACCTACATCCAAAATATCTCCATAAGACAAAGAAATTAATTTTCTTTCTAATTTAGAAAGTTGGCTCGTTTTTCTAAAATATCTACTTAAATCATGCTCAAATAATTCTCCAGAGGCATCTTCAAAATAAAATTTGGACCTGTCTCCTTGAGAGTGAGCTTTTAAGGCTTCACCTAATAAATCCATTGATTGTTTAGCTTTCATAGTATTAGTAAATAAATAATTTACAACTTTATAAATATAACTTAAACTCAATTTATTATAATATCCGGATTTAAAGAATTTTTTATGACAACAAAAATTAGACATAATAAACTGCGATTTTGCTGAAATTCTAAATCCGTGTTATGTCTGTTGAAACTTGTTTCGACCAAGAGTTAGAGCAACGGTCAGACGAAGTCCGAAACCCGCAGAGTTTTAATTTAAGCCCGTTATTTGTATATATTTTTTCTATGTCCAATTTCAACAACGATAATTAAAAGTTTACCTGCTTTAATATCAAGAATTACTCGATAATCTCCAACACGTAACCTGAAATATGGAGAGGAAACTATTTTTTTAACATAAGAATGTGGCCTGATTCTACATCTTTCTAATGTAGAAATAATTCTTTTAGAATCTTCTTCATTAAGTTTTTTTAGAAATTTCTTAGATTCGGATGTAAAAAAAAGATCAAACATTTTATATTCCTAATTCC
>CAZCTY010000011.1:0-28179 GCA_964501945.1 uncultured Methanosarcinales archaeon
CACCGCCATTTTTATCCTCATCATCTTCACTGTCTTCCTCATCATCCTTATCATCCTTATCATCCTTATCGTCAACATCTTCGTCTTCGTCATCATCTCCAAAACCATTGCCTGAAGACGTACTATATGCATGAGTAATAGACACGGTTTTGTTTAAAGTATTATTCCAATCAAAAATAGCCTCAACAAAAATATCCATTACATCATCTAAACCATCAATAAAACAACTACCTCTCTCACTATCAACAAAACAAACTTCCTCAGAACCATCATTAACAGAATAATTAACAGAACCTTCAGTGCTTAAACTAACAGTTAAAAGAATCCTCTCAGAGGTTATAATGTCCCCCTCATCTAAAGACCTTATATCTAATGAGAGAGTGTCAAAAACATTTACCTCAAACGTTTTCATATCAGAACTATAATTTTTACCATCCGTGTCATTTACAAAAACTTTTAATTCATAAACACCATCAGGCAAGTTTAATCTTTTCGTGCCGCAATTCGGCAAATCAACGATATCACCATTAACCTCAGCCCAACAAGAATCTAAACTGGACGAATCAGACATAGAATATCTAAGTAATACTTCATGAGAAGTATAAACCCTACCATCCACAATAGAGGCAATCTCAACATCAATAGGTGCAGATTCTAAATAAACATCCCACGAAACAGAATTATTATTAACACCATTAGATACAACGAATTTTACAACGTTTTCACCGAGCTCAAAATCCAAAGCCCTAAAAATAAAATTATTATTCTCACTAACTAACTCATCATTAACAAACCAATAATAATCCAAATCCGCATCATTGTAATCATAGCTTTCCTGAGAAAAAATAACACTCTCATCACGAGGCTTAGATAAACTCAAAGAACTAGGCCTATATGAAGAGATTTGAGGAGTAGAATTTACAACAGTTATTTTACCAGATAATTCTTTAAATTCAAAATTAGCAGATTCATTATGCCTTAATAAAAAATCATAAACACCAAGACCCAAATCTTTTTCAAAAATTATGTCCTCACCAGTCTTAACTAAGTCATCGTTTAAAAATAATTCTAAAGAAGACTCAACACTTTTAGAATCAGACGAGACTTGAAGAGATATAGAGTCATTAACTCTCAAATCACCCCCCTCACCATTAAATAAAAGAGAGAACTGAGGAACTTTCTTAGAACTGTTAGTAACCTCAAATGAATGAACATCAGAACTAAAGTTCAAACCATCTGAATTATTAACAAACACTTGAATGTAGTAATCACCATTATACAAAGTTTTATTGAAAGCAGAACAACCAGATAAGTCAAATTTTTCATCGTTTAAATAATACCAACAATCAACGACATCAATAGGATTTGAAACTGAGAAATTGATAAACGTACGATTATCAGAGATAACCTGCCCATCTAAAGGAGAGAGCAAATCAACATCTAAAGAAATAGGCTCTAAGTTAATAACCCAAGAAACAGAATTATTACTAAAACCATTAGATACAATTAAATCAACATCATAAGAACCTAAAGAATACGAAGAAGACTCAAAGACAAAATCTTCCCCTTCAAAGACTAATTCATCATCAACAAACCAATAATAAGAAAGAGACAAATCATTATTATCAAAACTAGAAAAAGAAAACACGACGGACTCGTTTCTCAAAGAACTAACAGCCCCAGGAGGTGGAGACACATCTTCAATTTGAGGCGTAGAATTAATAACAGATACAATACGAGATTTCTCTAAAAGATTAAAATTTTCAGATTCATTATGCCTAATAGAGAACTCATGATTACCAACACCTAAATCAAATTCCTCTTCAATGACGCTTTCATTAGAAACAATGAAGGAACCGTCTAAAAATAATTCTAAAGCAGATTCCCCCTCATTTAAAATACCTTCAACAGTCACAGAAGCAGAATCATTAAAACTTACGTCTTGCTCGACTCCATCGATGGATAATTCAAAATCAGGATTATTTTTGAAAACATGAAAAGATACAGACGTAGAATTCTGAGCGCCCTCAGTAGATTCAGCAAACAAACTAATAGTATACTCACCAGAATGATTAATTTCCTCAACGCTTAATACTACTTCACCTTCTTGATTAGATGATGAGAAAATATTAACATCTAAAGGATCAAAAATATTAAAATTAACATCAGAAATATCATCTTCTGATGAGGCAGACCAAGAAATGGTTAAATCATCCTCACCAAATTCCAATTCGGATTTAGATTTACTAATAGAAACATAAACTGGATTGAGAGGGTCAGGTTCAGGCTCATCATCTTCACCATTTTCAGGAAGCTCGCCTGTTTCTAAAAAATTAATAGCGTTATAAACGTTAATACGTTTATACGACCTAAGGTTATCACTAATAGTAATCCCCGATTCTTTTAATAAACTATTAATTTGCAAAGGCGACATAACTTCACCTTTTTCATCCAAGTACTGATTAAGCAAAGCAATAGCACCAGAAACATGAGGAGTTGCCATAGAAGTACCACTAAGGGCTGCAGCATTTCCTCCTGGAAGCGTAGATAAAATGTCAGTACCTGGCGCTACTATCATATCGCGCGACCATCTATTAGAAAAGCCAGATATAGAATCTGATTTAGTAGTAGAACCCACCCTTATAGTACTCTGAACACAAGCAGGAGCTCCAACCCTATTAGATAGACCATCATTACCTGTAGCCGCCACAACCGAAATACCCTCCGCGACAGCAGAATTAATAGCATTCTCATAGACATCGCAATAACTACTATAAGAACCCCCTCCCAAACTCATGCTGATAATAGTAATATTATAATCATCCGCCTTATTAATACAATAATTAATACCAGCCAAAACACTATTGTAAGTGCCATCCCCTACATCATTCAATGATTTGACAGCCACAATACTAGCACTAGGCGCCACACCTTTAAGAGAACCATCAGCAGCAACAATACCTGCAACATGAGTTCCATGACCATGAACATCCCTAGGCGTATCTTGAGCCGTAATAAAATCCTCCCCAGCAATGACTTTCTCACAATCACCAGATAAAAATTGCTCATCAGAACAACCACCAAGAGCAGGATGCGTATAATCAACACCAGTATCAATCACACAAACAGACTGACCCTCACCTGTTAGAGAAACACCGCCAAAGTCTAAACCCCACACAGAATCAGCACCAATAATACCCACCGAATCACTCAAATACGTGGAAACCTCCATGTTTTCATGAATACTTTTAACAAAAGGAGAATTTACTAAGTACTCGTATGCCTGAGGAGATATGGACGCGGAAAAGCCATTAAAAGCATCATATTCATAAAAAAGCTCTTCAACCTGAGAATTACTAATAGAATAATCCCTAATAAAATCCTGTGCTTTAGAAATCTCCTCAGAAGATAAACCGCTTACTTTCGCCGCCCAAGAAGAAATATCCTCAGGCTCCGCCAACATAACAACAACATCAATTGAGCCTTGATCAGCCGAAGGCTGAGAGAAAAAATTAAATAACCTGTTTAAAAAACCAGAAGGCTCTTCATGAAACTCTTCAATCAAGTCCTCAATTAAATGACCAACATCATCACGAACCTGAAACTCATTACTAGATGGAACCTCTAATTCTAAGCCATTAATATCAAAAGAAGATTGAGCAAAAGAAATACCACTAAGTAAAAACACAAGTAAAACAAAAAAAGATGATAAAAATAACTTCTTCATACACAAACCTCAACTTAACTAATAAGAGAAAAAACACGAAGCCACATTTATAAACATTACTAAAAAAAATTAATCCTCAACCAATATTTCAAGAATCGCAGCGAAAGCAGGTCTAGTAATCAAAACACCCATAGTCACACCGACAACAGTAGTGAGCGCGAAGCCTTTCAAAAGACCAGCACCAGCGAACCACAAAGGAATCATAGCAACAGCCAAGGTAGCATAAGCAGCCATAATAATAAAAAAAGCCCTACCAACACGCTTCTTCCAAGACTCCTGCTCAGACGACTTAGATTTTTTGTTCTTTTTTAAAGTCTCATCACTAATAATAATTTGATCATCAACACCAGACCCAACAGCTATGATTATAGCCGCAACAGCCGCAATATCCATACGCCAACCAATAGCCGCAGCAAAACCAAGAATCAAAATAACCTCAGATAAAATAGTTACAATAATAGGAATGGTAACCTTCCACTCCCTATACCTAACAGAGATAATAACACTAACAGCTAAAATTGCAAATAACCCCGCGAGCAAAGCATTCCTAATAAAACCCTCACCTAGAGCAGGACTGATAGAATCCATCTTTACAACATCTAACTTAACAGGCAAACTACCCGTAGATAAAATAGCCTGAAGATTCCTCATATCTTGCAAAGCATTATCCCTCGCCTCTCTTTGAGAACCTCCTTCAGCAGAACCAGAAATACTTATCCTCGTAACCGCCTGACCCCTCAAAGAAGCAGAAATTCTAAGCTCATCAACTAATTCCCCATCCAATAATAAAGTAATATTTTCAGATAAATAACCTTGCTCGCCAACGCCCTCAACGGATAAATTCCCAGTAGCATCAGCCATACGATTAGCAGCTTCCTGACTTAAAGTAATACCAAACTCAAACCCACAAAAATAATTACCAGCCTCGCCATCACACGAAGTTATACGAGAATTCTCCCCCGTTGTATAAACAAATATTATATCACGCTCACCAGGTAAGAAAACAGGAACGTCCCCAACAAAACCCTCAAATAAACCTTGCTGAGATAATAAATCAGCAACCTCATCCTCGTTGACACCAGGAATCTCTGCGGAAATGAAAACATTACCAAACAAATCATTAGTACTCCTAACAGTTATATCACTAAGTCCGAACGCATTAAGCCTCTGCTCCATGCCTCTGACAGTCATATCAAGAGTCTCAGATGTAACATTACCACTAGGCTCTAATAAAACACGAGTACCTCCTTCTAAATCAAGACCTTTCCTAATATTATTAGAAGGCCTATCATAAACATTTAAACCAACATCTTGAAAACGCTCAACGACGACTTCTTCTCCATCCTCATCAACAACAGTATCGTTAATAAGACGCTGAGTTAAATAATACGTCATCTGGTTTGTCCTAACATTAAATGTCTGACCCTCCTCAATCCCCTCAAGGGCAGAATAAAATTCTTGAGCAGAAGATATATCAACGTTATCAACAGCGATAACAAATTCCCTCGCAGTAGGACGAATGTTTTGAGAAGGATTAGTCATAGGCCTAGGAGATGCCTCCGCAGCAGCACTACCCTCATCAACAGTCCTAATAGCAGCACCTTCCTGAAAAACAGGCCTAATAAATATAACTGCTAATAGCAAGAAAACTAATAAAATGATAACTTTCCTATTCCCAAAAACTTTTTTTAATTTAGACATTTTAACTCTTATCCTTACTCTCCAAATACCACCTTAATAAGCCCGCGTTTTGAACCCAAGTGTTAATTAAATCAACAAGCAAACCAATCATCATAATAAGCATTATCTCCTGTAGAACAGGGGACTCCGCAACAATAAACGCCACAGTTATAGCCACAAGCGTTGTAACACTCATCATCAAGCCAGTACTAAAAGCACTTTTAATCCTATCTTTAATAGAACCAGACGTGCCTTTTAAAGTTCTCATGTTAAGAACAATATTCGCATCAACACTGTACCCAATAAGCATTAAAAAAGCAGCAATACCTGCTGTGCCAATGCTTATACCGAGCAAGTTAATCACGGCAAGAGTTACAATAATATCAGAAAAAGAAGATACAATAGTTAAAACACTAGGAACAACGGATTTAAAGTATAAGAAAATAACAATACCCATAAAAATAAAAGCAACTAATAACGCAACAAGAGTTTGCTGGAAGAAAGCAGCACCCAAAGAAGACCCAATAGTCTCAGTGCTAACATCTCCATCCTCTGCGCCCGTCTTCTCCTTAACTAATTGATCAAACCTATTTAACTCCTCATCTAATTCAGGAGGCAAATTAGACTCCACTAATACACCAACGCGCCTACCAGCATCCTCAATGCCCCGAACATTTACATCATAATCTGGAAACGCATTTTCTAAATCAAGCAATAAAGAATCTTTATCAATACTTTCTTTTAAAACAGTTACAGAAACACCACCACTAAGAGTTACACCCTTATTCATGAAATCCCCTGTGGTTGCAAGTTTGAAACCTATTAAAAAAATCGCTATTAAAAACAATAAAACAGGAATTAAAATTAACTTTTTATAATTAGAATCATAAAACGAACTAGACGCTACAACCGGCTTTTCCCTGACAGGTTTTTTCTTAGACAAAGCAGATTTCTTCTTTTTGTCTTTTCTTCTCTGACGCTGAGCTCTCCCCATAACTATGACCTTAAAGAAGAGGATAAACAATTAATTAATAAACGTTTTGGTTATAAAAAAGAGATTGAAAGACTACAAAAACCTAAAATGAAAGAATAAAATTATAATTTAAAATATGAAAGCATTTTCTCCTCAATATCATGAAGCTTGCCAGGAATTATTAAACTATGAAGAGGCTCACCAAAATCTTTACTCAATAACTCTTTAATAGACCCTGCAATAATTAATTGAGACGGCTGACCCAACCTTGCAATGCCAACAACTAAAGAATCCTCACATAAAACCCCTCCTTTGTTTTTCTCCTCTAGTTTTAACAAAATTTTCAAAGCCTGATTAACAGTCATAAACCTGGGAGGCTCAGGAATATCAATACCTTTTTTTAAATTCTCCAAGCTAGGCTCCGCCGTTTTAATATCAAGCAAACAAAGAGTGTGAAGCCCCCTCTCAAAATTACTTTTTAAAACATCATACGGAGTATTAGGAAGCCAATTACCATCATCAAAAACAATGCTTGCAACACGACCAAACCTGTATAAATCTAAACCAACGTTACCAACAGCGTTAATAACAGACGCGTTATTGATAACCTTAACCTCGATGTTCCTCTCCTTAGCCCTAATAAATAAATCAGAGTGGGTAGTAGCACCAAAAACATCACCGACAACGACAAAAGAAACAACAGAATCCGAAGCTAAACCGAGCATTTTATCCGCTTCTTTTTCAACTAAATCCCTAGACGCTAAAGTAAATTTTTTACCAACAAGCCTCTCTAAGCCCTCAAAAGCATTAGATTTAGAAGTGTAACTTTCAAAAAATACATGCTCTGATTTTTTTAGAGCCTCAAGACCCCTAAGAGATATATCTTTTTCATCACCAAGACCAATACCAACCATGAATAACATAAAGATTGGAAAACAGACCCTATTAAAAAAGATTTATGAAAAAAAATAAAAAAACTTATAACAAGACAAAAAAAAGATAAAAATAACACATGAGAAAATTTGAAAAAAAACAAAAAATTTTATTAATTATAATAATTACAATACTATTCTCGACACTAATAATAAGTCAAATGATACCAGAAAAACAAAAAAATTGCGAGGAAGGAGAAGCAATAATATTAACAGCGCCTAAAGGCGCAATGGGCTTTGGACACACAGCTTTACTAATTAAAGATGGAGATGAATGGAAATACTTTTCTTGGCAAGCAAAAAAAGTCGTCTACACAACCGTACCAACGCACGCAATGAAAGATTTGGATGCGTTTAATGAATGGATTAAAAAAAACAACACGATACAAAGCTACATAGCAAATTTTACATCAGCACTAAAAATAAAAGGAGATTTTAAAGAGAGCCTTAAAAAATCAGAAGAAATGTTTAATGAATACATAAAAAAACAAAACCAAGAAAAAGAAAACCTAAACTACTCAGAGCTAAAGCTTAACACAGAGTATAATTTTATGTTCAATAACTGCGTCAAAGTAATATATGATATTTTAAAAGAGAGCAAAGTTCAATGCGGGAGAAAATTTAAAGAACTTGTAAATAAACCAAGCATCATATCTAATGTTGCAAAAAAACAATTTAAAACACAATTACAAACAAAAGAATTTTTTCAACAAAGAATATAAAATAAAAAAAAGGTAATATGAATATGGATAAAGTACAAAGAGCACTAAACACAGCATACACAATACACAAAAACCAAAAGAGAAAAAGAAGCCAAACACCTTACTTCGTACACATAATAGACACTGCAAAATATTTAATGTATGAAACACGAGACGAGGACATAATAAGTGCAGGATTATTACATGATGCTTTAGAAGATACGAATTACAGCGAGGAAGAACTAAAAAAAGATTTCGGAGAGCGAGTATACAAACTAGTAAAATTTTGCACAGAAAAAGAAAACAAACCAAACAACACAGATGAAGAACAGAAAAAAACATGGAGAATGAGAAAAGAGAAAACAATAAAGAAAATAGAAAACGCAACAGAAGAACAAGCACTAGTACTATGCGCAGATAAAACATCTAACCTCCTATCAATGAACGAAGACCTCTCAAGCGATGAAAATTTATGGGACAAGTTTAATGGAACAAAAAAAGAAGTACAATGGTATTATGAAGAAATAGAGAGAGAACTCGAGAAAAAAATAAAAAACAACAGAATATTTAAAACATATAAAGAATTAAATAAAAAAATAAAAAAAAATAATTAATAAAAAGTCTCAACGTCAGCTTCTTCTAACAATTCAGCAGACATAGTAGATAAAACAAATAAAGCCTGCTGCTGAGCTAAACTTTGCTTTAAATCCTCCCTGATTTCCTCAAAAGAAATTTCATTATCAGGCATCATAGCAACTTGCTCATCATACAAAGCCCTAGCTTCCTCTTCACTGACATCGATTTGTTCCATTTCATCTTCTAAGAGCTTTATGAATAACAAATCATCAAACTGACTTTCCAAAAAATCGCTATAATCTAAGCCATCAGCTTCAACAGCTAACTCAAGCTCTTGCAAGTCATGACCTTGAGCTTCAAAGATTTCCTCAACTTCTTCTGTAGAAACCTCATAACCCCTATCAATAGCTTCTTGAGCAATTAACTTCTTGCTAATTAACTCAGATACTGCTTCCTCAACACTAGCATCAAAGTTTTGAGCCCTAAATTCAGCTTGAATCGCTTCAACGTCAGAAGCATAAATATCCTCGTCATTAACAGTAGCAACAACGTCAGGAAGATCTACAAGTTCAGGCTCATCAAACCCATCAGGATCAAAAATATCCTGCTCGCCCCCCTCAGGATCATCATCAATAACAATTTCCTGCGCAGGCTCTTGCTCTTCAGGAGAACAAGCCGCAATAGTTAACAATGCAACCAAAGCAAAAGTCAACAACAATAACTTCTTCATATAAATCACCAAGGGACATGAAAAAAAAGACTTTTATAAATCTAACCCAAAAAACTTAAAAATAGAAAATTTAGAAAAATTATAAAGAAAATAAATAAAAGAAACTATTTGCCCCTTTGAAGAATTAATAAATCCTCAGTTGTAAGCTTTTTCTTTTTAGAAATTTTTTCTTCAACTTCTTTAGCCTTCTCTTTCAAAGTCTTCTCTTCTTCTTTAGCCTTCTTCTTAGCAGAAGCAACTTTTTGCTCCTTATTTTTCTGCTTAGACTCAAAGAAAACTTTGTGCTTATCTTGAAGCTCTTTATTAACAGAATTAAATTCCTCTTTAAACTCTAAAAACTTCTTATAAGCCTCATCCTCATTTACTTTAAGATCATCAACTTCTTTAGATTTAGTAATCAATTCCTCATGAATGTTTTGACTCTCTTGAGCCAAATCCTGAATCTCCCTATGAATAGCATTAGCCCGCTTTTTTAGAGAACTCGTCTTATTAGAAACTTCCCTAAGCTCCTTTGTCGCATTAAACTGACCCTCAAATTCATCTAAAAGCTTCTTATTAGCCTTAATTTGCTTCATAATTTTCTGCTCTTTATCAAAACCCATAGGCTCAGTTTGAATTTTAAATTCTAATTGCTCTATGTCTTTTTTGATTTTGCCAGGACTTAACTTTTTACCCTTAACCTCAGGCAAAGGACCAGCTTCCTTTTTTTCTTTAACAATTACTTTAACATTATCAGAAATCTCTTTATTTAACTCATCACGATCTTTTTTAAGAGCCTTAACTTTAGTCGTGAGCTCATTCCTTTTTTTCTTAAGATCTTTAATCTCACCAATTTTCTTCTTAATAGCATCAGAAAAGGATGCCTTCTTAGAAAACCAAGATTCCTTATCAGCATTTAGCGAAGTTAACTTCTCTTTTAGAAGACTAACCTCATCTTTTGCCTGCTTCATCTGTTCTACAACTTCTTTTGATTCTTTCTCTTCAGTCATGATTGTTCACTAAAATATTTAAATTAAAAAAAAGGTTTAAAAAAAAGGTTTTATCCGAATAAAGCGCCTAAGCCAGCCGCAGCTTCTTCTTCTTTAGGCTCTTCTTCTTTCTCTTCCTTCTTTTCCTCAGCAGGAGCTGCTTTTTCTTCCGCTGCAGGAGCAGCCGCAGGAGCAGCACTAGTCATAACAGCTGATTTAATAGCTTCATCAATATCAACGCCGTCAAGAGCTGCAACAAGAGATTTAACCCTTCCTTCATCAACTTTAACGCCAGCAGCTTCTAAAACTTTTTTAACAGAAGCTTCATCAACTTTTTGTCCCGCTTTGTGTAGTAACATTGCACCATATATGTATTCCATTTTTTATTCCTCCAGGTTTTATTCCACCTTTTCCTTCAGACTACTTGCCTGAGCCTCTGCTTTAGCAAGCACCTGCTCTTTGTTGTCTGAGGTTATAATCATTTGTTCTAATGCAAGAGCGAAAGCGTCAGAGTGCGCTTTTTGCACAAGCATAGATATATTATCTGCAACAGGCAGAGCCAGTGAAACAGATAATTTAAATGCATTAGCATGAGCCTGCTTAATAGATTCTAAGAAAGCAGTTTCATCAATATCAAGTACATCCTTAGTTAAAACATCCCCCGCCTCAAAGGCAGCAGTTAAATTAAGACCAATTTCCATTGGATGAATTTCTAATCTTTGAAGAATACCTGCGAGCTTACCATCAACAACATCCCCTTCTTTAGCAACAACCTTATCTTCTTTGATAGCGACTTTACCACCATCAATACCAGCTTTAATACCAAACGCGCCAAGCTCCCCAATAATAGGACCTGGAGCAAAATTAGTACCACCCGCTTTAACTAAAATATCTTTAGGAGTCGTCTGACCTGCTTTGATAGGAGCAGACGATTTACTTTTCTTTAAAGTTTTAAATAAGCCAAAAGGATTGTCCTCAGAGAACAAAAGCGCAGGCATGCCTTTAAGATGAGGCGCCAGCTTAGATACTCCTTCTTTTTTAGAATTCTCTAAAGCGAACCTGATAAGTCTTTGCTTAGCCATCTTAAGATATGCTTTACCCCTCAAAGAAGCCCTCATATTCATTAATTGCTTAGCAGGTAAATTTTCCACATCAACAACAGCAACAACAGGGTACTTATCAATTAACTCTGCGAACTCTTTAACTAACTTCTTTTTTTCTTCTGAAACATTTGCTTGAATTTTCTCAGTCATGATAATCAGCCCTATACATCTATTTTAATCGGCTTACTCATAGTTAATTTGAGCAAGACATTTTTTATATTACTCCTCTCCCTAGGTAAATGGTTGAGTATTTGATCATACAACATTAAAACATTTTCTACAATTTCATCATCCTTCATGTCCTCTTTACCAACACGAACCTGAACTACAGGAGACTTTTTAGCAGAAACCCTAACAGTACTTTGAAGCTTTTTATAAACAGGATCAACAGGTGCCTTACCTGGAAGAATAGTTCCAAGCTTAGGATTAGGCATTTTACCACGAGTACCAAGAATCCTACCAAACGCTTGAGCGACCTTAGGCATTATATCAGCTTGAGCAATAAAAAAATCATATTCAGAGGCAAGCTTTTTAGCCAACTTAGGATTTTTTTTGTATTCCTCAAACTCTGTTTGTTTAATTACTTTATCACAAACCTGAGCCGCATCGCTTAATTCCTGACCTACAAGAGCTGCAACTTTAACTTTTGCAGAAGTATGCTTTAAGTTAGTAAAGAAATCAACTTGCTCATCAGGATTCTTTAAGTTTAAGTCTTTAAGATTTACTATTAAATCGAAGGACTGAGCAAAATTCTTTTTGTTTTCAGGCCTACGCAATTCTTCTAATACTTTTATTAATGATTCTTTTTTCATAATTATTTCCCTCCTACGAATAAGTAGTCGCTTACGGGTGAAACAAGAGAAATAACTCTCGCTTTATAAATCTTATTGATTTTTAATATAACAAAAAGAGACTGAGAAAATCCGAAAAAGCTGAAAAAAATCCGAAAATAAAAACGCAATACATTAATTAAATAAAGAAATAATAAATTATATGAGAGAAGAAAAAGAATTATATGAAAGACTGAATAAACTTAAAGATACAAGAATAGATTTAATAATGCAAGACGACTTACAAGATGAGAGAACTGGCGTTGAAAGCGTGGATGATGTTGCTAATTATTTGAGCGAGGTAATTGAGAGTGTGAGCAAAAGAAGATGTACGCCTAACACCTTAAAGAAATATTTTGAATATGAATTAGAACAAGCAATAGATAACAAAGAATATGAAAACATCCACGTTATAGGGAAAAACATAGGGAAAAAATACGCCGCGAGAGGAATAGTACAGCGAGAAATTTCTAAATACGCAATAAGCCACGCATTTACAAAATTAGCAAAAGAATACTACGAGAAAAAAGAATAAAAATTACAATTAAAAATAAACATTTTAATAATTAATTAAATAAAATATTAGTTGCATTGTTAGTATTCAAGAACAACAGATTTTATAAAGAGATAAATAAAAATTAAATACATGGCAGAGATAAGCTACAACGCAAAAATAAAAAACAAAGACCTCAAATCTTTCTTTGAAGAAGACGAAGAATAACTAAATACGCTCAGCACGATTTTTATCAAGCAAGAGCTTAGCAGTTGAGATAGGCATACTAGTCTCATCACCCTTATTAAAAGGGCCATAAATTTTTTTATCAACACCCAAGAAACGAGGAAGATTGTTTAAAATTCTCAAATTAACAACCTCATCATCCCCAGCAGGGGAAGAATTAGATTCTTCTTTTTTAAAATCCTCACCGCGCTCTTTTTCATCAAAGGATTTGACTTTTTTACTTTCTCGAGCATCACCTACAAAATCATCATCAAAAATAACATCTAAAACCTCAGATTTATACTTATAGAAAAGATCACAAGCATCCTCAAAGAATTTCCTCTCAACATCCAAAAACTTACTTGTATCAATTAAATCAGAACCAGTCCTAACCTTGCTCGAGGCAAGCGCCACGATTTTCTTTTCCCTCAACTCATATAATTCTTTTAAGATTTTTTTGACGTTTTTGAGCTGAATATTAATTTTCTCCCTCTCACCACGAGAAGAAGATGCACTATAAGAATTTTTTTTCTCACGAATATACCCACGAACATCCTCATAAAAAGAACTCTCCAAATCCTGCAATTCACTCCTGCCCTTCTCTCGCCTAAGCAAATCAAAGAGAGTCTCATAAGTTACTTTAATTTCAGCCATTATAAAATAGGATTGAATGTTATTTATATAAATATTATTAATTTAGAAACACCAAAAAAACACATAACCCCAAGAAAAGTCAAAGAAAATGCGAAACAGAGTTAAAATACTTTAAAATCAAGACAAATCCTATAAGTCCTAGGACTTTGCTGACCAGCTTTTATAAAATTCAATTTTTCATACTCAAACCCCCTTTTTTTACAAGCGAGCCTGACTTTTTCTTCTGCAAGAGAAAACTCAGATTCATGTAAGAAATTATAAAAATGAATGACAGTGCCTTTTTTAACAACGCTTAATGCAGCATCCAAGAAGTCCTCAGCGTTTTTAGGCAGAGGCATAAGAATCCTGTCAAAGAACCTTTTATGCTTATGCAACGCGATTTGACTATCAAACATCTCAACAGGATTAAACTCATCTTTGTTAATAACTTCCAAAATGCCTTTATTTACAAAAGGAAGAATCCTATCAAAATCAATTAAGCCCTTACCTAAAGATAAACCCTCTTTGAAGCCATCAGAATCAGAGATGTGAAAGTAAGTGTTGAATTTTTTTTGCATCTCAACTATGTGATTTACCAATTTAGAATTATCTTTATACACTAAATACAAATGAGCCAAATCAATACAAACATTTTTTATACCAGCAGATTTAGAAATTCTTAAAATGTCCTCGGTTTTATTATAATAAGAACATAAATTTTCAAAAAAGAAGTAATCATAAAATTCTTTTAGCTCTTTAATATTTGCAATAATTTTTTTCTCAGCAATAACAGGATCATCCCAAGTTATATGAATAATAGCCCTAACATCATGACGCGTGCAAATAGAACCAAGTTTTTTTAATTGCTTTAAAACACGACTAACATCTTCCCCACCTAAAACAGATTTGCTTTTTTCAAAAAAAGGCATGTGCAAAAAAACTTCGATGCCTTTATTTTTTAATTCCACGATTCTCTTTTCTAAAAAAGAAGAATCTGACAAATCTTCCTCTTTTAAGTAAAGCTCTAATATTTTAGGATTTAACTTTAATCTATGCATGAGTTGCTCATTTGAAATAGAAGATTTTAAACCAATTATATTCTCATAAACCCTAGAGGATTCAACGTTAACATCACCATTTATTAAAGTAACATTATAACACTTGTTAAAATCCAAGTTTTTCAAACCATAACTATGACCTGCAGGATTTAACTCAATACCTGTTATGTGCTTTGCAGAAGTATTTTTAGATAAAACGCACGGATACGGCGCGCAACCAGAAAACATAACAAGAACTTCCTCACCATTCTTTACGAGATTTGAAATCCTTTTACGCTCAGTAGATAGACGCGGAGAGAAATAAACTTTTTCAACATCAACTAAAATAGACACATCATTTTCTTTATGGACCGCCTCTTTAGTCTTAAGACCTGCGAGCCACTTCATTTTCTGCGTCCTAAAATCACCCTCGTGCTTATCATCTTTTCTCAAAACAGTTTTTATATTTTTATGATTTTCTAAAAGCGCACTTGCAATAATTTTTTCTTTATCACGTAAATCATCATCAATCTCAAGAATAGCTATGTCCCCAACAACATCGAATGCAGATTTTAATTTAGATAACTCAAAATCAGATAATTCCCCTTTTAATAAAGATTTCAAGCTTTTATCTTTTCTAATAATCTCATCAAAATCTTTTTCAACTAAAACAAAACCAGGCACGACTTTTTTTACAGGGAAAAAAATATAATTTCCTTGCTTGATTATTTTATGAGAATTACTCAACGCTCCAAGAGACATTAATTTATTTTTAACAAGTTCAGCATCCTTTAATTCTACTTTTACAGCTTTCACAAAATAAAAGAATGAATAAATGATTTAAATTATTTTAGTAAAAAAACTAAGGAGCATTAGCAATGCGCCTGAATTCTTCTAATTCTTTTTTTATAATATCAAAACCCCGCTCCCAAAATTCCTTAGATTCAGGATTAATACCTGCATCTTTTAAAATTTTCAAAGTATCATCTGATGCGCCAGCTTTTAATATGTCTTTTATTTTTTCTTTGAACCCAGGATTTTTCTCATATTCAGCGTAGAGTGCGAGAACTAATAAGTTACCCCAACTATACGCATAACAATAAAAAGGCGTGTGATGAATATGCGGGATATAATTCCACTCATGCTTGAAAAAGTCAGGAATTTCCATGTTGCCAAATTGCTCTTTTAATAAGTTAAAGTAAACGTCATCTAATTCTTTTTTAGTAGCACCCTCAGATATTTTTTTATGAGCGAGCTCTTCAAAGACAACGAAATATGTCTGCCTTATAATTGATGCATAATAATGATCAAGAGAGTGAAGCAATAAAGACGCTCTCTCATCCTCATCATCAGTTTTTAATAATTTCCTAGATAAAATTAACTCACCAAAAATAGACGCAGTCTCAGCTAAAGGAAGAGATGGATGATGCACTAAAAAAGGCTTTTGAAAAGTAAATAAATCATGAATACCATGACCGAGTTCATGCATCACAGTAAATAAATCCCTTGTCTTGTTAGTATGATTTAATAAAATATAAGGCGTTACCTCATTATTTGGACCATAACAAAAAGCGCCACTTCTCTTACCCTTACGCGGATGAGAGTGAATATGATTTTCATCAAATATTTTTTTAGCAAACAAATAAAAGTCTTCATCAAAATCTTTGTATGTGCTCAAACAAATATCTTTGCTATCTTCAAAAGAATAATCTTTAAGACCCTTTTCATAAGGCGCGTATATATGAAACCTCGAAAAAGAATGAGATGCGCCTTTTTTAGATAAAAAATCTTTTTTTAATTTAAAATATTCTTGAAAAATATGAACGTTCTCCCTAATTACAGAGATCATGATTTTAACAACGTCATCATTTAAATTATTAGCCAAATTTCTAGGACTTATAAAGTTAGAATGATTACGAATCTTCATATTTTCATTAACCCAAGACAAAACAACGTTTTTGTAAAGCTCTGAGAGCGTAGTACTATTATCTTTGAATACAGATAAAACGGAGTTATACGCAGCTTCCCTAACCTCAGGTCTTGCATCAGAATACTTAGATGTGATTTCTTCTTGAGTTAAATCTTTTTTATCAAATAACTCAAATCTAAAAGAAGATGTAAAAACTTCATAAATCTTAGCAAAAGCACCTTTGCCTGTAACATTTTTCAAATTTAGAATTTGCTCGACTTCCTCAGAGCGCGTGTGAGGCTTTGCCTTAATTAAATTTTTTAATACTTGCTTATACTCACTTAAAACAGGTGATTGAATATAACTTTTTACTTTATCATCAGATAAACCAATGAACCACAAATCAAAAAACATAGTATCATTATCAAGCTCAGCAGCTAACTGACTATAATAATCAAGCTTAGCGCTAGCCTTCTCATCTTCAACATCAACACTAGACCTTAGAGAATAGTATGCAACTAATTTAGAAAATTCAAATTCTAAAGACTCACTTAGTTTTATTATCTCAAGAACAAGCTCTGCAGAAACATTATCTTCTTTGAGTGAATCTTTTTTATCCAAGATGCTTTTTTTAAAAGAAAAAACCCGCTCCAATATTTCGCTCTCAGTCAAACCATTAAACAAATCATCTAAGTTCCAAGTATTAAAATCTTCAGCCATAAACAGATAAGAGACAAAAGAGACTATAAAAATATGATGGTAAAATATTAAAAAAAGTTATAATCTTAAAGCCTCATGAGATTTTTCTTTAATTTTATCATTGTGAGTTAAAACAGATTTAGCTTGCCTCTCTAAAGTATCAGTTAAATAAAGAATTTCTTTAAACACTTTGAGAAGCTTTTTGTTAGTATCTTTTAGAGCACCAACATCACCTTCCTCTTTTGTTTTCTCATACTCCTCAGATATTATATAACCAATCAAAAGAGCCTGCTCAGGTGCAGTTACAAAAACATTTTTTTGAATGCCCCTCTCAATTAATTCAGGACAAAGATCTAAAGAACCACCCGGGATTATCAAAATACTTTTATTTATAGTATTAGACTGATTATGATATTTTGTAACACGCTCAATTTCTTTTAAGATTTTATCAAAAACTTTTTTCTTTACCTTGTTTTTATCTGCCTGAGTAGTTTCATCATTAATCTCACTCAATAAATCCATGATGTCAGGAAATTTTGAATCAATAGGAACAAACATCTCATCACCCAAATTCCAAGCAAACTCAACTTCCCCAGATTCCGTCCTTAAATTTTTCTTTACAATATTTGCCTTAATCGCCTCCTTCAAATAAATCTCCGCGACATCCTCACCGACATTACCTCTGGTTTTTGTGCCATGAACAGTTCTGTTAAATGCAGTTATAACATTTGCAAACCCCTCTAATTGCATATCCCTTTTTTTCTCAGCTTCTTTTCTAAAAGTTTCCTGATCTTCAAAGAATTTTTTAACAGACTCAACAAAATCCTCATACCGCTTCTCACGCGCCTTTATCATCTCAGCAGATGCTTTTTCTTTTTCTTCACGAAACTTTTCATACTCATCAAATTTAGCTTTCATCTCAACAACTTGATTATTTAAAGAAGTTAAAATAGAAACATTATCAGAATTAGACAATTTACGCCTCTCAGAATATTTACCAATAAAATAACCCGCAATACCACCAATACCCGCGCCAATAACAAATTCCCAAGCCATTGAAAAAAAAGAGCCCTCAGAATATATAAATATAACTGAAAAAAACTGAGAATACACAAAAAGAATTATGAAAAAATATTAAAACAAATACATATTAATAAGAAAATAAAATGGGCGTTGCAATAACTGAAATTCTAAAAAGCAAGGAAATAAAAACAACAGAGCTAAAAGGAAAAGTTCTCGCAGTAGATGCATTTAACGTATTATATATGTTCGTCACAACCATTAGAGGACCAGACGGAGCACCACTCATGGATTCTAAAGGAAGAATAACAAGCCACTTAACAGGCCTTTTTTCAAGATTCAGCAATTTAATGGAGAAAGGATTAAAATTTGTATTTGTATTTGATGGCGAACCACCCGAACTTAAACGAAAAGAAAGAGAGAGACGAAAAAAACTAAAAGAAGAAGCATACGATTTATACGAACAAGCAAAAAAAGAACAAAACATAGAGAACATGAAAAAATACGCAGCGAGAAGTGTGTTTTTAACAGAAGATATGATATCTGAGGCAAAAGAACTCATTAACGCGATGGGAATACCAATAATAAACGCTCCAAGCGAAGGAGAAGCACAAGCCGCACACCTAGTACAAAGAGGAGATGCATACGCAGTACTATCACAAGACGCAGACGCACTACTAAATGACGCGCCGCGAATGATTAGAAATTTAAGCATAAGCACAAGACGAAAACAACCAGGACAATTCAACCACAAACCAGCAGAACCAGAACTAATAGACCTACACGAAAATTTAAAAGAATTAAACATAAACAGAGACCAATTAATCACATTAGCAATACTAGTCGGCACAGATTATAATTACGGCGGAATAAAAGGAATAGGACCAAAGAAAGCCATGAAACTAATAGAGAAAAACGGAGATGACATTGAGAAAATATTTGAAGAAGCAAAATGGGAAGAGAACTACGATTTTTCATGGAGAGAAATTTTTAAAATAATAAAAGAAATGCCAACAACAAACGATTACAAAATAAAATTTGAAGACCCAAACCCAAAAAAAATAAAAGAAATACTCGTAGACAAACACGACTTTTCAGAGGAAAGAGTAAATAACACATTAAAAAAATTAGAAGAATACAAAAAAATAAACGCACAAAAAGGACTAAACGATTTTTTCTAAAAAGCAGAAAATTAAATTACAATAATACAAAAAGATAACAAAAATATGACTATCATCAATGTGCAAGTTCTGTCCCAGAAAGAAAAAAAAACATTTATAAAGATACAAAAAAAATATAAAAAAATGAGCGATATTATAACAAAACTGAAAACTAAAATTAGACGCGCAGAAAAAATAACTTCTAAACAATCGCTAAATGACTTAATTGAACATATATACATGATAGAGAGAGAAGACATAGACGACTTACATAGTGACGCACTACAACACGAAAATAAAATAGGACGTTATAAAATCTATCAAATTGGAGACGTAATAGAAAAAACAAAAGAAAAAAATTACTTTGCTAATGAAAAAAAATTTGAATATGGAGACGTAGTACAAAAAGAGCTTGAACGATTAAAAAAGTATTGCGAGGATTTCACAAAATTACCAAAAAAAACAAAAATAGACGAAATAACACGCGCACTAAATGAAAAATTCGAAACGAAATTAGATTATTCATATATCAATGAACTTTTTAAAAACACCCGAGCACTTGCTGAAAATTCTATAAAACAAATAAAAGAAATGATAAAAATTATCAAAGAAGATATGCCCGTAGAACAAAAAAAAGAAAAAATAATACCACAATATCAAAAACTCATAAACCAAATAGAAACAATAAAAAAACAAACCTCAAAAACAAGAGACGAACTAAACAACATAATGAAGTATTTGAGAACGCAATACCAAGAACAAATAGAGCAAGAAAGACTAAAAAAAATAAGAGGAATGACACAAAAAAAATATCCAGGAATCATAAATATGCAAGCGGTACAACCAACATACACTTTACCTGAAAATACAAAAGACGCATTAAAATTTTTAAAAACCTATTACACGCAAAAAAAAGAAATTAGAAAAAAAATAGCAAAAGACTTAATTCAAGCAGAAGTGCTAGAAGATGCATCAAAAATATTAAACATGCAAATAACACCTGATATAAAAGAAGATTTAACAAAACTACTATCACTTGTAGGAGAGCGAGCTAGAGGACAAGAAGCAGAATTTATAAAAACACTTATGAATCTGAAAAGAAAAAGCAAAGACACAACCTTTCTACTAAATCTGGATAAAATAGAACGAGCCGAAGTAGCCTTCGTAAGAGAAATAGAAAAAGAAATAAACATACAAATACCTCACCCAAGCATAATCTACACTGTTCTACAACCATATTACCGATACGATGATTCAAGATATCACAAAGAAAACGAACACCTCAAAAAAATGAGTGAAGAAGACACATACAAACTTGAAAATCATTTGACAAAGGGAAATGTAAGACTTGCAGATACAACGGAAGAATTTGGAAAAAACCTCGTACAACACGGAGGATTCGGCACGGTTTTTCACAGCCTATACCTGGGAAACAATATATACGCACAACAAGGAACAATAAATAGAAAAAAGATGCCAAAGATGGAAATAAACAATGAAATAGTTTCATTAGTAGATCCTCTAGTCAATAAAGCAAGATGGAGACCTGGAGGCGATAGCGTAGATAATCAACACAACCACTTAGCAGGCACATTCTCTAATTCGAAAGCCACAATCAACATATCAGGGAACGCTGTGCATGCAAAGATAAGAGAAAAAATAGGACCTTTAGAGCCGAACCCTAAAGAAGGAATAATAAGTAAAATGCTTATAGAAACAAAAGATGTGGAAACAATAGAAGCAAAACAAACAGCAAATAAAAGATTATTAAAAAAAGTCTTAAAAAACGTAAGAGTGGCAGAACTAACAAATGAATTTGACGGAACATTCATAATGGTTTTAAATAATAAACCATGAACAAAGATTAAATAAAGAACTGAGAAGATAAAAAAATGAAAAAAGTAATGATATTTGATTTTTACCAAGTTACAAGTACACAAGGACTTATACGACAAATAAGAAGAAACATAAAAGAAATATCAAAACTCATAGATAAAGATCTTGAAAAAGAATTTGAAAATCTTAACAAAGCAATAGATAACGGAAATAAAAAAAGAACGCAAAAGTTTTTCGAGAAAATATTCAAGCACTACACGAAAATAGAGAGAAAACTAACAAAGTCTATGAAAAAACAAAACAAAGTACTAAATAAAATACAAAAAAGAGAACTGGAGACTGAAACAGCATTCAAACAAATACTACAAATACTACATGAAAAAACAACACAAGAAAATAAGCAAATAATGACAAATTGCATAAATAATTTTAAAGAATTAAGAAGCCTTCTTTACTCAACCTTAAGAAAAGTAGCTTCCTTTGAAGAAGACTTATACATAGATTATGAAAGATTAGGAAAATATATCTCAATAAACGCATCACAAAAACTCCTACTACACAGCATGCAATTTAGCAGACAAGAAAATAAACTTAGCAGAAGAGAAAAAAGATATGAAAGAAATATAAAAAAAATACTACAAAAAACATTAGAGACCGCAACAAAAATAAAAACACAACCAAATGAAGTAAAACACCAAAAAAAATTACGCACAAAACTTAAAAAAATAGAAGAAGAAACACAAAACTTAAAAAACATCCTTAGAGAAGAACTTCATTTAATAGAACAAATCTCACACAATCTATCAGTATACCGATTGAGAATGTACCATAAATTAGGACAAGACTTACACACGCAATTAAAAAACATAGAACAAGAAGGATTTAATAGTGAGCTAGCAACACAACTCAACAAAAAACGATTCGAGATAATGAAAAAAATACAAACAGATTCAGGAAAAGAATACGAATTAACAAGCCACCTAGAAAATAGGAAAAAAAGAACAGAAGACCAAGTATTTAAAAAAGTAGCATGAAAAAACAAAATCTTAAAATTTCATGTCTTTAAAAGGATCGCTTTGAGAATCAGATTTATTAAAATCAGAAGAAAAATCCTTAGAAAAATCAGAAGAAATGTCACTATAAGTATCATCTTCTTTTTGAGATGATGCTTCTTTAATAGAAGTAGGATCAGGAGTTAACATATCAATTAATTCAACTAAATAATAAAAGAGAGGAAAGAAAATAACAACGAGTAAAAAATGCCTAATCGATAAAGCCGCAACGCCGTAAATTATAGGTGTGAACATTAGCAATAAATAACTAATAATTCTAATACGACCAAGCTTACGCGTAGAACTCTTACCTTTAATACCATGATAAATAATATATAAACCATAAAAAATAACTAAAGCACAAATCAAGAATTTAAAAAAAAAGTCCCAAGAAAAACCAACGCCATCCTCAGACAAACTATTTGTTAAAAACCTAATCCAATCAACAGAAACATACACAGGAATAATACCATTACTAATAGCATTACCCAAAGACGTTCCTCTTTTTTCCTGAAAAAACTCAGCAAACAACCAACCAAACCAAATAGGAATAACAATCCACAACAAATTAGGATTTATAAAAGGCAAAGCAAAAATTGAAAGCCAATCAACCAAAGCATACCAAATAAAAGCTAAAACACCAACAATAAAACCCCAAAAGCCCATAAACAAGAATATAAAAGAGCCAATATATAAAGGTTCCTCCCTAAAAAAGATGAATTAAAGTAAAAATTTAAATAAAAACAAAGGTTCATAAATAAGAATTAAGAAAAAATGAAAAACGCAAAAGAAATAGAAAAAAAATGGCAAAAGAAATGGGAAGAGAATAGAGTATTTGAACCAAAACCAAAAAAAGAAAACAAATTCTTCGCAACAGTTCCCTACCCCTACGCTAACTCAGCTATGCACATAGGACACGGCAGAGGATACACAACGCCAGATATATACATAAGATTTCAAAGACTCCTTGGAAAAAACGTATTATTCCCTCTAGGATACCACATTTCCGGAACACCTGTTTTAGCAGTGTCAGACGCCATACGAAGAGGAGATAAAAAACAAATAGAGATAACACGAGATGCAATATCTGATTACATAAAAGATAAAAAAGAACAAGATGAATTAATTGAAAGCTTCAAAGAACCTATGAATATCGCGAATTTTTTTAGTAAAACAATAAAAGAATCATTAAAATCCGTCGGCATTAGCATTGATTGGTCACGAGAGTTCTCAACAGGAGATGACAAGTATCAAAAATTTATTGAATGGCAATTTGAAAAATTAAACGAAGCAGGAATACTTGTAAAAGGAAAATACCCAATACTATACTCTTATGAAGATAAAAACGCCGTCGGAGAAGACGATATTAAAGAAGGAGACATAGATAAAGTAAGCATACAAGAAATGTCTTATATCTTGTTTAAATTAAAAAACTCAAATGAATATATCGCGGTTGCAACACTTAGACCAGATGCATTATTTGGAACCACGAATATATGGATCAAACCAGACATAGAACTTGTAAAAGTTAAAATAAAAGATAAACTATGGATTATATCAAAAGATTCTTTGACGAAAATAAAACACCAAATAGACCACGTAGAAGAAATAGATAAAGTAAACCCTAAAGATTTAATTGGAGGGCGAGCAATAACCCCAATAACAAATAGAGAAGTGCTTATAGCCGAGGCAAATTTTATAGATTCAAAACATGGAACAGGCATAGTTTACTCATCACCTGCAGGAGCACCACACGATTACATGGCACTAAGAGAAGCGAGAGCTGATGGGAGATTACCAAAAGATTTAGAAGTTATAAACACAGTTGAGACCTATAATAAAAAAGGAGAAAAAATAACATATGATGGTGAGTGCCCAGCAGAAGATAAAATAAAAAAATACAACGTAAAAAATTCTGAAGATGAAGAAAACCTTGAGCGAGCAAAACAAGAATTATACAAAGAAGAACACTACGGCGGAAAATTAAACCAAGAGTGCGGAGAATTTCAAGGCATACCAATTAAATTTGCAAAAGAAAAAGTACAAGCAAAACTTGAAGAATTAGAACTTGGCGGAACCGTATATGAACCATCGAGAAAAGCACAAACAAGATCAGGCGCAGAAGTTATAGTAGCAAAACTTGACGGGCAATGGTTTTTAGATTACACACACGAAGACACAAAGAAAAAAGCACACGAATTACTTGACAAAATGAATTATAATCCTCAAAAAATGAAAGAGACACAAAGAAGATACATAAACTGGGTAGCACTAAGACCTTGCGCTAGAAAAAGAGGAATAGGAACACCGCTACCATTTGATCGAGAATGGATAATAGAATCATTATCAGACTCAACCATTTATCAAATGTATTACCTATGCGCAAATATAATTAATAGAGAAAAAATAAAACCAAAACAATTAACACAAGAACTCTTTGATTACGTATTACTAAATAAAGGAAATATAACACTAATAAGCGAAGACACACAAATAGATGAAAAAATAATAAATGAGATGAGAGATGAAGTCAAGTATTGGAAGTCTTTTGATTTTAGATACACCGCGGGAGCACACATGTCTAACCACTTATCATTTTTAATATATCACTATGCAATAATATTCCCAGAAGAACTACACCCAAAGAACATAACAATAGGTGGGATGCTAATAAAAGACGGACATAAAATATCAAAATCAAAAGGAAACGGAATACCCCTCACACGAGTTAAAGAAAAATACGGAGTAGACCTATACAGATTATACATCGCAGTCGGCGCAAATTATGATGTAGAACTTGATTTTAGAGATGAAGAAATCGCACAATTAGAAAAGAAACTAAATAAATGGAAACAATTAATAAGCGATAGCATAAAAAAAGATATGCCAAAATATGAAAACTTGAAAGAGATAAATAAATGGCTAATATCAAAATTCTACACAAGAACAAAAGAGTACTTTGAGATGTTTGAAAATATGAGAATGAGAGAAGCATACGTCTCAATACTCTACGAATTCCTAAACGATATAAATTACCATGAGAGACGAACAAGCTATGAGGAAACACTACAAACACTAAGATTCATAGCAGAAGATTACATAAAACTCATGAGCCCAGCAATACCACACATATGCGAAGAATACTATTCCTTACTAGGACGCAAAGAGTATGTGTCTTTAGCAACATACAATGCAAAACCAGAAGAGTACATAAACAAAGAAATAGAAGAGATAGAAGAGATCGCGCAAGAGCTAATTGCAAATATTGCAAGAGTAAAAAGTAATAAAAAATTAGATAAAATAAACAAAGTAATAATAACACAAGCACCAAAAGAAAAATTCGAATTATATGATGACATAACAAAGATGCTTGAAGAAAAGAAGAACATAAAAGAAATGCTAACAACACTAACAAAAAAATACCCTCAGAATGGAAAATTCATACAAAAATTTGTACCAAAACTAATGAAAGACGGCCTAAAACACTACCTACCACGAGAAGACGAAACCAAATTCTTAGATGAAATAAAAGATTACATAGAAAAAGAATACGAATGCGAATGCGAGATAAAAAAAATTGAACAAGCAGAAAATAGAGCATACCCAGCGAAGCCCGCAATAACACTAGAATAAAAAAAATGAGCTGCGAGAAACATCCTTCAAAATATAATGGATACAGCCCAAAAGAATTCTCGGACGAATTTAAAACATGGAGCGAGAATTATATAAAAAAATTTTTTGAAGGCACAATACAAGAATATAAAAGAGAGGGTGAAGATGATAAAAAAAACAATAAGATGCAATTATCATCAAACCTTGAAAACCTTGCAACGAGCATTTATTTAACAAATAAATTCATACAAGAAAACGACGAAGGAAAAACACCCGTAACGAACCCAGAAGATTTAGCGAAAGGATTCGTATACACAAATTACTTTTACCAAAGAGAAGTCTTCACAATGATAAAAGAAGACATGCCACAAATATTTGAAACCGCAATCAAAGCAATAAAAAAAGTTTGCAAGAGCTGCGAGAAACACATGGAAAACCCATATAAAAAATAAAAAAATTAAAATAAATAATGCCTAAAAATTCTTAATAACCATACGACCTTCAAAGTCAGTACGATGAAAGAAAGGCTTAAAATTTATTTTCCTAAAATATTCATCAACGGCTTTCCTATGACCAGGAAAACTCATATAGTCATCAAGAATTAAAATACCACCTTTAACGAGCCTAGGAAAGAGAACCTCTAATTCAACCAGCGTCGAATCGTACAAGTCAGTATCTAAACGAAGAATGCTAATTTTATCAGGAAGATTTTTCTCCAATAACAACGTTTCCCTAACATCACCTTTAACAATATGAACATACTCACTAGGAAAATTTAAAGCTCTCAAACCATTAATAGTCATATTAATATCATACCTCAAACCACCTGGAGAAAAACCTTGCGCCAAAACAGGCCTTTTCTCAATAGTTTCATGAACCTCATCAAGCTCCAAGTCAGGCTCAGTCATACCCTCAAAAGTATCATATAAATAGATATGCTTAAAAGATTTTTTTGATAAAAGAACAGACGCCATAAGCGAGGCAATACCACCTGCCGCAACACCACACTCAACAAATGCCCCCTCTAAATCATTTTTTAAAACATATAAAATAGCATGAATAACTTCTCTGACTTTCTCCTCAGAACAAAGAGTAAACGTGCCCGTATTATCATAATTCCACATCTTTAAAAAATCAGAACCAAGTTCATCAATTTCAACTAGAATATCATCATTTTTAAAATCAAACTGATACCTGTGATTAGGAAAAACAACTAAAAAACCCCTATCTTCCAAGTAAGCTTTAGCAGATAGAACCCCCCCACCCCAACATTTTTCTTCCTCTCTAACTAAATCAGCCTCCCAAAACTTACCATACTTA
Organism: uncultured Methanosarcinales archaeon; assembly: GCA_964501945.1. GTDB lineage: Archaea > Nanobdellota > Nanobdellia > Woesearchaeales > 21-14-0-10-32-9 > 21-14-0-10-32-9. The sequence goes on from CAZCTY010000011.1 coordinate 27,217, forward strand.
TTTTTTCTAACCATTTTTAAAAAAAAAACAAAAAGACTTAAAATAATTTTTGGAAAAAAATAAAATAGCTAAAACCCCTATAAGAACCCAAAAAAGCACAAACTACAATACAATAAGTAAAACACCAAGAATCATGATTATTGAAGCGAGCACTTTCTTAACTAAGTGCTTTTCGTGAAACAACTCGCCGCCGATAAGAACAACTAATAAAACAGACATCCTCTTAAAAGCAATCACAATTCCTGTCTGCACTTGCTTGAGTGCTTCTGCTTGCGCGAACCTATAACCAACGGTGAAAGCAGATATTAAGAGTATGAGCCATTTCGCCTTAGAAAAACCTTCCTTTATATCTTTGATGCCGCGATGAAATACAGATATTAAAATAAACAAATGAAACGCAATAAAAACCTGCATTATCGCAACGTAAGTTACAGCTTCCAAATTATAAGTAGTTAAAAAATATTTATCAAGAATACTGCCAAAAGAATATAGACAAACCGCGAACAAAATAAATCGGTAATACTTAAAACGAACAAAGTTAGTGATGCCCTTAAAAAAATTATCTCCTTTCTTAAACGTTACAAAATAAGAACCGATAACAATTAACAAAATACCAATTATTTGCACGAGTGTTAAAAGTTCGCCTAGCAACAAAAAACCAAGAAGCGCAGTTAAAGCAGGAGATAGAGCGAGCAGTGGAGCAGATATACTTATGTCAATGTGACGAAGAGATTTTGCGACAAGCAAAAAAGCCAAGGCGCCAATAATAGATGCAAAAAACATTAAAACAACTACAGAAATATTCAAAGAAGAATAATCTGCGACAACAAGGAAAGGTAACCCAACAAGCATGTTAACAATAGCAAGAACAGAAGAAAACTGCATTGCATGAATCTTAAATAAGCTTTTCTTCTCGATGATAGCAGCAGATGCTGCAAGCACCGTCATTGTAATTGCGTAAAA
>CAZCTY010000012.1:0-27550 GCA_964501945.1 uncultured Methanosarcinales archaeon
GTGTTTATTATGTTTTGTTTGGTAAAGTTTTTAAACTTAGTTAATTACTATTCTTTTTATGAAAAAGCCTGTTGTTGCTCTAGCGCTTGGTAGTGGGACTGCGCGTGGTCTCGCGCATATTGGTGTTATTAAGGTATTTGTTGAAAATAAGATTCCTGTTGATTTAATTTCTGGTACTAGTATGGGTGCTTTAATTGGTGGTTTTTATTCTAATAGTTTGGATATTTATGAAATTGAGCGTCTTGCTCTAAAAACTGATAATAAGGCTTTGTTCAAAATGCTTGATCCTTCTTTTAGAAGTGGTTTGATTAAAGGTAAAAAAATTGAGGTTTTTTTAAAGAGTTATTTAAAATCTTCAAGATTTAGTAAGTTAAACATTCCTTTTGTTTGTGTCGCTTGCGATATTAAAAAAGGCGCGCCTGTTTATTTATCTAAGGGCGATTTGATTAAATCTATTAGGGCTAGTATTTCTATTCCTTTAGTTTTCACTCCTGTTGTTTATAATAATAGGGTTCTTGTTGATGGCGCTTTAACTGAGCCTGTTCCTGTTAATGCTGCGAAGGCGTTTGGTGCTGATATTGTTTTCGCGGTTAATCTTGATTCCGATAAGAAGGTTAAAAAAGATGTTGAGCCTTCTTTGAGGCGTGTTGCTTCTAGGACTACTGAGATTTTGTTGTATCAGTTATCTAAGCAAAATTCTGATATGGCTGATGTTGTTATCTCTCCTAATATTGGTTATCAAAAGTTTGTCTCGTTCTCTGATGCGAAGAATTTTATTAGGGAAGGCGAGATTGCTGCAAAAAAAGCGTTGCCTGAAATTAGGCGTGTTTTAAAAAAATATAATCTTTGAGTAAGAACATTTATGTCAGTGGTTTTTCTACGTGTTTTTTTATTTTTTCTATGAATTCTTTTTCTTGTTTTTTTGTTATTTTTTTATCTTGTGCTTTGAGTTTTCTTATTTTATGCGCTTCTAAGAATATGTGTTTTGGTTCTGTTTTTTTTATTTGTTCTTTGAGTTCTTGCCATGTTTTTTGAGGTTTTATTTTTTTACTTCTCAGTTCGTTATCTGTTAGCCAAAATACTTGTTTTGCGATTTCATGAACTGACATTTTTCCTTGGTTGTATGCTGGTAGAAATATTTCTTTAAATGCTTTTTTCATTTTTTTAAAATCTTCTTCATCAGATCTTGTTTTGAGGTATTTTTTTTCTAAGTTCTTGCCTAGTAATAGCTCGTATTCTTTTATGTGTTTAGGGAATCTTTTTGTGTTTTTATTCAGTTTGGTTTTTCCTTTTTCTAATTCTTCTAAAGAATATGCGGATATTGATATTTTTTCAAGTCCTTGTTTTTTTAATGTTTTTTTTATCTCTGATTGTTTTTTTTCATAGTTCTGTATTTTAAATATTAAAACTAAATCTACATCGCTTTCTTTTATTGTCTCTCTTCTTGAGAATGTTCCTTTTACGTATATTGCTTTTATATAATTGATTTCTTTTTTTATTATTGGTAGTGCTTTTTTTAGTTTGGCTATTAATTCTTTTTCTGTTTTTGTTTTATTTTTCCATTTTTCCCAGAACTCATTCATGTATTATCTTTAATTTTTTTCATTTATATTTGTTTAGTTTTTTTATCGAAAAACATTATAAATGAGTTGTTCTTTCTATTGTTATGCCTTTTGTTGATGTTCATGCTCATCTTGATTTTGAAGATTATGATTCTGAGTTAGATAGTGTTATGCGTAAATGCCAGGAAAAAAAAGTTTCTGTTGTTGCAAATGGTGTTAATTCTAAGAGCAATAGGAAGGTCTTATCTCTTGCTAAAAAGTATGGTTTAATCAAGCCCGCTCTTGGTTTTTATCCTGTTGATGTTGCGTCTATCTCTGAGGATGTTTTTGATGAGGAGCTTGATTTTATTAAAAAAAGTGGCTGTGCAGGTTTTGGTGAGATTGGTTTGGATTTTAAGTATACTAAAGATGATGTTGGTCAGAGAAAGCAAGTGTCTGCTTTTTGGAAGTTTATTGAGCTTGGAGAAAAGACTAATAAGCCTTTAATCATTCATTCTAGGAAGGCTGAGTTAAAAGTTATTGAGATGCTTGAGTCTTCTCGTTTGAAAAAGCCTGTGTTGCATTGTTTTTCTGGTAGGAAGCATCTTGTTAAAAGGTCTATTGATCATGGTTGGTTTTTTTCTGTTCCTGTAATTGTTAATAAGTTGCAGCAGTTTCAGGATTTGGTTAGTTTTGCTAATATTAATCAGTTGTTAACTGAGACTGATAGTCCGTATCTTGGTCCTGTGCCTGGTGAGAAGAATTATCCTTGGAATGTTTCTTTGGCTGTTAAAAAGATTGCTGAGATTAAGGGTTTTGAGGAAAAAGAGGTTGAAAATAATATTTTTATGAATTATCAGCGTTTGTTTTAGTTTTTGTATTTTTGTGAGTTATTTTATTTGTTCTATGCTCTTTAAATCTTTTATTCTCTCTTCTGCACCTATGCTCGTTCTAAATATTTGCCAAAATATTTGTTGTGTCCAGTTCACCCATTCCTCGTCTCTTATTTCGTAGAATATGAATATATTTTTTTGTTTGTGTTGTTTAAATCTTGCAAACTTTGTATCTACTATGAATGCTCTTAGTGGTTGTTCTGCGTGTCTTATTTCTATTGTGTTGGTTTTGTGCTTTTCATTAAGTGATAGTATTCTGTTTATGTTTTCTATTGATTCTATGTCTACATTGCATAGTATCTTTGTTGTTATTTTTCTTCGTATTAGTTCTTCTAATAAACTTAGTAGTGTTATTTCGCCTTGTTTGGTTATTGCCCAAGATAGGTTTCCTGAGAATATGAGTACTTGGTTCTCTGCGCTTCTTAGTGCGTTTGCGAGGCCTTGTTTTTCTGTTATTTCTTTTTCTGTTTGTTTTTCTAGGAATGCTCTTCTTTTTTGTTCTGGTACGTATTGGTATATGTCAAAGGGGTTGAAGTCTTTTTTTTGTTTTGCATTCGTTATTTGTGTGAATAGTTTTTCTTGGTGTGCTGTTGAGTGAAAGTCTTTGTTTGTTGTAGGGTATGTTATTTTTAGTGCGCCTCTTGTTCCTTTTCTAAATGTATGTGTTGTTATTGTTCCTCTCTCTGCTGTAATCTTTTTTACGTAGTTATCCGCGGTTCTCCAGTTTTTGTTTATTAGTTTTGATATCTCGTCTATTGTTCTAGGTCTTGTTTTTACATAGTTTTCTATTTTTTTTATTGTTTCTTCTCTTAGCATAAATCCCCTCGTTAAATACAACTATGTGTATTTTTTTGTTACAGTAATATCTATATATAATACAACTATATTAATATTTCTATGCGTTGGAAAAAAGATTTTTGGACAGAAGATGAGTTTGAAGGTGAAGATGAAGAATAGTTTTTTTTATTTATAAATCTGATACTTCTTTTAGTGGGTATCCGTTTATTTCTAATCCTCGTTTGTATTTGATGATGTTGCAATTAAAGCATTTAAAGAAGGGTCCGTATTTTCCTATCATTATGTCGAGGTATTCTCCGCAGTTGCATTTTAAATCTTTTAGTTCCTCTTCTTTGTGTCTTGCGCAAACTGGTATTTTTTGTGGGTTTTTTGTTATTGCAGCTCCGTTGCAAAAGGGGCATTTGCTGACTTTGTGTTCTTCGTAGTTCTTTTTTATTCTCATATTTTTTTTCACTTTTTATAAAATTTTTAAAAAAAAGGTTTTTTTAATTGTTTTTTATTTTTGCTTGTGCTGCTGCGAGTCTTGCTATGGGTACTCTATATGGGCTGCAAGATACGTAGTTTAGTCCTGTTTTATAGCAAAATTCTATGCTTTTTGGATCTCCTCCGTGTTCTCCGCATATGCCTAGTTTTAATTCTGGTTTAGTCTCTCGTCCTTTCTTTGTTGCTGTTTTTACTAGTTGTCCTACTCCTTCTTGGTCTAGTGTTTGGAATGGGTCATTTTTTAGTATTTTTTTGTTTATGTAATCTTGCAAGAATCCTCCGATATCGTCTCTTGAGTAGCCTAGTGTCATTTGTGTTAAATCGTTTGTTCCAAAGCTAAAAAAGTCTGCTTCTTTTGCGATTTCGTCTGCGAGTAGTGCTGCTCTTGGTACTTCTATCATTGTTCCTATTTCGTATTTTACATCTTCATTTTGTTGTAGTATTTTCTCTGCGACTTCTTTTATTATTGTTTTTTGGTTTTTTAGCTCTTCTGTGGTTCCTATTAGTGGTATCATTATTTCTGGTTTTACTTTTATCCCTTCCTCAGATATTTCTTTTGCTGCCTCTATTATTGCCTCTGTTTGCATCTTTGTTATCTCTGGGTATGTTATTCCTAGTCTGCACCCTCTATGTCCTAGCATCGGGTTTGTTTCGTGTAGTGTTTCTATTTTTGTTTTTATTTCATCTGTTGTTGTGTTCATTTCTTGTGCTAGGTTTTCTATGTCCTCTTGTTCTTTTGGTAAGAATTCGTGTAGTGGCGGGTCTAACAGTCTTATTGTTATTGGTTTTCCGTTCATTATCTTAAATAGGTCTTTAAAGTCTTCTTTTTGGTATGGTTTTAGTTTATTTAGTGCTTTTTCTCTTTCATTTTTTGTTGTTGCAAGTATCATTTCTCTTACTGCTTTTATTCTATCTCCTTCAAAGAACATGTGTTCTGTTCTGCAAAGGCCTATTCCTTGGGCTCCGAATTTTATTGCTTGTGCTGCATCTCTTGGTGTGTCTGCGTTTGTTCTTATTTTAAGTTCTCTATATTCATCTGCCCAATCCATTATGTCTTTAAATGCTCCGCTTAGTTCTGGGTCTATTGTTGGTATTTTTCCTTTAAACACCTCTCCTTGTGTTCCATCTAGTGTTATGTAGTCTCCTTCTTTGAATGTTATATCTCCTATTTTTAGTGTTTTATTTTTCTCTGATACTCTCGCATCTGTGCATCCTGTGATGCAGCATTTTCCCATTCCTCTTGCAACTACTGCTGCGTGTGATGTCATTCCTCCTCTTGAGGTTAGTATTCCTTGTGCAGCTTCCATGCCTATTAGGTCTTCTGGGCTTGTTTCATTTCTTGTAAGTATTATTTGGTATCCTTGTTTTTTCATCTCGACTGCTGATTCGTTGCAGAATGCTATTTTTCCAACAGCTGCGCCTGGACTTGCAGGTAGGCCTTTTGCTATTGCTTCGTGTTTTCCTTTGGCGATTGGGTCTAGTTGTCTGTGTAGTAGTTGGTCTAGTTGTTCTGGGTTTATTCTAAGTATTGCTTCTTTTTTTGTTATTAATCCTTCCTCTTGCATGTCTTTTGCTATTTTTACTGCAGCTTGTGCTGTTCTTTTGCCGTTTCTTGTTTGTAGTATGTATAGTTTATTGTCTTGTATTGTAAATTCCATATCTTGCATGTCTTTGTAGTGTTTTTCTAATTTTTTGTATATGCCCACTAGTTCTTCGTAAATTTTTGGCATGCTTTGTTGTAGTTCTTTTATTGGTCTTGGTGTTCTTATTCCTGCTACTACGTCTTCGCCTTGTGCGTTCATCAAGTATTCTCCGTAGAATATATTTTCTCCTGTTGATGGGTCTCTTGTAAAGCAAACTCCTGTTCCTGATTTCTCATCTAGGTTTCCAAACACCATGGCTTGTACGTTAACTGCTGTTCCTATTAGGTGGTGTAGGTTGTGCATTTTTCTGTAATGTTTCGCTCTTGGCGTATTCCATGATTCAAATACTGCTTTTATTGCAAGGTTTAGTTGTGTTATTGGATCTTCTGGGAAAGATTCATTCGTTGTTTTTTCTACTAATTCTTTGTATTCTTTTGTTATTTCTTTTAAGTCTTCGCTTGTAAGTTCTGTATCTACGCTAATTCCTTTGTTTGCTTTCTTTTTATCTAGAATTTCCTCGAAGTGTGAGTGTTCTACGCCTAGTACTACGTCTGAGAACATGTTTATAAATCGTCTGTATGAGTCCCATGCGAATCTTTCATTGTTTGTTTTTTTTATTAGTCCTTGGACTACTTCTTCATTTAGTCCTAGGTTTAATATTGTGTCCATCATTCCTGGCATGGATGCTACTGCTCCGCTTCTAATTGATAATAATAGAGGTTTTTCTGGGTTTCCTAGTTCTGCGTTCATTTCTTTTTCTAATTTTTTTAAGTTTTCTTTTATCTCGTCTTTTACATCTTCAGGTATTTCTTTATTTTCTTCGTAGTATTTTTTGCATGTGTTTGTTGTTATTGTAAATCCTGGAGGTACTGGTATTCCTATATTTGTCATTTCTGCGAGGTTTGCGCCTTTTCCACCTAGTGTTTCTCTCATATCTTTATTTCCTTCTGTGCTCTCTCCTCCAAAAAAGTATACATTTTTCATTTTTATATCCTCCATTATGAATTTTTTTATTTAATCTAAATTGTTTAAAAAATGCTTTTATTAGTTTAAATCGGTCACTTTTTATCTGTTTGATTTCATTAACCTTTTTAGTTTTAAGAATTCATATATTACTTAAAAAAGTTACGTGTTTAAAAAAATTAAAAAAAGTTTTTATTAAAACCACGAAGATATTCTTGCTATTGTCTTCCCTAATGTCAATCTTGCTCTATTTGTAAAAGATTTTGCCTCAAGTGTTATATCTCCTTTAAAGAGTCTTTGGTGCGCTTCATCTAAAAAATTATATGAGTCTTTTATCTCTTCTACTACCTCTAAATCTTTTACTTTAGCTGTGTGTGTTGCTTCTTTGTTTTCCTCGCAGCATTTTATTTGGGTTAGTAAGCCGTTTTCTATTATTATATATCCTATTAGGTCTTCATCAAAGTAATACATGTTTATTGCGCCGTTATTTGGTAATACAAAAGGTACGCCTAATCCTGTTGTTATACCTAGCTCGTCTAATACCTCGCACGCTCTTTGTGCTTTTTGTGAGCACATATTTTGTTCTTCAAGCTCTGTTTCATCTATTATATTTGTCGCGCTTATCGTCGGCATTACAAGTATTAAAAGGCTTAATGCTATAATGATTTTTGTTATTTTTTGATTCATCATTTTTTAATCCTCTATTTTTTTGTTTTTTTAATATAGTTTATTGTATTTATAAATTTTTGTAATTTTATTAGTTTAAATCGGTCACTTTTTATCTGTTTGATTTCATTAACCTTTTTAGTTTTAAGAATTCATATATTACTTAAAAAAGTTACGTGTTTAAAAAAATTAAAAAAAGTTTTTATTAAAACCACGAAGATATTCTTGCTATTGTCTTCCCTAATGTCAATCTTGCTCTATTTGTAAAAGATTTTGCCTCAAGTGTTATATCTCCTTTAAAGAGTCTTTGGTGCGCTTCATCTAAAAAATTATATGAGTCTTTTATCTCTTCTACTACCTCTAAATCTTTTACTTTAGCTGTGTGTGTTGCTTCTTTGTTTTCCTCGCAGCATTTTATTTGGGTTAGTAAGCCGTTTTCTATTATTATATATCCTATTAGGTCTTCATCAAAGTAATACATGTTTATTGCGCCGTTATTTGGTAATACAAAAGGTACGCCTAATCCTGTTGTTATACCTAGCTCGTCTAATACCTCGCACGCTCTTTGTGCTTTTTGTGAGCACATATTTTGTTCTTCAAGCTCTGTTTCATCTATTATATTTGTCGCGCTTATCGTCGGCATTACAAGTATTAAAAGGCTTAATGCTATAATGATTTTTGTTATTTTTTGATTCATCATTTTTTAATCCTCTATTTTTTTGTTTTTTTAATATAGTTTATTGTATTTATAAATTTTTGTAATTTTATTAGTTTAGTTTTTTTTAATTCTTATTTTTTGTTTGGTTTTTTTATAAATAAGTTTATATACTTTGAATGTAATTTTGTTCTTTCATGTGTGCTTATAATAAAAAGCCGATTTTATCTGTTGGACCTAGTTTGTTTAATGCTTTAATTCCTTTGTTTTTTAAAAATTTTTTATATTTTGGCGTTATTGTTTTTTTTGTTTATTTTTTTGGTGTTATTTTTTTGAGTTTTTTTGAGTTTTATTGGCCTAGTCTTGGTTTGATTTTTTTGATTATTTTTTTATTGACTTTTTTGTCTATTTCATTTAGGTTATTTATTTTGGGGTTTACAAAATACGTTTTTTATGAGTCTCATGCTGTTAAAACTTTTAAGTTTGTTATTGTTCGTAGGCGTTCTGTTGTTTATAATAGGATTACTAATATTTCTCTGAGGGTGTCTCTTTGGGATCGTATTACTAAAGCAGGCACTATTAGAATTCATACAGGGGATGATGAGATGCCTGATATTGTTATGAGATATATTAAAAACCCATCTAAGGTTGAAGGTCTTATTTATTCTATGATACATAAAAAGAATAAAATGGTTAAAGAAGACGTACAGCTTAATTAATTTTTTTATATGTTTCTTATGTTTTGTTTTCTTATTTGTTGTTGCCATTTAAAGTTTTCTAAAAAGTTTATTCTGTTTTTGTATTCACTCCATTCAATGTATTGTTTTTGGTTTCTTTTTGTGAATCTAAGCACATTCCTCACCCCCTACTAGGTAATCGTCTAAATAGTCTATATCTTCTGTTATTAGGTTGTGTTCTAGTAGTACTGGTATTAGTCTTTTATTTTTTTGTTCGTATTTATTTATTATTTCTTCTTGTTTTTTCATTTATCTCACCTCTGTGTGTTTTTCATTGTTAGTTTCATTATTTGGTCAAAGGTTATGTTTGCTATGTATTTTTGGTTTGTGTGGTTTTCATTCATTTTTTTATTCACCTCAAACCTTTTTAGAATTGTTTTGTTTATATACTCCGCGCGCGTATTTGTCCAGTGCGTGTGTTTGTTTTTAGAATAGTTATTTAAGATATTACACTGGACGTGTCTTTGTATATGTTAACTTTTTTTATTAAAGAAGCGTATTTTGAGTTCATTATTTGGTTAAATAGGTTATTTGCGTCTTTTTTTGAGTTTAGGTAAAATATCAAGTTTTCTCTTTTTTTTCTTAATTTGAAGCTATTAAAAACGCTTGTGTCAATTTCTTGTGTTAATAAAATGTCTAAGCACCAGTATCCTTGTATTTCTTTTATAAATCCTTGGTAAATATTCTTTCCATTATCTATTTTTACTACGTAATCTGCGTATAAATCAAATTCGTCTAATAAGTGAGTTGTCAAAATAAGTGTTTTTCCCATTTTTTTAAGTTCTGCAAGTAAATTCCAAAGTTCAAGTCTCATATCTTTATCCAGTCCTGAAAATGGTTCGTCTAATAGTATTATTTCAGGATTATTTAATAGGGTTATTGCTATATCCAATCTTTTTTTCATTCCCCCACTAAATTTTTTTGCTACTATTTTTTCTTGACCTTTCAATTTCAATATATCTATTATGCTATTCATCCTCTTTAGGATTATTTCTTTTTTTAATCCAAGTTGTGTTCCGAAAAAGAGCATGTTTTCTTCAAGTGTCAAATCTTCATATAAGCTATTTTCTTGGAATGAAAATCCTGCGAGTTGCGCTATGTTATTGACTGCGAACTGGTTTTTGTATATCATTGTAATTGAATCTGGTTTTTGTAGTCCTACTAGGCATTTTAGTGTTGTTGTTTTTCCTCCTCCGCTCGGGCTTATCAGGCCTACTATTGCTTGTTCTGGGACGTCGAATGTTAATTGTTTTAGGACGTGGTTATCTTTAAAGGATAGATTCAAGTTTTTTATTTTAAGAAGCGTTTTCATTCATATCCCTCCAGACTAATATTATGCTTATTGTTAAAACGATGCCTAGTGTTATTAGTAAAAATGTTGATGCTTGGCTGAAAAGTCCCATCATATCATTTAGTAAGTAATTGCTTCTTATTATCTCTGAAAAATAGACAAATGGATTTATTTGGTATAAATATACCATCATTTCTGGGAAGCTTTCCTTCGGAACTATTACATCGCTTAAAAAGAAAACTATTAGTCCTAGTATTGTTCCTGAAAATATTGCGCCTTCATCACTGTTAATATTTCTTGATATAATAAATCCTATTGTCACCCATATTAATATAAATATAGTTGCTGATAAAAGTACGCTGTGAAGGTTTTGCAAGGTATTTGCTCCAAAAAATAAATTAAATAACACTAGTATGAATATGAGTTCTAGTAGCATAATTAATAATATAAATAGTGTGTTTCCTGAAAATATTAAGAAGTTGTTTTTTAGCATTTTATTTCTTTGAAATGCTGATGTTTTGTATTCATTTCTATTTAGAGTAATTGATATTAAAAGTGATGAGAGTAATAGTATAAATGGTATTACTAAGTGTAGCGAATAATCTAGCATATTTCTTGTTCCTGATATAAGTCTCACATTTCTTTGAAATTTATTTACTATATCTCTAGGGTCTAATGCTACTTGAAAATCTGTTAATTCTGTATTTAGTGATGATATTAAATCTCCGTATGAAATTATTTTCTCTGAGTGTTCTGATATGCTTTCTTTAAAGCTCATTATCTCTTCTGAGTAATATTCCTCTGTTCCTGCTACGTATTCTTGTTCTTCTTCAAGGTCGTCTATGTATGTGTTTGTTGAATTTCTTAGGCCTTCTAGTGTTCTGTGTGCTTCATCCAGATCTTCATCTGCTTGGATTAGTCCTTCTTTTAGTTCTCTTGCTGTTCCTTCATATCTTGATACTAATCCGTATATGGTTTTAGCTGATGTGCATGCTGGATCGTTATCTTGAGTTATTAGTTCTAAAAAATTTTCTCTATTTACTTCTTGGCTTCTATCTGTTCCTAGGTTACCGCACTCATCTATTAACTTGTCCATATTTTCTCGCACTTCTTTTATTTGTTCATAGAATTTTTTAGCTTCATCTTCTTGACTTTTAATATCTGTTCTATAAGTTTCTATTTGGTTTTGGTATGTAATAATATATGTTTGAAGATTTGTTAATTCTTCTATTATTTCTCCGAGTTTATATTCGTAGTGTGCAGAGTCTGAGCTTAATCCTTCTGCGAGTGCTGTTATTCTTTGGCTTGTTTGGTCTAATTCTTCTTTTGTTGCATCTAAGTCTTTTTGCATTGATTCAAATCCGAATTGTGCTGGGTCTGCTTTAGTTCTTATCTCATTTAGTATGTTTATTGTTAGTTCTTGTTCGAATTCGTTAAAAACTTCTCCTATCGTTGTGTATGCTGTTGGGTATATGCTCATTCTTGAATAATCAAAGAATAAATCTACGCCGTATGATTCTCCTGGTCTCTCTGTTACGACTATGCAAACTACGTTTTCTTTTCTCTCTGTTGATCCTCTGCACTCCCTCTCTGTTTCAGCTTTTGATGCTATAACATTATCTACTTCGCTGAAAACTGTGTAAATTAGCTCATCTGGGCTTTCATCGTATATGCTTACTTTAAGTTCTGCTCTGAGGTGTGATGTGTTGAATGCCATTCCTATTAATACTACGAATAATAGTGGCGCTATTATTAGTGCCGCGTATAATTTGGGGTTCCTTGTTGCTATGTGGTAATTTTTTTTGAGGACTAAAAATATTTTTTTAAAGAATAGTTTTGTTTTTTTTTCTGTCTCTGTCTCTTCTCTTGAGTCTCTTATTTTATTTGTTATTTCTTTTGATTTTTCTCTCAGATCAGAAATTTTCATCTATTAGCCCCTTTTTCTAAAACTTATTTTTAATTTTATTTATTTCATTTAAATACTTTTAGGTAACGTTTTTTTGTTTTTGCTATGAGTTATGGTCGCGTTATTTCTTTTTTTATATTTTTTTTATATCTTTATTTATTATTGAAGAAAAGTTTATAAAAGGTTGTGTTTTCTAGTATTTAAGGTGATAATATGAATATATTAAACATAACTTTCAATGGTATAAATGCTGAGAAAAAGTCTGTTCCTAAGGGAAGTATTTCTGTTTCTAATAATATTAAAATTGAAAATGTTGAAGAAGTTAGTATGGGCTTGGATAAGTCTAAGAATGCTTTGAAGTTTTCTTTTTTGTATAAGACGTCTTATTCTCCTGATATTGCTAATATCGAGCTTAAAGGAGAACTTTTAGGTTTGGTTGCAAAAGAAGAGGCTGATTCTATTTTAGAGAAGTGGAAAAAAGATAAATCTTTAGACAAAGAAAAAGCTAAAGCTGTTATTAATAATGTTATGAGTAAGTGTACTATCGAAGTTATTATTTTATCTAGGGAGCTTGGTTTGCCTTCTCCGATTCCTATGCCTAGTGTAAAGGATGATTCTAACGGTAAATCAGTTAAGAAATAATAAAAAAAAGTTTTTTTGTTTTTTTATTGCATTTTTACTCTAAAAGCTATTTCTTTTATTTTTTTTCTCTCACTTATCTGTTCTGCGTCTTGTAGTTCTTTTGATAGATTTTCTCTCTCTCCTGGTTTTCCTATTGCGATCATTGCTTCTACTTCGTATCCTTCTGGTATATTTGCTACTTTTCTCGCTTCCTCGTGGTCGAATCCTCCCATTCCGTGGGATACTAGTCCTTGTATGCTTGCTTGTAGTGCTAGGTTTTGCCACGCGGCGCCTGTGTCGAAGGAGTGTGTTTTTGAGTATTCTTCGTTATATTCGAAGTTTTTTCTTGATGCTATTATTATTAGTGCTGATGCGTTTTGGGCCCATGATTTGTTAAAATCTACTAATAAATCGTAGAATTTTTGCCATTCAGGGCTATTTTTCATTGCATATATAAATCTCCATGGTTGGCTGTTAAATGATGATGGTGCCCATTTTGCTGCTTCAAATAATTTCATCAATTCATCTTCTGTGATTTCTTCTCCGCTCATCGCTCTCGGAGACCATCTGTTTCTAAAAATTGTGTTTGCATCATATTCTTGTGGTCTTTCTTTGCTCAGATCTGGTTGGTTCATTTTTTTTAATTCCTCCCTTTTTAAGAATTTTAACTTAGGAAATTTATTTTTTTATTTAAATATTTATGAGAATGTCAAAAAAGTTATGTTTTTTTGAGTAACCTAATTTTTTTTTATTTAAAAGAAATGTTAAAAAAAGGGTTTAAAAAAAGTTTTTTTATCCGTAGTAGCTTGGTTTTTCGTCTTTTAGTTGTTTTCCTGCTGCTGATCTGAAGTGGTTTTGTAATTCTTTGTACGATTCTTGAACTTCTTTTGTTATTGAAGGTCTTACTTTTTTAAGTGCTTCATCAAAGAATTCTTTTTTCACTTCTGTACTCTTTAAATCTTTTCTAAGTGAGAGCATTGCAGCTTCTCGGCATACGCTTTCAATATCTGCTCCTGAGTATCCTTCTGATCTATTTACTATTTCTTTAAGATCTACATCCTCACCGAGAGGCATTCCTCTTGTGTGTACTTTAAAGATTGCTTCTCTTGCTTTTTTATCTGGTGCTCCTGCAAGTAATATTCTATCAAATCTTCCTGGTCTGAGGAGTGCTGTGTCTAATAAGTCTGGTCTGTTTGTTGCAGCGATTATTACTATGTCTGATAAATCTTGCATGCCGTCCATCTCTGTTAGTAATTGGTTGACTACTCTCTCTGTTGAGTGGTTATCGTTTGTTCCTGCGTGTCTTCTTGGTGCTACGCTGTCTATTTCGTCAAAGAAAATTATGCATGGGCTTGCTTGTCTTGCTTTTTTGAATACTTCTCTTATTGCTTTCTCTGATTCTCCTACCCATTTATTTAGTAGTTCTGGTCCTTTTACTGATATAAAGTTTGATTCTGCTTCTTTTGCGACTGCTTTTGCAAGTAGGGTTTTTCCTGTTCCTGGTGGTCCGTATAGTAGTACTCCTTTTGGTGGTTTAACGCCTAGTTTTTGAAACTCGTCTTTGTGTTTTAATGGCCAGTCTACAGATTCTATTAGTTCTTGTTTTACTTCTTCAAGTCCTCCGACTTGTTCCCATGTTGTTTTTGGTGTTTCAAATAGTACTTCTCTTAGTGATGATGGTCTTACTGTTTTGAGTGCTTCTTTAAAGTCTTCCATTGTTATTTTTAGTTTGTTTAATGTTTCCTCTGATAATTTTTGGTCTTCTCTTAGGTTTAGTTGTGGTAGTATTTTTCGTAGGACATTCATTGCGGCTTCTCTTGAAAGGCTTGCAAGATCCGCGCCTACGAATCCGTGTGTTACTTCTGCTAGTTTTTCTAGTGATACGTTATCTGCTAGCGGCATGTTTCTTGTGTGTATTTTTAGTATGTTTAATCTGCCTTCCATTTGTGGTACAGCTATAACTAGTTCTCTGTCAAATCTTCCTGGTCTTCTTAGTGCTGGGTCTAGTGAATTTGGTATATTTGTTGCAGCTATTACTACTATTTTTCCTCTTGCTTTTAATCCATCCATTAGTGCTAGTAGTTGTGCTACTACTCGTCTCTCTACTTCTCCTTTGCTCTCTTCTCTTTTGCTTGCGATTGCATCTATTTCATCAAAGAATATTATGCTTGGCGCGTTCTCTTCTGCCTCTTCGAATATTTTTCTTAAATTTGCCTCGCTCTCTCCGTAGAATTTGCTCATGATTTCTGGTCCGTTTATAACGTAAAAATTGCTGTTTGTCTCGTTTGCAACAGCTCTTGCGACTATTGTTTTTCCTGTTCCTGGTGGTCCGTGCATTAGTACTCCTTTTGGTGGTTCTATGCCTAGTCTTTGGAATACTTCGGGGTGTTTTAGTGGTAATTCGACCATTTCTCTTATTTTTTCTAGTTCCTCGTCTAATCCTCCGATGTCTTCGTATGATACTTCTACTGCTTCTGTTTTTTCTTTATCTTCCTCTGTTGTTGGTTCTACTCCTTCTTGTTTGTATTCAAATTCTGTCTCTTCTGTTATAACTACTGGTCCTGTTTTTGGTTCTGCGTCTAATACTACAAATTTTATATCTGGGAATCCGAACATGCTTCCGAGTACATCTGATATTCTTGTTGAATCTCCGAAGGATGGCGGTCTTTTTTGTACTCCTGACATTGCTACGAGGTCTCCTTTAAATACTGCTCTTCCTATAAATCCTAATTTAAAAACGCCTAGGTTTGATGCTTTAACTATGACTCCTTCTCTTGCAGGTGCGAGGGTTACTTTTTTTGCAGGTATAACTTCTGCTTTTCTCACTGATGTCCATTCTCCTATTCCTGTTTTTGCGTTTCGTCTAAGTAATCCGTCCATTCTTATTATGGGTAATCCTATATCTCCTGGCAAAGCTCTATCTACTATTCCTATTGTTGTTCTCTGTCCTGTTATTTCGACGAAGTGGCCTTCTCTAACTCCTAATTTTTTCATGTAGCTGCTATCTATTCTTATAACTCCTTTATTTACATCATCTTGTATTGCTTCTGTTACTTTTAATTTCATTTCCACATTATTATTCTCATCTGTCATTTAATTTTCCCTCTTGGTTTTTTATTGTGATTTTAAGTGTATTATTTTAGGATGAAATACTCTATTAAATATTTTTTGAAAAAAATTAAAAAAAGGTTAGAATTTGTTTTTTTATTCTAGTTTTAGTACTGGTCCTCCTCTTCCTCTAAGTCTGTTTTGTTCTTCGAATTCGCTTTTTATCATTAATTTTATGAGTTCGCTTACCACTACAACGGTCGAGCTCACTATTGTTATTATGACCCAGTCTTTTAGGTATAGTGCTTCTGTTCCAAGTATTGCTTGTGCTGGCGCCCAATACACTGCGAGCAGCGTTAATAGGAACGATAATCCTACTGCGAGGAATATGTATGGGTTTTTGAAAAAGTTCTTATTAAAACTCGTTGTGTGTAGTGCTCTCGCGTTAAATGTGTGGAATAATTCGAACATTATTAATGTTACAAATGCAACTGTTCTTGCTTTTTCTGCTGTTGCTCCTGCAACTTCTAGTTCCCATATGAATAGTAGTAGTGTTCCTGCAAACAGTATTGGTACTACTGCGAGTATTTTTAGCAGTATGTATCCTGATAGTAGTTTTTCTTTTGGGTTTCGTGGTTTTTGTGCCATTACTTTATCTCTTGATGGTTCTATGCTTAGTGCGCTTGCAGGTAGCGAGCTTGTTACTACGTTTACAAACAAAACCATTATAGCTGTCAGTGGATTTAATAGACCTATTACTACTGATAAGAATATCAGTGCGACTTCTGTGAAGTTTCCTGTTAATAAGTAATATATGAATCGTCTTATGTTACTGTAGATTGTTCTTCCTTGTCTTACTGCTTTTACTATTGTGCTAAAGCTATCATCTGCGAGTACCATGTTTGATGCTTCTCTTGCAACGTCTGTTCCTGTTTTTCCCATGCTAACTCCTATGTCTGCTTTTTTTAGTGCAGGGGCATCATTTACTCCATCGCCTGTCATTGCGACTATTTCTCCTGTTCTTTGTAGTGAATTCACTATTCTAAATTTGTGGTCCGGTGTTGCTCTTGCAAATATTACTACTTTTGGCATCGCATCATCCAAGTCTGAGTCATCCATATTATCTAGTTCTGAGCCTTCTATTACTAAGTCGTATTTAGTTTTTACAAGTCCTAGTTTTTTGCCTATACTTGTAGCTGTGTGTTTGTGGTCTCCTGTTACTATTATTACTCTAATTCCTGCGCTCACGCATTCTTCGACTGCTTGGTATACATCTTCTTTTATCGGGTCTTCTATTCCAACAAGGCCTTCAAATATGTATCCTGTCTCTATTTGTTTTTGTTCTTTTTTTGTAATCTCCCCTCGCTCATCTGGGTTTATCGATTTTATTGTTTTTGTTGCGAGTGCGAGTACTCTTAGTGTTAGTGTTGCGTAGTTTTTTAGTTTTAGTGAAATTTTAGTTTTATCTCTTGGCGTTATTTTTCTTATTTTTCCTTTAACTCTTATGTAGTCGCATTTTTGTATTATTTTATCGTATGCGCCTTTCATGTGTGCTCTTTGTTTATTTTTTTGGTTTGTTTCATTTACTGTTATCATGTATTTTTGTTTTGAGTCGAAGGGTACTTCGTATATTTTTTTGTTATCTTCTTGTATTAGTGCTTCGTCTAGTCCTGTGCTTTTTGCAAGTGTTAGTAGTGATCCTTCTGTTGGTTCTCCTGCAAGTGTCCATTCTCCGTCCTCAAAGTTTAGTTCTGCGTTATTGCAAAGTACGCAAGTATTTATGAAATCTTTATATTTTTGTAGTGTTTCTTTTTTTACTTGTTTTTCTTTTTCTTTGAACGTGCTTATTGGTTCGTATCCTTTTCCTGTGACGTCGTATTCTTCTCCTGTTGGAAGGTATACTTTTACAACTCTCATTTTATTCTCTGTTAGTGTGCCTGTTTTATCAGTGCATATAACTGTTGTTGTTCCTAGTGTTTCTACTGATCCTAAATCTTTTACGATGGCTTTTTGTTTTGCCATCTTTTTTACTCCGTTTGAAAGGCCTAGTGTTAGTGCGAGTGGAAAACTTTCAGGTATTCCTGATACTGCGAGGATGCTTGTAAATAGTAATGCGCCTAGTAAATCGGTTCCTTGGCTTAGTAGTATAAAAAAGAATATTACACATAAGCTTATTACCGCAATAGATATTCTTTTACTCATTCCATCTAATTTTTTTTGCAAGGGGCTTTTTACAAATCCTATTTTTTTTAGCGTCATAGAGATTTTTCCTAGTTCTGAGTGTATTCCTGTCTCTACGACTATTCCTTGGCCTGATCCTCCCGATATGTTAGTTCCGCTAAATACCATGTTTGTTCTATCTGATATTACTAGGCTTGGTTCGTCTAATCTCTCCGGGTATTTTGCTTTTGATACTGATTCTCCTGTTAGTATTGATTCATCTGCTCTAAGTCCTTTGCTCTCTATCACTCTTATATCTGCTGGTACGACCATTCCTCTCGTTAGGTAAACTATATCTCCTTGTACTAGGTTTTCTGCGAGGATTGTTTTTCTTTTTCCACCTCTTAACACATCTACTTTTTTCGCGGTTAATTTTGATAGTGCTTCTACTGATTTTCCTGCTCTGTATTCTTGTACGAATCCTAAAAGGCCTGTGAATAGTATTATCACCATTATCGCGTAGAATTCTTCAGGGTGGTTTGTTAGTAGAGATATTATTGCAGCCGAGAGTAACACATATATTAGTAGACTGTTAAAATTTCTAAATAGTATTTTTAGTACGCCGTGTTTGTCTTCTTTTGCTATTGTATTCGGCCCGTTTTGTTTCAATCGCTCTTCTGCTTCCTCATCGCTCAGTCCTTCTTTATTTGAGCTAGTCTCTTCAAATACTTCATTTGTTGTTCTTATATGCCAATTTTTATCTTCTACAAATTCTTTTGTCATTAAAACCCCTTTTTTTAATTATTTAATCCTCAATATTTTAATTTGTTAATTAGGTTATATATAAATGTTATAGATTTTTTTATGTTTTTGTTTTTTTAATATAAATAGCAAATAATTTAAATAAGATATGATATTATTTATTCTTATCAATTTATTATTTGGTATGGGGAAATTATGGGTAAGTATTTTTTAATTGGGATTTTTGTATCTTTAATTGTATTTCTAGTTCCTAGCGTCTTTGGTCAAATGGTTGATAGTGATGGGGATGGTGTTTTGGATGAGTTTGATAATTGTCCTGGTACTAATCCTAATGAAGGTATGCCTATTATTTTGAAAAATCCTGAGTTTCTTGGTTGTTCTTGTTCTCAGATTTTTGAGATTATGCGTAATGAGTATTGCAAGGATGTTTATTGTCATCCTAATAGGCCTTTAGAGATTAGAAATAGAGCTTATTCTTCTAGGCCTAATCCTTGTCCTCCGCCTATGTGCGAAGGTGGTGATTTGTATGAATATGTTGTTGATGAAATTCCTTGTGTGAGGGGTGTTGAGGCGTCTTATGAGTGTGAGGAAATTGTAACTGTTGATTCTGAGTTATGTGTTGATGATGATGTTTTTTTAGACGACTCCCCGTCTATTGATGTTTTGGAAGATAGTTTTTATGATGTTCTTGTTAAATCTTATTTGAAGGGTTCTGTTTTTGTTGATATTTTAGGTATGAGGAATAAATCTGAGTTAATGAAAAATGAGGAAGCTGTTTTAAATCGTGTCAATGTTGATAGAGTTGTAGATTTTGATGAGCGAATTATTAATGATAATGCTTTAGTTGTTGCTGATGTTTCTTTTGTTGTTAAGCCTGATTCGTATTATTCTGTTGATAATTTTGTTTTAATTGAGCGCGTTATTGGCGATATTAGTAATAAAAACATCGTGGTTCATAATGAGGGTTTTTTTGATGAGGATCTTCAGGTAATTGTTTGGGAAGTTGATGAGTTAAAAGATAAATTTGTTTTTGGTTATAGGATTACGCCTGGTTCTACTGTTGATTTTGATTTCTTGGTTCAAGGTGATGTTAATAGTTTTATTTTCTCTCGTTTAGTTTTGCCTTTATTGATGTTGATTGGTATAATAGCGTTTGTTGTTTTTTGGATTATTAATTTAAGAGAAAAAAATAATGTTTTTAAATAAGGGTTTATTTCTTTTGTTTGTAGGGTAGTGTGTGACTGTCCGTTTATTCCGGAGGAAAGTCCGCTCACCTTTAATGGCCACTCACTTTTTTGGTGAGATCTTGAAAAGGATGGCAACCACTCAGAAAAGATATCTCTTATGATTCGGGATGATGGATGCGAAGGCTCAGGTGACTGAGTTGAGTTAACCTCTTGACTTTGTTTCATAAGGATGGATGAAACTGTGAGCCCTGGTCGGTGCAACTCCTTGGGGAGGCTTAGTAGAATGTCACAGGTAACCTTTCTCTTTTTTTTAGAGGGGTTTACAGAAAGCGGCTTATAGCTACTCTACATTTTTTATATATTTGTATATTTGCACTTCCTCATTATCAAATAATTGTAGGAATTTTTCGCTGTATGTTAAAAAGAATAGTAGTCCTTCATCTCTCCCTGACCATATTTTTCCTTGCCTCATATCTTCGTATATGTATATGTATTTTATGTTATTTTCATTTAGTAGTTGTTCTAAATCGTTTAGTCTTCTTGTGTAAAATATTTTTTGTGTTATCTCTTTTTTTTCTATGTAATTTACATGTTTATATGTTTCTCCGTCTAAGAATGTTTCTTTTCCTGATAAGTATTGTATCATAAATCCTTTCTCTTCTGTGCTAAGTATTGTTCCGTTTGTGTTTGCTGAGGATAAGAATCTTGCTGCTTCTACTTCTTGTTTTGTTATTTGTGTGAGTTGTGTGTTTATTGTTATTATCGCGGAGAATAATATTATGCAAAATAAGATTAGTAGTGCTAAGTATTTTATTTTTTTAAGTTCCCACTCTCTTGTTGCTAATTGATTTATTCCTATTCCCGCAAATATTGCTAACGTGAATGCCGTGATGAGTCTCAGTTCTGGTAAGAATATTGAGATTGTAAATGCCGCGATTAGGCTTGTTGTTATTAGTGTTCTATCAATGCCTTTCTCCCACCATGTAAATAGGCCTATCGCGCTTAAAATTATTAGCGGCATTGAGTATCCTGTTGTGCTTCCAAGTTCTATTAGTACATTATCTAGCATTGCTGTTTTTACTCTTATAGGTAATTCTTTATTTATTATTATGTAAGTTGTTATGGTTATTATTGATGTTATTAGTGTCGCTGTTGTGATTTTTATTCTCTCTTTATTTAAAAATAGGTGCAATATTGTGAGTATTATGAAAAGTATTCCAAGTACTGGGTTTATGAAAATCATTAGTATTATTGGTATTATTGTTAGGTATGATTTTTTTAGATATAGTATTCCTGATATTAGTAATAGAGGGAATGCAAAATTATCTGGGTTTAGTGTCATAAATTTTTGTAAGAATATCGGTGTGAGTGCAAATGTTATTAGTATAAGTGTTGTTTCATTATCTGATATATTCATTATTCTAAGAAAATATATCATTAGCAATATGGATATTATTCCTGTTATTAGTGGTATTAGTATTGCTAGGTTTATGTTGCTTAGTGGTATTTGGTTTAGTAATATGTGGTAGGGATTATTTTGTATTATTTGTTCTTGTATTGTTTCATTTTCTTGTATTGTTTGTTTTTCTAGTAGGTTTTTGTATGTTTCTTGTGATGTGTATACTTCTTCTCTAAATCCTGTTTTAAATATCAGTGGCGATAGTAATAGTAGTGTAATTATTATGATTAGTGCTGTGTATGTTGTTTTTTCATTTTTTAGGTTCATTTTCATTGTAGGCTTATTTGACAATTCACGCTATATATTTTTGGTTTTTTTGTTTGGTTTGTGTAATATTCTTTTTTTATGCACTCATCATCCTCGTATGCTAATTCAGGTATTTCTTCTCTTGCATTCTCTGTTAGTACGATGTAGTCTGTTGTGTAATAGTTTAATTTTGTTAGTGCTGGTATTAAAAAGCGGTCTGTGTATATTTTTTTTGCTTCTTGGTATCTTGTATCTATATTATTTATTAGTAAATAGTTTTGATCTATAACGTTTTTTCTCTCCGCATAATAGCTCATCGTGGAGCCTTCATGCGGGAAGGTTAGTATTATTGCATCTTCTTCTGTATTGTTTTTTAGCCATTCGTATGCTTTTATATCTTGTTTTGTGGGTGTGTTTGTTGCCTCTTGTATTGAGTAAGAAATTGTTGGTATAAATGATAAAATTATGAGTGTTATTATAATATATTTTGTTATGGGTTTTGCATATTTTATTTTTATGTTCTTTGCGTATTCGAGTGTTTTTGCTATCGTGCTTGATGATAGTATTGTAACTGTTACTCCTAAAAACATTAATCCTACATATACGTTTATTAATCTGAACCATAGTAGTATAAAAAATGTTACACATATTGCAATTAGTGCTGTCGCTGTTTTTTTTCTTGAGCCAAATACTGAATCGTATATGGTTATTACTCCAAACAATAATGGGATTGTTCCTATCCAGTATAGGCTTTCTACAAATGTTATTTCTTTGAAGCATTCTAGTATTATTTGTATTGGTGTGTTTTGGTATATTATGGCTGAGCCGTGCATCATTATTGCTTGTTTGTATATTATCAGGTTAGTCCATAGTACTAGTAATACTGTGAATAGTAGCATTTCTGGTTCTTTTGTGCTTTTTTTGAATCCTTGTATTTTTAGTAGTACTACGTATAATAATAGTGCAAATGAGAGTATTAGGGATGTTGCGTGTGTTAGGGAAAAGATAAATAGGCAAGTTATTAGTTTCCATAAGTTCTTGGAATTTGTGATGGTTTCGAGGAAATAGTATATTGTTAGAAAAAATAGCGGTATTACTATTGAGTATATTGATGCGTTATTTATAGTGTTTGAAAAATATACTGGTATTATTGCTGATGCTCCTGCTGCGATTAGTGATGCGCTTGTGTTTTTTGATAGTCTTTTAGATAGTTTGTATACTATAAAAATTGTTGTCGCCGCAAGTATATTTGGGATTATTTTTATTGCTATTATTGGTGGGATTATTAGTGAAAAAAATGATAGTATGTAATAATATAGTGGGCTAAATACGTTTTCTCTTCCTGAGTAGCTTAAGTCATCTGTGTATAGTGGTATTCCTGTATTTTTTATGTTATCTATTTGTCTTAGTGTGTGGTATGCATCGTGTGTTGCCTCTGTTGTTTGGAAAGCAATTATTAGTCTTATAATTATTGTTATTGTGAATATAATTGCGAGTATTATTGTTGTTTTATTTGTTTTTAGTTTCATTTATTTTTATTGAAAACGAAGTTTTATTTAAAAACTTGATGGATGTTTTTTCTCGTCTGTGTTTTTTTATTTTTTCGTCGATTATTTTTCTCTGGTCACTAGTCATTTTGCGGGAAGTTTTAAAAACTTATGAATTTTCTTTTTTATTTGTGATACTTATTGATAAAGTTAGTGGAGATAGTGTAGTTGATCTTTGTTTGGATACTTTTAAATTAGATAAGCAGTGTTTGGTTTTTGTTAGTACTAAAAGGGGTGCTGAGGCTTGTGCTGAGAGGGTTGCGTCTAAGTTTAATTTTAGTGAGAATGCTTTTTTGTTAGGTTCTAAGGTTGAGAAGGTTTTGAGTTCTCCTACTAGGCAGTGTAGGCGGCTTGGTAAGGTTTTATCTAAGGGTGTTGCGTTTCATCATTCTGGTTTGAGTTCTGAGCAGAGGCGGTTGGTTGAGGATGGTTTTCGTAAAGGTATTATCAGGGTTATTTGTAGTACTACTACTCTTGGTGCTGGTTTAGATTTGCCTGCTTTTCGTTCTGTTATTCGTGATTTGAAGCGTTTTAGTCCTGGTTGGGGTTCTGTTCCTATTCCTGTTTTGGAGTATGAGCAAATGGCTGGTCGTGCTGGTCGTCCTAAGTTTGATTCTGTTGGCGAGGCTGTTTGTGTTGCATCCTCTCCTGAGGAGAAGGAGCTTTTTTGGGAGGAGTATATTAATGGTTTTCCTGAGGATATTAGTTCTAAATTAGCTGTTGAGCCTGTTCTTCGTACATATGTTTTATCTTTGATTTCTTCTGGTTATGCTAATTCTTTTAGTACTTTGATGGATTTTTTGTCTTTGACTTTTTATGCTCATCAGTATGGTGATTTAAATAAGCTTAAAGGTATTGTTTTAAGTGTTATTAGTGCTCTTGAAGATTATGGTTTTATTGTCTCGTCTCGTAGTAATGATTTTTTTAGGAGTGCTCTTGATGAGGAGGATTTTAAGTTAGAGGTGACTCGTCTTGGCAGGAGGGTTAGTGAATTGTATTTGGATCCTTTTACTGCTCATGAATTAATTGAGGGTATGAGGTTTGCTAGGAAGAGTGTTTCTGTTTTTGGTGTTTTGCAGCTTATTTGTAGTGCTAATGAGATGCGTCCTTTAATTAATCCTAAAAAGAAGGATGAGGAGTTAATTGATGAGAAAGTTTTATTTGAGGATGGCAATTTTTTGGGGGACGTTCCAAGTATGTTTTCTGATTATTATTTTGATTTTGTTGCAAGTGTTAAGACCGCTATTGTTTTGGAGGAGTGGATGGAGGAGAAATCTGAGGATTTTTTATTTGAGTCTTTAGGTGTTACTCCTGGTGAGCTTAATTCTAAAGTTGAGCGTGGTAATTGGTTGCTTTATTCTTGTCAGGAGTTGGCAAAGATTGTGCCTGAGATTAAGCGAGATTTTTTGGAGCTTCACATTGTGCGTGAGCGTTTGAGTAAAGGTATTAAATCTGAGTTATTGCCTTTGGTTAGGCTTAAGGGTATTGGTCGTGTTCGTGCTAGGAAGTTGTTTAATAATAAAATTAGGGATGTTCGTGATATTAAAAAAGTTGATATTAGTACTTTAGTTGATTTAGTTGGGAAAAGTGTTGCTTTTAGTATTAAAAAGCAAGTTGGTCAAAATTTATCTGAGGATAGAGTTGTTGTGAAGAAAAATAAGCGTAAGGGCCAAATTAGTCTTGGTGATTTTTAGTTTTTTTATTTGAGTAGTTGTTCTTTAATTATTTTTAGGTCGTGTTCTTCTTTTTTTTCTCGGTGCCATATATTTAATCCGTCTTCCTCATATCTTGGAACTGTGTGAAAGTGTATGTGAGGTATTTCTTGTTGTGCTGTTTTTTCATTCGAATTTATTATATTCACTCCTTTAGCTTTTAGTTTTTCTTTTGCTAAATTGCTCATTTTTTTATTTACTTTTATTATTTCAAAGAGTATTTCCTCTGGCACATCGTATATTGTTTCGTGGTGTTTTTTTGGTATTGTTAGCAGGTGTCCTTTTGTTTTTGGTTGTATATCTAAAAAAGTTAGTGTATTCTCGGTCTCATATATTTTATGGCTTGGTATCTCCCCTCTTATTATTTTACAAAATATGCAGTTTTCCATTTTTCTTTTTTGTATTATTTTGTTTTTTTATTTAAATTTTTGGTGTTTTGTTATGTTGTAGTATAATAATGTTTAAATACTTATAAATCAATAATTTATAATACTGGTATACAAAAAG
Source organism: uncultured Methanosarcinales archaeon (assembly GCA_964501945.1). Lineage (GTDB taxonomy): Archaea > Nanobdellota > Nanobdellia > Woesearchaeales > 21-14-0-10-32-9 > 21-14-0-10-32-9. Next base: position 24,826 of record CAZCTY010000012.1, read on the forward strand.
CATCAGTTTTGTTGCCTTTTTTGTAGGTGTAAATCATAAAAAAACTCAACAAGCACGATCGATACGTCGAGAAACTTGTAAGGCAGCTGCGGCCTGATTATGAAGATATTTCTACCCATCTACGTTTTGAGAGGAAGAGTCGTGTTATTGGTGAGATTGATGTTGTAGCTAAGAGGAAAAACGAAGTTCATATATACGAGGTTAAATGTTCTTATCGTATAACTAAAGCAAAAAAGCAATTGGCTAAGTTTAAGAAGTTGTTAAATCATAAAAATACGTCTTGTTTTTTTTATTTTGGCGCAGGTAATAAAATTGTTGAGATTTGTTAGTTAATTAGTTTTCTTGCAAAGTAATTCATCCCTGAAGCTATTTTAAATTCTGTTAAGTCTTGTTTATCTAAGTATTTTGCTATAGGCATTACTTTTTTTATTATTCCTTCTGCGTATATTTTTTGTCTTTCTTTTGCTGTAAAGCCGTTTTTTGAGCGCATATCTTTCCCAGAGTATAAGTTGTTCAATTTATCCGCACAAAATATAAATAAGGGCGCTATGTTTCCTGTTGCCTCAACTGTTTTTATTAGTCTCGCTTTATGTTTTTTATCTCTTATTTCTCTATCTTGCTCGTGTGTTGTAACTGTTTCTATGTTCCGTCTTACATCTTCTCCGAATAATAATAGTATTTGTTCATATAGTTGGTCTTTTTTGCCTTCATTGTCCTCTACAACGTCGTGTCCCAGTCCAGAGATTACTTCATTTTGTGGTCTTCCCCACATCGTTAAAGTTGTGGCTGTTTGAACAGGGTGAACCGCGTAAGGTAATCCGCTATCTCTATACTGTCCTAAGTGGTTTTGAATTGTAAACTCAAGTCCTTTTTTTATTATCTCTTCATCAAGCTCAAAATTCTCCTCTAAGAATATCTCGCTTAGTTCTGGAATTAAAATATCATAATTATCTTCATGGTTGTTTTTAAAAATATCTTCTATTAATTCATATGTTTTTACTAATTTTTTTCTCTGTTCTTGTTGAATCCTTTGGTTATTCACAGGCGTTTGTGAAAATTCTAATCTCATATCTCAAAGAAAAGTAATTGATTTTATAATCTTTATCTTATTTTCTCAGAAAAATAGTTTTTTTTATTTTAAATTCCATTTATCGTCTAATACGTAGTGTAGGTTTTTTATTATTTTGCCACCGTTTTGTTTGTTATATTCTTCAAATGAAACTAATGATTCGCCTATTGCAAGAGGTTTATCATTTTTTTCATCCACTACAACGACTAAATCTTCTTTTTTTATTGTCTCCTCGAATTTAGTTATGCCCGGTTTCATTATGTCCGCACCGTTACACACAAATTTCACAGCGCCCATATCCACTACTACTTTTTTCAAGAATTGGTCTTTGTAAATTATTTTTAGAAACGGGACTAATTTTTCTTCATGATAAAAAAAGAAAGGTTCTCTGTTAACAAGTATGTGTTTGATAGGCTCTTTAGTTATTTGTGCAAAGTCTTTTTTAGATAAAAATTCTCGCCCGTATAGTTTTTTTGTATCTTCGTTTATTTTTTTTATGTCTGATTTGCTTAACGTTTTTGTTGCCATCATAACCTAATAATCAGTGCTGATATAAAAACATTTATAAAAAAAAGGTCTTTTCTCTCTCTTTGATGGATGAGCAGGTCTTCAAAGAGGCTTTCTCAAACCGGAGAATTGAAAACGTTTGTTTTTTTGATTCGAACTCAAATAAGAGTTTTTTTTCTCCGATAATTTCCATTAAAATATAAAATAAAGGTGATATGTTATGGCAAGAATGCATTCAAGAGCAAAAGGAGTTTCAGGAAGTAAAAAGCCTATTAAAAAAGCTGTTCCTGGTTGGTTAAAATATACTGCTAAAGAAGCTGAGCTTTTAGTTGTAAAGTATGCTAAAGAAGATAAGAACGCTAGCGAGATAGGTATTTTGCTTAGGGATCAGTATGGAATTCCTGATATTAAGTTAATTACTGGTAAAAGTATTAATCAAATTCTTGAGGATAAAAAATTAAAACCTGAATTACCAGAGGATTTTTTGGCTTTAATTAAGCGTTCTGTTTTATTGAGAAAGCACTTAGAGACTAACACTAAGGATATGTCTGCTAAGCGTGGCTTGCAATTAACTGATTCTAAGATTAGAAGGCTTGCTAAATATTATAAGCGTAAAGGTATGCTTGATGTTAAGTGGCGTTATAATCCTGATCAGTTCAAAATGTATGCTCAGGAATAATTTTTTTTCTTTTTTTCTTTTTTAATTTCAAAATTTTAATATTTCTATTAAAGTAATAACCTAACACCACGAAGCATAAATACTTCTAAGCAGTAGTAAAATTAAAAAAATTTATATATAGACTCAAATTTGTTTTCTATAATGAACAAGTTTGGTTTTAAAAAAAGTTTAATTGAACATTTACAAGAACACAACTACAACACAAAAGGTTTTAGACGCGAAGAAATTTTGTCAAGAATCACAAGCAGCCCTCCAACCAAAGGCATGGTAAGATGCGCAATTAGTGAATTAATGGTCCTTAATGCATTAAAGGAATATGGATTTGTGTTTTTTTCGAAGAAAGATTTCTCAAATTCAAAATACAAAGCAGTAGAACACCAGCAAAATTTAAAATTTTTTGATTACTTAACTCCCGTTGTAGAATTTGATTTTTTTGGAAAACACGAATCAGACGTTTATGCTATCGAAGT
>CAZCTY010000013.1:0-25879 GCA_964501945.1 uncultured Methanosarcinales archaeon
GGTGTGATTCCATTATTGGGTTTCCTTTTGCTTTGCATTCTTCAAAATTTGTTACTTCGTTTTCGTTTTTATTTATATCTTGTATATTTGTTGCTCCTGCTGCTTCGGCTTCGCACCTATTTCCAAATTTCTTTTCTATAGTTATTTCTTCGTCGTCACTCTTTGGCATCGTTATCTCTCCCAATACTGGCATGTATTCCTTTGTGCACGCTGTTGGTTCTCTGTAGTATTCCTCGTATTCTGGGCATTTTGTTTCCCAAACTCTTATGCACTCATCTAGTGATGGGCACCATGTGTAGCCTGCGCTTGGTATGCATCCGTATTCATCTTCGTCTCCTCCAAGCAAGGGTTCTTCTTGTATTGGTTTTATGTTTGTTGCTCCTTGTGCTTTTGCGACGCATTCATTTCCAAATTCTAGTGTCGTTGTGCATTCTCCTTCATCGCAAGGGAAAACTATGTCTCCTTTTACTGGTGCATATTCCATTGTGCACGCTGTTGGTTCCCTGTAATATTCCTTGTATTCTGGGCATTTCTCTAGCCATACTTGTATGCATTCATTTAGGCTTGGACAATACGTCTCGCCTTTCTCTGTGTTGCATGTTCCTTCTAAGTCTGTGTTTGTTGTGTTTTCTTCTTGTGTGTTTTCTTGTGGTGTTTCTTCATCGCACGCTATCATTGTAATTGCAAGTGCTATGAGCGATATTATTAGTATGTATTTGGTTATTTTCATATTATCACCTTTTTTTCTTTGTGATATTAGTATTGTTTGTGAAGTATTTAAATTATCTTTAGAGTTCTATTTTATTTGAAGTTATGTTTTTTTTAGAATTTGAATAATGTTATTTTAAAAAAAAAAGAAAATGCCTTCACAAAGTGTTTTGGGGGGGTTGCTAGGTGAAGGCAGTAGAAATGAAAAAAGTTAGGGCTCTCGCCCTGTAGCGTTTTTATTTGACGATTTCTATGCCTAGTTCACTGCTTAGTTGCTGTCTTGCAGTTTCTGCGTGTTTCTCTGATGGTTTTCCTAGGATCCAAGGAGATTTTACGCCTGTTATAATTGTCATGACTGTGATTTTTCCTTTCATGTCGTCTGATACGCGTGCTCCCCAGATTACGTTTGCGTCTTCATCCATTGCTTCTGTAACTAGTTCTCCTATTTTGCTAATTTCATCCAGGGTCATGTCCATTCCGCCGTGGATTTGGATGATTGCTCCGCTTGCACCTTCATAGCTTATGTCTAGTAACGGATTTGATAGTGCTCCTTTTACTGCTTCCTCTACTCTGTTTGCTGTATCTGATGCTCCTACTCCGATTGCTGCTACATCTCCATTTGTCATAATTGTTCTAACGTCTGCATAGTCTAGGTTTACTAAGCTTGGCACTGCGATTGTTTCTACGATCCCTTTAATCATTGTTGCAACTAGTTCGTTTGCGACTGCGAATGCTTGTTGTACTGGTAGGTTTCCTGCGATTTGTACTAGTCTGTTGTTATCTATTACGATGACTGTGTCTGATACTTTTCTTAGTTGTTGTAGTCCGTGTTCTGCTTTATCTACTCTTGCTCTCTCGATTTTAAATGGCATTGTTACGGTTCCAATTACGATTGCTCCCATATCTCTTGCTACTTGTGCTATTACTGGTGCTGCTCCTGTTCCTGTTCCGCCGCCCATTCCTGCGCATACGAATACCATATCTGATCCTTTTAGTGCGTCTTTAATGCTTGATAGGCTCTCTTGTGCTGCTTCTGCTCCTTTTTCTGGGTAGCCTCCGCATCCAAGGCCTCTTGTTACATCTCTTCCGATTAGAAATTTTCTATCTGCTTCTATGATGTTTAGGTGTTGTTGGTCGGTGTTGCATGCCATTATTTCTGCTCCTTGGACTCCTTTTAGGTAGAGCCAGTTGGTCATGTTTCCGCCGCCGCCACCGCATCCGATGACTTTGATGTTTGCTTGTCCTGCTTCTAATTCTTGGTTTTGTTCGTTTGTATATTCCATTTTTGTTTTTTCCCCCTCCGGTTTTTTGGTTTTTTTGAGCTTGAGCTTTTCCTGGCTTTGGACCAGTATCCAGCAAGGCCCTGTGTTTTTGGAGTGTGATTTTTTTTGGCTCTGAGAATTGTTGTTTTGTAAAGTATATTTTGTTTTATATACTTCTAACTAGCAAAACATTTATATAGTTATACTTCTCATTACCTTTTAGAACACGTTGTGACTTTCGCCAAGGTCGCTTTGCTTGATTCGCCAAAATCAAGTTTTTTCGTCGAAACCGTCTCGCCAAAAACGTTTTTCGACAATTGTAAAATTTCTGTTAACCTTTCCCCTTGGTTTGTCTTAGTATACATTATTTAGTATGTAGTATATAAATGTTTTTGTTCTTTAATAAACCATATATAAACAATATTTTTATAACATGTATTTTAGAAAGCTATTGTTTTTTTATTTTATCGTCGAGAATCGTATAAAATAAGTTTTCTTCCGCGATACAGACCCATAGAACTCATCTGTTCATATTGTGTTGGCGCCAATATTAAGTATATTATATTAAATTTGTATGCTTCTTTTAACTCAAGTGTTTTATCTCGTATTATATTTTGATCTATATTCTCCCCTACAAGAAGGACACTCGCCCTATCTTTCTCTTCCTCCCCATGGAGTATTGCCCTCTCAACGCCTTCAACTTGTTTTATGAAATCCGAGAATTCTTTGAGTGCAGTCGTCTTATCTTCAAGGAGTCCTGAGAACATTTTTAGGTTCGTTGTATTTGCCATATATGTTTTCAAGTATTTTTCTTTGCTCTCAGCTATTAATTCCAATGTTAGAAGTTGTTTTATTATTCTATGAGTTGTCGCCGGCGGAACTTTTGTTATTCTCGCAATCTCTCTTAAGTAATATTCTTTATCTTGGTTGTTTACAAATAGTCTTAAGATCTTGATTATTTTTTTATCAAATAATGTTTCTACTATTTGTTTTTTATCCATTAGTTTTTATTTCTCGACCAAAACTATTTAAATATTTCGGTTTTGGAACAGCGTTTCATTTTTGGAACAGGGTTTTTTTGCAAAAGCATTAAAATATCTTTGAAGTTCTCAAACAATTATGCGCCAAAAATTTTTGTTAGGTTTAACTTTATCCAAGTTCAATCTTGAGTTAAGTAAAACCGAAGCATTGTTATGTTTTAAAGCTTATTTTGAAGTGGAAGAATTTCTTTTTGTCAGTAATCATTTATTTTTTTTTGTATCTGGCGATTCTAGTGATATTGTTAATTGTTTGAATCGTTTGGCTTTTACGAAAGAGTGTTTTGTTGTTTCTTCAAAAAAGGATTGGGTTTTTGAATTGGTTGATTTTTGTAAGATTTTTAATTTGCCTTATGGCAAAGAGGTTAGTTTTAGCGTTGTTCCTTTCATGTTTAATAATAGAGATTCTTTCGTAGAAAATGTTGCAAGCACCATTTGTGATGAAAACTTAGCTGGCAGAGTTCATCTCTCAAAGCCTGATTTAATCATTGGTGGCTTTGAATCTTTGAATTTGTTTGGTGTTTTGATTTGGTCTAATAAAGATTCTTTCATAAAGCGTAGGGTTCACTTAAAGCCTAAGCCTCATCCTAGTGGTATTGATCCTAGGCTTGCTAGAGCCATGATTAATTTGGCATCTGCCAAAGAAGAAGTCTTGGATCCTTTTTGTGGTGCTGGAGGGATTTTAGAAGAGGTTAAGCTTATTGGTTTGAAATACATAGGGGTTGATATTTCTTGGAAGATGATTAATCTTGCAAGGATTAATCTTGGCAGCAGAGAAAATTTGTTTAAGATGGATGCTTTGTCTTGGGATTCATACGTTGAGTGCGTGGTTACTGATTTGCCTTATGGTAAAAGTTGTATTCTTGATAAAGAATTTTTATTGTTGGCCGATAATTTTCTTAGTTATTATAAGAATTATACTAATAAAATAGTTGTTTGTGCCCCTAATTCTTATGATTTGGTAAGTATTGCTAAAAAGCATGGTTGGGCGTTAGATTCTTTTTTTGATGTTTATGTTCATGGTTCTCTTACACGGAGGCTTCATATTTTTTCTATTTAGTTTTAGAAATGTTTATATAATATCTTGTTTAGTTTATTAATCGGTGAGTTTATGTTTGTTAGTACTAAATCAATGCTTAAAAAGGCGCGCAGGGAAGGTTATGCTGTCGGAGCTTTCAACACCAGTAATTTAGAGTTTACGAAAGCAATTATCAGGGCAGCTGAGGATTTGAAGTCTCCTGTTATTATTCAAACATCTACTAGTGCTATTAATTATGCTGGGCTTTTAGAGATTAAAAGTATTGTTGAGAGTCTTGCGAGGAAAGCTAAAGTTCCTGTTGCTTTGCATTTAGATCATGGCCCTAGTGTTGAGTGGGCTCGTGATTGTTTGAGGGCTGGTTATTCTTCTGTTATGATTGATGCGTCCTCTTCATCTTTCAAAGATAATGTTGCTGTTACTAAAAAAGTGGTTTTGGCAGCATCTAAATATAAGGCGAGTGTTGAAGCTGAGCTTGGTGCGCTTCAGGGCATTGAGGACGAGGTTAATGTTAGTTCTAAGGATGCTTTTCTCACTGATCCTGATGAGGCTTTAGATTTTGTTCGTAGGACTGGTTGTGATTCTTTGGCTGTTGCTATTGGTACGAGTCATGGTCCTTATAAGTTTAAAGGTAAGTCCAGGCTTGATTTTAATCGTTTGAAGCATATTAGTGAGAAAGTTAGTATTCCTTTAGTTCTTCATGGCGCATCTTGTATTCCTGTGCGTGAATTGAAAAAGGCTAAAAAGTATGGCGCTGTTATTGGTGATGCTCATGGTTTATCTAATGCTGATTTAAAGAAGGCTGTTAGTTTAGGTATATCTAAAGTTAATATTGATTCTGATTTGAGGCTTGTTTTTAATGCTTCTTTGCGTGAATTTTTATTCAAGCACCCTGAAGTTTATGATCCAAGGACTATTTTGAGTTATACTAACGAGGCTATTTATAATTTTGTTAGGAAAAAAATATTAGTTCTTGGTAGTGCTGGTAAAGCGTAGTTTTTATTTTCTTAGTGCTTGTTGTGCTGTTTTGTTGTTAAATATTACTTCTTTTAGTGCTTTTGTTGCGTCAAATGGGTTTTCTGTTTGCCATATGTTTCGTCCTACTGCAACACCTATCGCGCCTGCTTCCATTGCTTTTTGTACGTGGTCTAAAAATTCTTTTTGGTTTGTTTTCTCTCCGCCTGCAATTATTACTTTTGATTTTCCTGCGCACTTTGTTATCCATTTTAAGCCTTCTATGTCTTCGTTATAATTTATGTTTATGATGTCTGCTCCAAGTTCCATTGCTACTCTCGCGCCGTATGCTGTTGTGTTTGTGTCTAGTTCGTGTTTTATTCTTTTGCCTTTTGGTCTAATCCAACACACTACTGGTATTCCTGCGTTGTGTGCTTGTTCGCAGATTCTTCCAAACTCGACAAACATTTGTTGTTCGTGTTCGCTTCCTATGTATATTGTGTATCCAACCGCTGTCGCGCCTATGTCTAGGGCGTGTTTTACTGATGTGTGTTGCAGTGATATTGGCTCTTCTGCTTCATATAGTGTTTTTCCGTTTAGTTTTATTATTAGTGGAACATCTTTAAAGTAGCTCATGTAATATTTTTCTGCGATGCCTGTTTGTACTGCTATCGCAGTGTATCTTCCTTCAAGTGCTATGTCTAGTATATAATTTGGGTCTACTGTTTTTGTGTTTAAATCGCTAGGGCCGTGTTCAAATCCTTGGTCGTATGCGAGCATCATACATTTTCCATCTTTTAGGATTCTCTCTATTTTTGTTCTTTTCATAAAGTTGCACCTCTTATTTTTTTGGTTGTGATTTTTCTTTTATCTTTTTTTAGTTTGATTATCATTTCTTTTTTGTTTAGTAGTTTGTTTTTTGCGCCGTGGCTTTGTATTACTGATTCTGCTTGTATTGTTCCTATTTTAAGTGCTGTTTTGATGTTTTCTTTTTTCATTATCGCCGTTGTGAATGCTGATGCGAATGCGTCTCCTGCGCCTGTTGTCTCCACTATTTTTACTTTTTTTGGGCTTATGTGGTATAATAGTTCTTCGCTGTATGCGTATGATCCTCTAGGCCCGTCTGTTATCACTATGATTCCTGTTGGCTTTATCATTTTTTTTAACTCTTTCATCATTTGTTGTATTGTTTTCTTTTCTGTGAGTATTGTTGCCTCTTCCTTGTTAAATACTAGTATGTCTGTTGAGTTTAGTATTGTTTTTATTTCTTCTCTTCCTTTTTTCACTAAGTATTCTGAGGGGTTAAATGCTATTTTTCTGTCGTTTTTTTTGGCGTATCTTGCGAGGCTTTTTAGTAATTCTAGGCTTGAGCTCATCATTGAGCTGAAGTAAAACCATTTTGTTTTGAGTTTTTCTTTGTTTACTTCTGCGTATCTAAAATTATCGTTTGATCCTTTATGTGTTAGTATTGTTCTATCGTGTTCTTTTGAGTCTAGTATTACTGAGTATCCTGATTCTTTTCCAAATGCTCCTATAAAGTCTACGTTTAATTTGTTTATTTCATTTAATATTTTCACGCCGTTCTCGTCGTGTCCTATTTTTCCTAGGTATGCTGTTTTTAGTCCTAGTTTTTTAAATGATGCTGCGGTATTTGTGCCTCCTCCTCCTAAGTAGAATTTTAGTTTTGTGATTAGTATTTTTGCTCCTACTGGGTATGCGAGTAATTCTTTTTTTTCTTTTGTGCCTTTTCGCGGGACCTTTACTAAATCTGTGTCTGTGTGTACAAATACATCTAGTGTGTTGCTGCCTACTGTTATTACATCATACAAAAACATTCACCTCTCTTTGAGAATTAGGTTCTTTTTTATTTAAAAAGTTTGTTCTTTAATTGTTATAGTAGAGGGTTTTGTCCTCCGTATAGTGCGTGGAATGATCCTTCTTTAAATTCAAAGCTAAATACGTCTGGTTTGAATTTTGTTGCTCTCATTTTGTCTATTTTTATTTCTCTTACTATATTTCTTCTAAATGGTGTAAATCTTAAATCTATTATTCCATCTGATAGGAATGCTTCGCTGTCATATATTGTTGAGTCTGATAATTCGTTGTGTGCTCTCTCTGATACCATGTAAGATGTCAGTTTTAAATCTCTTATGAAATCAAAGAAGTAGAATAGTTCTAATCTTGGGTTTTGGAACGATGATACTGTGTATAGTGCTCTTAGCGAATCAAATGTTAGTAATTCTATGTTTGCTTCTTTTTTTGCTTTTATTATTATGTTTTTTACTACATTAAGCCAGCTTCTATTCTCGCTCACTTTTATATCTTTTACTTGTTTTCTTATGCATGCAATATCTGTTACTATTATGTTTCCTTGGTCTTTTCTGACCTTTTTTAAGTACGCGTTAAAATTTGTTAGATCATCTATGTGTATTATATTTACTTTATTCGGGTCAAATCCCATGTTTACCATGTTTTTTAGTAGAGATGGGAATGATTGTTCTAGTGATATGTATAGTGATGTTTTTTGGTTTAGTAGTGCTTCGTTGTATAGTATGTTAAAGCACATAGATGATTTCATTGTTCCTGCAGAGCCGTGTACTAGTACTAGGTGTCCTTCTGGGATGCCTCCTTGCATATTTTCATCTAATCCTTTAATGTATGTTTTTATTCTTTTTATTTCGTTTGGACTTGTTATTAAGTCTGACATAAGGAACTCACCCCTCTTTTATTTTAATTATTGCTTTATTTATAAATTTTTTTCTTTATTTGTGTTTTTATTTTCCTTCTTCGTAGTTTAGCCATATTGTTTTTCCTTCTTTTGTTTGTGCTACGATTTTATTTTTTAGTAATGCGCAGCCTATTACTAAGCCACCCATATTGTAGTCCCATAGTTTATCTCCTATTATCTCTCCTGGGCTTGTTGCAGGTATATCTGAGTAGTTTCCGTGTTGTGCGACTATTCCTGCAACGCCTGGTACGTATTCTATTATGTATATTCCTTTTCCTGATAGTACATATATGTTATTGTCGTATGATCCTATTACTAGCTCTATTGCGCCGTCTTTATTTAAATCTCTTGTTATTGGTTTTCCTAATATCCAAAAATCTGTCTCAAAGCTCCACAGTTGGTTTCCTTGCATTGTTAAAACGTATATGTTTCCATCTGCAGATCCTATTATTATTTCATTTAGTGAATCTTCGTTTATATCAAGTACTGAGGGTTCTGAGTATATTGCGCCTTTTGTTTCAAATTTCCATATGAGTTCGCCCGTCATTGTTAGGCAGTATAAGTTATTATCTACTGCGCTGATTAGTAGTGCTTTTTCTTTGTTGTATAATTCTGTTTGTATTGGTTTTGCTGTTATTTTATCATTTGTTTGGTATGTCCAATTAACTCTTCCTTTTAGGTCTATTGATTTTATGTTTCCTCTGTTATCTCCAAATATTATGTTGTTGTTTATCATTGTTGGTGTTGATTCTATTTCTGCATTGTTTAGTAGTTTTCTTAGTAATTTTCCTTTTTGTGAGAGTATGTGTATGTATTTATCTGTTGATCCGAACATTATTCCTTTTTTATCTGTTCCTTGTATTTGGAAAGTGTTTATTCCTCCTCTTATTGGGTGTCCTGTGTGGTATTTCCATAATTCTTTTCCTTCATGGTTTAGTGCGTAAACGGTTCCGTATTCTGTTCCAAATATTATTGTCTTTGTTTTCTCCTCGTTAAAATTTGTTATTAATGGTTGGTGGTTTATGCTGTTGCTTATTTCGTGGTCTAAAAACATTTCTTCTTCTTGTGTTATTTCCTCTTTTACTGTGTATTTCCATTTTTGTTTGTAATCTTCTGTAAATACTATTAGTTCTCCTTTTGTGTTTGTTATGATTGTCTCTATTTGTTCATCTCCGTTTATGTCTTCGCATATTGGAGGCGTTATGCTCTCTACTCCTGATTCGTATTGGTTTAAGATTTCTATTTTTCCTCTTTTTATTCCGAGTGTTTTGTTTAGGAGTTTTTTTATTTGTTTCATCTTATTGTGCTCTTATTATCTGATGCCCATAGGACTATTAAAAAGTATAGTGGTGCTACGAGTATGATTAGGCCGTATCCTAATATTTTAAATAGGTTTATTAGTGATGTTATTTGTGCTATGTATGCGAGTATTGTTACTATTATCATGAATGGTATCATGCTTATTAAGCCTGATGATGAGTAGAATGCGTCTCTATCTTCTACTGTTAGTACTTTTGATGCTAGTATTCCTTGTGCTGATCCTATCATGGCTGCACCTAGTATTGATATTGCTACCGCAGCTACCATTGCTGGGTAGAACAGCGGGTTTAATACTATTGTTAGGGGCAGGATCGCGAGAAGTATTGTTCCAAAAACGAACATTGGTACTACGCCTATGTTTTTGTTTAGTTTTGCTGTGACTAAAGGTCCTATTATTGATATTAATAATGCAAATGCGTACATAACTGCTACGTTTAAAAATCCTCCTAACCACGCGTTTTGCATATGTGTATACACGTATATTCCTGTGTATGAGTTCATTAGTGATTGGAATACTGATATTATAATCATAGTTGCTGTCATCACTAGTAAGTATTTGTTTTGTAGAAATTTTTTGGCTTTTTGTAGTAGTTTTTTGTAGTGTGTTTTGTAATCTATTGCTTTTATTATATTTTCTTGTTGTACTCTAACTTTTGCAAGTAAGTATGATGATATTATGAATGCTAGTGCTGTTATTTCGAATGTTAGTAAGTATCCGTGTATGTTTTGTGTTATTGTCTCCCCTAAGAATGTTATTGTTATAGGGTTTCCATCTATCATTGTTAAATCTATTATTCCTCCTGCGAGTATTATTGATATTGCTGCGAGTAGTAATCCTTTAAACGTTGATTTTGATGATAGTCTTTCTATTTTTCCTCGTTTTGCGTATTTATTCAAGAAATCGCTAAATAATTCTCCGTATATTGTTAGTGCGGCTCCGCTTACGAGGAGTGTTGTTGCGAAAAGTATGGGTGATTTTATCATTACTGCTAATGCTAGTATTATAAAGCTAAATCCAAATATTAGTCCTGCGATGCTTATTTTGTTTTTATTTATGCTTCTTTTCTGTGTTATCTCTTTTATTAGTGTTGATATAAATGTGCTTATTACTGATTTTAGTCCGTTTATAATTCCTATAAAAAATATTGATGCGCCTGTAAATGAGAATAGTATGTTTATAAATTGTGTTGATGAGAATCCGTATCCTATTTTGTCTAAGTAATATTTTCGTTTGAGGAGTTTTTCATTTCTCTTGCTATTTACATCGTCCTCTTCTCTCCCCTCTTTTTTCATTTTTTTTTATTAAAAACTTTGTTGTTTTTATAGTTTTTTATTATTTTTATGGTGCTACTTCTTGATCGTAGAAGTGTTTTGGCATCTCTTCTGGTGTTTTTAGGTTTAAGTATTGTTTTATTATATCTTGTAGTTTATATGTTTTTAGCCATAAGTCTGTTTTGTAATATTCTACTTGGTCTTTGTATATGTATGTTAGTAGTGCTCTGTAAAAGTTTTTTAGTATGGGATGTTTTCTCCATAATCTTTGGTAATCTATCATTAGGTATGTTGAGCATCTCATTATTACTGCTCCAAAGTTTGCTTTTAGTTTTTTTCCTTTATATGTCATCTCTTTTTTTCCCATGTATAGTGTTTGGAAGTCGAATTTTATGTAGTATTTGAAGTAATTGCTTTTATTTGGTATGTGGTGTGCTCTCCACCATATATGGTGTTCTTTTGTGCCGTCTCCTTTAACTGTTTCTCTATATAGTGTTTCTATTTTGTCATCTCCTGAGTCTAAAGATTTGAATTTGTGTGTTATTAGCCAGTTGTGTACTACTTTGTATAGGTTTTTTAGATGTAATACTTCTTCGTTTTCTATTTCCCATTTCCCTATTTGTATTACGTGTTCTTTATCTGTTGGGTCAAAATTCAGGTCCGGCATACTTTTTTTATTAATTGTTTTGTTTTATAAATGTTTCTGATATTTGTTTTTTTTGGTATTTGTCTTGTTTTTTTTCGTAAGTTTTAAATACCTTTATGCCTATTTTTATTTCATTTATTTATTAGAGGTGACTATTTGGCTTATACGTTGAGTTATTCAGGGATTCATGATCTTGAGGTTAGTAAGGTTGGTGCTCGCGCGCTTTTTTTGTCTAAGGCGTCTGCTAAGGGTTTGAATGTGCCTATTTTTTTTGTTGTTACTAGCGATGCTTTTGAAAAGTTTTTTGAGTATAATTCTCTAAGTGAGAAAATTAATGAATTATTAAAATATCATTCAGAGGATGAGTTTTGGTCTTCTCTAAAAGAGGTTTTTAGTTCTTGTTCTTTTCCTGACGATGTGAAAAATGAGGTCAGGGAGTCTTATGAGTCTGTTAGCATTAGCGGTAGCGCTGCGAATAATATTTTGAGGTCTTTTGATGCTCGTGTTAATGTTTTTGTAAGTTCTAATAATTCTGGTTTGGATGATATTTTTTTAAACATTAAGGGTTTTGATAATGTATTAAGCGGTATTAAGAGTTGTTGGTTTTTAAATCTCAAGCGTCTTGGTTTAAATTCTTTGAAGGATGGGACTTTTTTTGATTTTGGTGTTGTTGTTGAAAAGTTTGTATCTTCTGATTTTAGTGTTGAAGTTGAAACATCTTTTGATGAGAAGAATTTGTTGCTTAGTTTCTATAAGGGTTTGCCTGAGGTTTCCTCGGGTATTGTGAAAGATAATTATGTTTTATCTTTTAATCATTTGGAATTTATTAGTTATGAGTTAAACTCTCAGAATTTTAGTATTTTGCATCAGGAAGATTCTGGTGTTCTTTTAAAAAAGCGTCTTGGCAGAGAAGGTTCTGATAACAAAGCGTCTAAGCAATTGGTTTCTGAGTGTGCGAGGTTAGCTAAGCGAGTTTTTGGTATTGTGGGTAATTCTGTTAAAGTTATTTTCATTGTTAAATCTGATGTGCCTTATTTGTTTTTAGTAGATAATTTTAATGAGAGACAAGAAGTTGTTTCATCTGAAGCGAGTGTTGTATCTGAAATTTCGGGTGTTGAGTCTTCTGAGGATGATTTATCTGAGGGTGTTTCATCTAGCGAGGCTTTACCTGAGGATGTTATTGAATCAGCGATTCCTAGTGATGATATTACTTCTCAGGATGCTGAGTCTGATTTGGTTGATTCTTCTAATAAGGATTTTGGGGATAGTGATGAGTTCATTGTTCAGGATAGTCCTCAGGAAAATGTTGGTTCTGATAAAGTTGAGGATAGTTTGTTTTCTTCTTTTTTCAAGTGGGTTGAGTTATTGGAGGAGGATCTTTTGAGGATGTATAAAGAGTCTTTTGGTTTTAATCCTAGTAATTTGGAGGAAGCCGTTTATGAGTTGGATTCTAAGCATGGTTTTTCTGCTCGTGATAAGATTCTTCGTGTCTTAGAAGTTAAATCTTTGCTCATTCAAGGCGAGGAGGTTGATGAGGATATTGTGTCTTCTCTTATTGGTGTTATGGAAAATTTTTTGCAGAGGGATGGTGAGTGATGCGTTTCCTTAAAAGTTTGTTTAATAAGGAGCCTGAGCTTTATAGTATTGAAAAGAATAGTATTAAGGTTAATAAGGATTTGTTTGATTTAATTGTTAAATCTGAGAAGATTCTTGATGAGTTGAAGCGTTATTTGAGTGAGGATAAAGTTTCATATAAAGAAGCGAAGCTCGCAGAGTTTGAAAATGCTTTGTTAAACATTAAGTCTAAGATTGATTCTTTGAGGATTGATGTTCAGCGTATTTTTAATATTGAGTTAAAAAATAAGGATTATGTTTTGTTGAATGATGATTTTTATTTGAAGGATAAGATGTCTCGTATTGAGACTATGAGTCAGATTATTGATGAATTGCTTGATATGTTAAGTGAGCGTCCTGCAATTAGCGATTTAAAGGGTATGATGAGTTATATTTATGGTAAGATGAATTCTTTGGTTGATTCTGTTAATAATATTAGTGGTGATGATAAGCGTTTAGAAGAAGTTTACTCTAAGCTTCGTGAGATGTAGTGATTAGTTGTTTGTGTTTTGTTTTATTATTGTTTCTGCGTCTTTTTTTATTCTCTCTTCATAATCCGTTGTTTTTTCTGCGTCGTTTTTTTCTTGTGAGAATGTTTGTATTAGTTCGGTTGTTGTTTTTGCCTCGTCTTTGAATTTGTTTTTTATTTGGTTTATGTATTCTTTTATTATTTCTTCTTCTGTATTTTCTTTTGTTATTTCTTCTTGTGCCATTTCTGGGCTTGTTATTTGTGTTGTGCTTTTCATTGTGTAGTATGCGCCTTTTTGTTGTAGTTTTTTTATTAATGGGTTTAAGTCTATGTCTTTTGCGCCGCCTTCTTTTAGTTGTCCTTTTATTCTTATTAGTATTATTTTATCTTTTACGTCCTTAAAGGCAAATAGTTGTTCTATTTCTTGTATTATTTGTTGTGGTGTTTTTTGATCCGCGTTCACCTCGTCTATTATTGTTTCTTTTATTGTTAGTGGGATTTTTTGTATTTTTTTATCTTCGTAGTAATAGAAGCTTCCTTGTTTTAACTTTTCAAGTTCTGCGAAATTTGCTGGGAATAGTGGTCCTGGGTATACTAAGTTTTGGTATCCTTCTATGTTTTTTTGTTCTGTTATGTGTACGTGTCCTCCTGCGTAGTAATCAAAGTTTTTTGGTAGCATGTTCGCTGAGTATGATTGCATCATCTCGAGGTTTTTTGGTTTTAGTTCGTCTAGTGATGTGTGGAATAAGAATATTTTGAATCCTTTTTCTTCTTCTAGTTCTTCTTTGTTCATTGTCTCGTACGTGTGTCGGTCTAGCATTCCTCGAAGTCCGTTTATTCCGACGAGTTTTGTTCCTGTTTCTTTATCTGTTGTAAATTCTAAGTTTATTTTTTCATCTTTAATTTTGCCTTTCATAACATTTATTCCAAGGCCTGCTTCTTCTATTACATCTAGCATTGTTTTTCCTGATGGTGAATAGTCATGGCTTCCTGCTATAAAGTATACTCTTATGTTTTCATTTTTGAGTTTTTTTAGTTCTCGAACCACGTCTTTTACGTGGTCTATGCTTGGTAGTGCTGTGTTAAATAGGTCTCCTGATATTAAATAGAAGTCTGCTTTTTTTTGTATTGCGTAATTTATTGATTCTTTGAATGCGAGGACGCTTAGCTCTTTTAGTTTTGGGTCTCTCCAAGAGCCTATGTGGACGTCTGCTACGTGTACGAATCTCATATTCTTGGTAATATTTGTTTTTTTATAAAAATTGTTAAAAATTATATTAGAAATGGTCGTTTCTCTCTATTATTGTTTTAGCTTTTGATACAAATAATGCCGTTTTTACTCTTATTGTTTCTAAGTCTTCTTTTTCGTATTTTGTTTTGGTTGAATATGTTGCTTGTTCTCTTTTATTTTTTGTCTCGACATAAGTTTTTAGGTCTTCGTAGTCTAGTAATTGTGATAATAGTTCTATGTCTTCTTTGTCTAGTTCTTTTTTGTAGTATTCTTTTATTAGAACGCATAGTGTTGCTAAATGGTTTTTTGAGAAGTACTTTTTTTGGAGTATTAGTGCTAGTGCTGCGTGATAGCAGGCGTAGTAGCATCCGCTTATTGCCCAGTCTTTGAATTCTGTGTTTTTTATTGTGGCTGTGAATCTTTGGTTGTGTTCTGATTTTTCTAGGTGTCCTTGTATTTCTTGCAGGTTTTTATTTTGAGTTGTTGTTAGAATTTTTTGGTTTTGGTATTTTTTGATTTTTTGTTCTATTATTTGTTTGTCTTGTAGTAGTTTTTTTAGGTCATGTTCTTTCATTTTTTAGCGTCTCGTAGTATGTTTCTCTGTTCCATATTGGGTAACCTGTTTCAAGTGCTGATTGTATTACTTTGTCTTGTTTTAGTTTTAGTTCTGTTTTGAAGTCTTCGTATTTTATTTGGAATGTGCTTATTTTTTCTGCGTGTAGTGCGTTTGCTTCTTGTTCTGCGTTTTTTGTGTTTATTTTTTCGTTCGACACAATTAGTAGGTCTATGTCTGATGTTTTGTTGTATGATTCTTTTGCTGTTGATCCAAATAGTATTATGAAAACAGGTTGTTTTTTTAGGTTGTTGATGAATGTTTTTATTGCTTGTTGTTTTATTCTCGGAAGTTTTTCGAATTTTTGTGTGTCAAACAACGCGAATATTGAGAATATTTCTTGGTTTTGTTTTATGTTTAGTATTTTTTGATTTCCTTGTTTTTTAGATTGTAAGAGACTGTTTTTTTCTAGTATTTTTATGTATCTGATTATGCTCTGTCCTTCGAGTTTTGTTTTTCTGCTTAGTTCTCTTACATGTATTGGTTTTTTTTCTTCGTAGAATAAGTGGAGTATTTTTTTTATTCCTGGCTTGAATATCGTTGTCATTTTATTAACAATCGTTGTAATTATTTGAACATTTAAATATTTTGCTAAAAAAAGAATTTAAAAAAAGAAAAAGAAAAAAAAGTTTATGGCGTCCACCGAGTCATTGTTCTTGGAAATGGTATTGCATCCCTGATGCTGTCGAGTCCACATATCCACATTAGTACTCTCTCTGTTCCCACGCCGTAGCCTGAGTGTGGTACGCCTCCGTATCGTCTTAGGTCGAAATACCATTCGTAATCCTTTGTGTCTTCTCCTTCTGCTTCTAATCTTTGTTTCATGTCTTCTACGTCCATGCTTCTCTCGCTTCCTCCTACGATTTCTGTTCCAAGTTTTGGTGATAGCATGTCAAAGCATAGTGCTTCATCTCTTTGTTCTGGGTCTCTTGGTTTGTAGAAACCCATCGCTTCGACTGGGTAATGCGTAACTACTAGTGGCGTATCGAAGTGTTGCATTATGGCTCGCTCTTCTTCTGTTCTTAGGTCTTTTCCGAATGGGACTTCTATTCCATCTTTTTCTTTAATTATTTTCAGAGCTTCTCTGTATTTTATGGTTGGCCAGTCTTTCTCTGTCATCTCTATTAGTTTTTGTGGGTCTTGCCCTAGTAGTTTTAGTTCTTCTTCGCATTCTTGTGCGGTTCTTTTTATGCAATATTTTAGTTCACGTTTTGCGAACTCGCTTACCTCGTGTAGGCCCATCCACGCTGCTTCCATCTCTGCCATCCAGAACTCTGATAAGTGGCGAGAGGTTTTGCTTTTCTCTGCTCGAAATGTGGGTCCGAAGTTGTATATTTTCTCTAGGGATTGTACTGCTGCTTCTGCGTATAGTTGCCATGTTTGTGCGAGGTATGTTTTCTTATCGTAGTATTTTACTTCGAAGACTGTGCTTCCGCCTTCTGATTGGCTTGGTTGTAGTATTGGTGCGTCGAATCTGTGGAATCCTTCTTTTATGAAGAATTCTTCTCTTGCTTGTACGTATTTGCTTCTTATTTTTAGTATTGCTTGCATTCTTCTTGATCTTATTGAGAGGTGTCTTATGTCAAGTAAGAATTCTGGGCTTTGGTCTTTTGTTATTGGAAATTTGTCGCTCTCCCCTATTACTTTGAAGTCTTTTACTTTTATTTCATATCCTGTGGGCGCCCTCTCATCTTTTTTTATATCTCCTATAATTTCCATTGATGTTTCTACTTGTATCTTCTTTGCTTCTTCGAATTTTTTCTCACCTATTGCTTCTTTTTCGATAACGCATTGTATTATTTGTGTTGAGTCTCTTAAAACAATGAATTTTAGTTTGTTTGATCCTCGCTCTCTGTGTGTCCATCCTCTTATTTTGATTTCTCCTTCGCCTTTTCGCATTGCTTTTTTTATTGATAAATATTCCATTTTTCTCCTCCTAGTTTAGTTTTATTTTCTTTTTATTATAAAAATTTTTGTTTAAAAAAAAGGTTTTTTAGTTATTGTTAATTATTAATATTGTTAGAATTAGGATTATTTGAGAAGTCAAAAGTTGTGTAACTAGTTGTGTGCTCCATCTTTGTTTTTCTCGTTATTTTTTTTGCCATGTTCTTTTGTAGTTGTGTTATATTTATAAAGTTTTAGGGTTTTCTCGTATGTGATGGTATTTAAAATTGTTCATGAGGATGGTGATGCTCGCGTCGGTGTTTTAGAGACTAAAAGTGGCAGGGTTGAGACTCCTTTTTTTATGCCTGTTTTAACTAAGGCTACTGGTAAGTATATTACGACTGATGATTATTCTTCTCTTGGCGCAAGGGCTATTATTTGTAATAGTTTGTTGCTTAGTTTGCGTCCTGGTGTTGATATTATAAAAGATGTTGGGGGAGTTCATAGTTTTATGAATTATGAAGGTGTTGTTTTTACTGATTGTGGTGGTTTTCAGTCGTCTAGTTCTTTTTTTGAGCGGAAGTCTAAGAAGGGTTTGCATTTTCGTAGTCCTTATGATAATAAGCGTGTTATTTTAACTCCTGAGAGTATTATGGAGATTCAGTGGGATATTGATTCTGATGTTGCTATGATGCTTGATGATATGTCTGGTTACGACGTTTCTCGCGAGGAAGCTGAGCTTGCTATGTTGAATACTCATCGTTGGGGTGTTGCGAGTTTGGAGCATCATAAAAAGCTTCGCACCCTCCATAATAAAAAAGATGGTTCTCGTCAGTTGTTGTTTGGTATTGTTCAAGGTAATTTTTTTTCTGATTTGAGGAGGAAGAGTGCTGAGTTTTTGAGTGGGTTTGATTTTGATGGTTTTGCGATTGGTGGTGTTGCGATTGGCGAGCCTAAAGAAGACATGTACCTCGCAGTTAAGAGTAGTCTTCCGTATCTTGAAAAAAATAAGGTTAAGTATGTAATGGGTCTTGGTAGTCCTGTTGATTTGCTTGAGATGATTGGTCTGGGTGTTGATTGTTTTGATAGTATTTATCCTACTCAGAATGCGCGTCATTCCTCTATTTTTACTCGTTCAGGTAAATTATATGTTGATAAGGGTCGTTATGCGCAGGATTTTAATCCTATTGAGGAGGATTGTAAGTGTCATACTTGTTTGAATTATTCTAGGGCTTATTTGCATCATTTAACTAAGATTGGTGAGCCTTCTGCTCATCGTTTGAAGAGTATTCACAATCAGTTTTTTTTGCAAAAGCTCTTTGAGGATGTTAGGCTCGCGATTAAAGAGAAGCGTTTTGTTGAATTTAAAGATAGTTTTGTTGAGTCTTGGACTTCTTAGTTATTTTTTTATGTGTTCTTTGATTTTTTTGTGAAAGATTTTTGTTTCGAATTTTTTGGCTTGTGTTTGGCAGGGTTTTTTGTATTTTGTTGGGTTTTGGTTTATTTTTTTTATTGCTTTTATTAGTTTTTTACTTTCAGGTTTTATTTTGATTCCTGTTCCCTCTATTACTGTTTCTCTGTATCCTCCCTCGTTTGTTGCTATTACTGGTTTTCCTGCGCTCATGGCTTCTAAAACTGTCATTCCAAAATCTTCGTCTTTGCTTGTTGTTATAAATCCTTTGCAGTTAGAGTAGTATTTTTCTATTTCTTCTTCTTTTATGTGTCCTAGAAAGTGTATGTTAGGTGTTGCTTCTTTTTTTAGTTTTTTGTAGTATTTGTTTGATATATCTTTTTCGCTGTTCGCGCCTATTACGTATAATTCTTCGCGGGGCAGTTTTTTGAATGCGTCAACTTGTATGTGTATTCTTTTGTGAGGTGTTATTCTGTTTACTGATAGCCAGTAGTTTTTGTGTTTTTTGTGTTTATATTTTTTTATTGGCGGGTATATTATTGTGGAGTTTCTTTTGTGGTATTTTTTTATTCTGTTTTGTACGTTTTTGGAATTTGCTATTATGTTTTGTACGTATTTCATATTTTTTTGTATTGCTTTTTCGTGGATGTATGTCCATAGTAGAAATATTGGTTTTAGCGCCCAAGGGGTTAGTTTGTAAAATGTTTTTTTTGAGTCGTAAAACATTCTTACAGGGGTGTGCATATAATATGTATTAGGTGTGTGTTTTTTTGCGGCAAACACCGTCCAGTTCCCGCTGAGTATGAAAAAGTCGTATTCTTTTTTTATGTTGGCTTTTTTAAAAATTTGTGATGTGTGTATTGCTTTTAGAACTGGTATTTTTGTTGTTTGTTTTAGGAGGTGTATTTTTTGGTTTGTGATTTTTTTTATTTTCTCTTTGTCTAGGGAAGCTGTGTATATGTCTGCGTTTAGTGCTTTTGCCATCTCTAGTACTAGTTTTTCTCCTCCGCCTATTGTATCGAAGTAATCGTGGAAGATTGCTATTTTCATCTCTTTTTTTGTAGAATTAACTAAATTTAAATAGTTTTGGCTTTATCTTAGTTGTATGTTCGGGGAGATTTTTAAAAATAATTTTTTTATGACTTCTAGTGCTCTGTTTCAGAAAGCCGTGTTTTTTTTCTTAACTATTTTACTTGCAAGATATTTAGGTGTTGAAGCGTTTGGTGTTTGGAGTTTTATTTTGGCATTTACTGCTACTTTCATGGTTTTTTCTAATATTGGTTTAAATAGGTATGTTATACGGGAAGTTGCTAGGGATAATTTGAAAAAAGATGTTATCTTGAAAAATCTTATTTATATTAAGTTATTTATTTCTTTGGTTACTTTTTTAGTTTTATCTGTGTCTATTTTCTTGCTTAGTGGTAATTCTTTGGAAATTGTTGGTATTATTTTGTTGGGTTTTAGTAAGATTTTTGGCACTTTGAGTGGTGCTTATGGTAGTATGTTTATTGCTTTGAAGAAGTTTTCTGATCATGTTAGAATCAAAGTGGTTAATACTGTTCTTTTGTTTTGTGGTTATGTTTTTGTTCTTTTGTTGGGTTTTGGTATTGTTGAGTTGCTTCTTGTTACTGTTTTTGTTGAGTTAATTGTTTTGTTTTATTCTATTTTTTTGTGGAAGAAATATGCTTTAAAGAAGCGTTTTAGTTTTGATTTTGGGCTTGTTAAAAAGATTATTTTTGAATCTTTGCCTTTTGGTATTTTAACTGCTATTAGTTTTATTTAT
Source organism: uncultured Methanosarcinales archaeon (assembly GCA_964501945.1). Taxonomy (GTDB): domain Archaea; phylum Nanobdellota; class Nanobdellia; order Woesearchaeales; family 21-14-0-10-32-9; genus 21-14-0-10-32-9. The sequence continues at coordinate 19,969 of CAZCTY010000013.1, forward strand.
TTTAATATTGATATTCTTTTAATTAGGTATTTTTTTGAGAGTTTTGAGATTGGTTTGTACACTGTTGCTACTAAGTTAATTTTGGGTATTATTCTAATTCCTGCTACATTTTCTAGGACTCTGTTTCCTTATTTGTCTAATTTGAATGCGAAGTCTAAGTCTGAGACTAAGTTGCTTGTTAGAAAGTCTTTGTTTTATAATTTTTTGACTGGTTTAGGTTTGGCTTTGATTGTGTTTTTTTCTGCTAGTTTTATTATTCGTGTTTTTTTTGGTGATGCGTATAGTGGCAGTGTTGTTGTTTTGAAGATTTTGTCTTTTTTCATTGTTGTTAGTAGTGTTAATATGGTTTTGAAGACTTATTTGGGCGCTTCTAATAATTTGAAGTTATTTGTTAATATAATGTTGATTGGTATTTTTATTAATCTTGTTTTGAATTTGTTTTTGTTGCCTTTATTTTACTTATCAGGTGCTGCTATTGCAACCGTGGTATCTGAGGTAATTGTTTTGTTTATGCTTTTGTTTAAGTCTGAGGTGTTTGTGTGATTAAGAGGTTTCTGTTTGGGATGAGGGAGTTTTTTAGAAATAAGTTATGGTATTATAGGCTTGTTAGGTTTTTAAATAAGGGTAATAGTATGAATCGGCGTTCTACTTATAATAATTTGAAAAAGTATTATGAGAGTTGTGATTTGTTTTTGCCTGAGAGTTCTTCTTGGAGACATTTTCGTTTTTTTCTAATTGGTGGCAGGGTTGTTAAGATTAAGGAGAGGGTTAATTCTAAAGAAAAGCTTAGGCGTTTGTTGTTAAAGTATGTTCCTTTAGATGTTTATTATTCTCAGTCTTTGTGGGTTAATCCTGTTAATGTGGGTGTTGTTAGTAAGATTCCTTTGTATAATAATTTATTTATTAAAAATGAGGTTCATTTTGATGTTGATGATTCTAATTTAAATCGTGCTAGGCTTAAGACTTTGGATTTGGTTTTTGTTTTGAAAGATCTTGGTTTTAAGATTAAAAGTATTCGTTTTAGTGGTAGTAAGGGTTTTCATGTTGTTATTCATTATGATGATGATTTGTGTATTTCTGATCCTTTTTTGAGGGAGAGGGAAGTTCAGCTTAGGAGGAAGAGGCTTTTGAATAAGGTTAAAAAGCGTGGGGGGGAGTTGAATAAAAAAATATGTGTTGATGAAAATATTACTCTAAATACTCGTGGTATTATTAGGTTGCCTGGTACTGTTAATTCTAAATCTGGTTTTGTTTGTAGTGTTATAAGCGAGAATGATTTAAAAAAGCCTGTTAAAGAATTATTAAGCGGTATTCACAAAGTTCCTGTGAGGCCTGTTGGTGGGGAGCTTGGTGTTCTTAAAAAGATTAGGGTTTATTTGGATAGGTCTTCCTCTTCTAATTTGTCTTATAATTCTATGTTTTTGTCTAATTTAGTTAATGGTACTCGGCGTAATTTTGTTTTGTTTTTGCATTATAAAAGGATGCCTTTAGATTTTTTGGTTTCTGAATTGGAGCGGTTGCAGGATTTGTATTCTTTAAGGCAATTGTTTGTTTTTAAATATCGTTTAAAAGATGAGTATTTTGTTATTTGTCCTCAGTTATTTGATGAGGTTAGGCTTAAAAAGATTTTGAGGAGTAGTGTTGCTTGTAATAAAAAGTCAAGTTTGTGTTCTCCTTTTTATTATTTTGATTTTTCTAAGGCTGTTTTTTTGAGGGTTTTAAATAAGGATGTTGGTAGAGATTTTTTTGTGAGCAAGAGTCATATGTTTGTTTTGAAGAAGTTATCTGGCAAGGAATTATTTTTTTGTGGTTTGGCTGGTTTTAAAAAGCCCTTAGTTTATGAAGTTTCTGTTGTTAAGGGCAAGATAAAAAAGAAAAATTTATTAAGTGATGATTTGTTTTAGTTATTTGCTCGAATGATTTGCTTTTATTGCAAAGATGATTTTTGACAGGAACATGTTTTTTTAGGTGTGCGCGATTCGAGCTAAGTGTTCACCTTGTTTTTTTTGGTTTTTTTCTAATTCTTTTTTTATTTTTTTTGTAAATGTTTTGAGTGTGTATTTTTTTCTCTCGTTGTATGCGTTTTTTGTGTAGTATTCGTAGTTTTTTTCTATTTCCTCTATTGCTTTTTTGTAGTTTTTTGTGTTTGGTTTTGTTAGTATTCCTGTTTTTTTGTGTTTTACTGTTTCTAGGTATCCTCCTTTTGCTACTGCTACTACTGGTTTTCCTGCGGCGTATGCTTCTATCACGTTCATTCCGAAATCTTCGTTTTTTGATGTTGTTATTAGTCCTGTGCAGTTTTCGTATAATTTTATTAGTTCTTCGTCTTTTACGTGGTGTTTGAATGTTACGTTTTTTGGTTTTATTTTTTCTAGTTCCTTTTTATATTCTAGGAAGTGTTGTGTGTCTTCATATGGTCCTACTATTATTAGTTTTTTGTTTGGTAGTTCTTTGAATGTTTTTAGTTGTTCTTCTATTTTTTTGTGTTTTATTAGTCTGTTTACTGATAGCCAGTATTCTCTTTTTTTTCCTTTTCTATATTTTTTTGTATCTATTGGTGGGTTTATTATTGTTGCTTCTTGTTGTAGGTATTTTTTTACGTTTTTTTTGGTGTTTTGTGAGTTTGTTATTATTTTTTTGGCTTGTTTTGCGTATTTTTTGCTGGCTTTTCTGTTGTATTTGACCCATATGTCAAATAGCCATCTTTTATGTTTTGGTACTATGTTTTCTCTTGTGTATTCGTAGAATTTCCATATCTCATTTAGTGGGCTGTGTGTATACCATAAGCATTCGTTTTTTGTTGTCGCGGATCCTGCCCAGTCTCCTGTTATTATGTGTGCGTCGTATCCTTTTAGTTTAAGTTTTTTGAATTTTATTTTTGCGAGTTCTTGTTTGAATGGTGGTTTTTTGGGTACTTTTCCTATTGTGTGTATGTTCTTTGTGGAAAAGCCCATTTTTTTTATGTTTTTTTCGTTTATGTTCGTTGTGTATATGTCTGCGTTTAGTTCTTGTGCGAGCATTAGTGTAAGTTTTTCTGCGCCTCCTATGTTGTCTAGGTAGTTGTGTAGTATTGCTATTTTCATTTTTTTTATTCTTTTTTTGTTTGTAGTACGCTTATGAAGAATCCTGAAAATATTATTTGTGTTCCTAGTATTAGTAGGGTTAGTGCTAGTATTGCTGTTCTTATTTGTTGTAATTCTCCGAAGTTCGCGTTTATCCATGTTATTAGTATGTTTACAAATATTATGAGGCTTATTATTATTGGTATTAGACCTGTTATTAGTATTTTTTCTAGGTTTGTTTTTTTTATTATCTCTGAGAACTTGTTTTTTTCATTTAGGTGTTCTTTTTCATATATCTTTGTAAAGCTCCATAGTGTTATTATGTTAAATCCTAGTATTGTTATTATGCTTCCTATTATTTGCGGGTGTTCTTGTAGTGTTATTCCTAGTATGTTTATGTTTGTAAATGTTAGTGTCGTTGTAAGTAGTATTCCTAGTGTGAATAGTAATAGTCCTGGCATTAAAAATAAGTAGTTTGGTCCATATATTAGTATTAGTTTTAGGTGTCTCCATCCGTCGTTGAATGTGTTTAGTTTTGAATCTCCCTTTCTTGGGTGGTATGTTATTGGTGTTTCTTTTACTTTTAGTTTTAGTTTTGTTGCTTTTATTATCATCTCGCTTGCAAGTTCCATTCCGTTTGATTGTAGGTTCATTGCATCTAGTGCTTCTTTTTTTATTAGTCTAAATCCTGATTGGCTGTCTTTTATTTTTGTTTTGAATATTGTTCTTAGCATTTTTGATAGTGCTGGTGTTCCTACGAAGCGGTGCAAGAAGGGCATGCTTCCTTTTTTCATTTTTTTGTTTTTTCTATTTCCAAGTACCATGTCGTATTCTTTGTATTTTAGTAGTGTTTTTATTTCTCTAAAGTCATACGTGTCGTCTGCATCCGCCATTATTACGTATTTTCCTTTGGCTGTTTTGAATCCTTTTCTGAGGGCTGCTCCGTATCCTGGTGTTGTTTCTTTTACTACTTTTGCGCCTTTTTTTCTTGCTATTTCTGCTGATTTGTCGGTTGAGTTATTGTCTACTACTATTATTTCTGCGTCTGGTCTTGTTTTTTTTATTTTATCTATGCATATTCCTATGCCTTCTTGTTCGTTTTTGCATGGTATTACTATTGATATTTCCATTTTATTATCAGCCCCGCGTTTATTATTGTGTATATAATTGTTAGTGTTATAAAGTTTAGTTGTTTTATTAGGCTTAGTGGTATGCCTATTAGTATTATTATGCTTATGCTTATTGTTATTGATATGAGTATTGCATCTATTTCTTTTTTTTGTGTGTATATTTTATTTATTAGGTATCCTGGTAGGTATAAGAAGAAGGGTATTGTTATTAGTATCCCTATGATTTGTAGTATTTGTTGTATTGCTTGCATTTATTTTCTTTGTTAGTTGTCATATTTATATAGTTTTTTCTTTGTTTGTTGTTTTATGTCTTTTTCGTTAGTTTTTTATATTCTTTTGTTTATTTGTTTTTTTTATGAGACGTTTTTTGATTGTGTTTTTGATTTTGTTTGCTTTTGTTCTTATTTATTTGCCTCATTTTGATAATCCTGGTGTTGTTTCTGATATGTGTTCTTCTGAGCGTGTTAGTAGTCCTGGTTATTATCCGTATCCTTTGCATGCTGATGAGTGGGCGCATCTTGCTTTATCTAAGTTCGTTGTTGATACTGGTTCTTTTCCGTCTGAGAATGTATTTGTGGGTGTTGATCGTGTAAATCCTCAGAGTGGTTTTCATGTTTTTGTTGCATCTCTTTTTTTGGTTACTGGTTTAGATATCATTTATTTTTATCAGTTTCTTGCTGCTATTTTTGCTGTTTTGACTTGTTTGTTTATTTTTTTAATTATTGAGAGGTATTCTGGCAGTTATGTTGCTGGTTTTTTTGGTGCTTTGTTTTTCTTGTCTATTCAAAGTAATATTAATATTATGGGTTCTTTTTTCTTTTTGCCTCATACTTTTAGTTTTTTCTTGTTGGTTGCTTTTTTGTATTTTTTTGTTGAGAGGTTTTATTATTTGTGTGGTTTGGTTTTCTTGATTAGTCTTATTTCTTATCCTATGGTTTCTGTTTTGTTGTTTGTTATTTTCTTTTTTGGTGAGTTGTTTAGGAGGCGTTTTAGTTATTGGTTTTTGGTTTTGCCTATTTTTTTATTATTTACAGCTATAGTTCTTTATGGTTTTGATTTTGGTGCTTTGTGGAATGTTGTTATTTTTGAGAAGGGTTGGACTGAGGGTTTTGAGTTTACTTATGGTTTGTTTGATTTGGTTCCTTTTACTTTGTATTTTTTTGGTTTGGTTGGTTTGGTTGGTTTTGTTCGTATGCGTAAGTTTTTATTATTGGGTGTTTTGTTTCCTTTGTTGAGTATTTTGTTTTATGTTTTGTTTGATTTTTCGTTTTTTATTCCGTATCAGCGTGCTTTGTGGTATTTTTTTATTGGGTTGTCTTTGTTTGCTGGTTTTGGTGTGTTTTTAGTTCTTGATTTTATTTGGTCTTTTTTGAAGGGGTTTGATTGGAATTTTTTGTATTTGAAGCGTTTTTTATTTGTTGTTTTCTTGTTTGTTTTTTTGTTTGTTAGTTTTAGTGGTTATTATGATGTTGATAATAGGACTTTTGTGATTATTCATTGGGCTTGTGAGGAGTCTGTTGAGGTTTTTTCGTATGTTGGTGATGTTTTTGGTTCTGGTAATTTGATGGTTGTTGATGCTCCTGATAGTTTTTTTGCGAGTGCTGTTTCTGGTAATTATTTGTTGGCTGTGCCTCCTAGTAATTTGGAGTTTGGTAGTATTGATGTTTTGAATTCTTTTTTTGCTAGTTCTTGTTCTGATAAGGAAGATTTTATCAGAAA
>CAZCTY010000014.1:0-25862 GCA_964501945.1 uncultured Methanosarcinales archaeon
TTTTAAAGAGAAACATTTATATAGTACAAGGGAGAGTATCTCATTTGAGTAGCTTTTTTTGTATATTGGGCTACGCAAGTGAGGTAAATAAAAAATGGAGCAGAAGAGTTTTAACAAAGTACTTTTTGTTTTAGTTATTGTGGCGATTATTGTTTCTGTTCTAGGGACATTGCTAGTACTTAACGCTAGTAATTTTGATGACGCTGAAATCGGCAGGCATAGTGGCGGTGAAGGTTCGATTTCGTTGGGGATTCAAGGTCCGCCACAAACAGCTGAGTCCACTGGTAGCATTGAGTTAAGCGTAGTGGAAAAAGAAGTTTAAATAAAATCATGGAGGATATGAAAAAATGAGTGTTTCGAATAAAACATTGTCAATATTGTTATTGGCAGCGATTGTTGTATCTCTTGGAGGTACATTTGTGAGTCTTAACAGACTTGGTAGTATTTCAACGACGGGTTTTGTAACCGAAGATGGTACTGTTTCTTTGGAGATTGGTGATAATCTTGCTATTGAATTAGAAGATAGTACTGTTAACTTCGGTGAGTGTCAACTAGGTGATAATTCTGCTGGTATCACAATTAACACAGAAGGAGTAGGGGAAGCAGATAATGATAATTGTGATAATCAACCACCAGGTATTACTGTTAAAAATGTTGGTAACTTGGATGCGGTAATTGCTCTGTCAACTAGTGATAGGGGTACTGAGCAAGGAGGAACTTTTTTAGACACAGGTACAACGGAATCTGAATTAAGGTACAGATCAGACAATGTTGATGGTTGTGATTCTGGTTTGCAACCAGATTATGCAATAGTTACAGATACAGAACAAAGTGGTGTTGATATTTGTACTCATTTAAACGCGCCTACTGATGGTGCTCAAAATAGTTTCATAACGCATTTTGAAATTGATATTCCTGATTCAGCTACAGGGGTTGGTCATAGCGTTACTATAACATTTGAAGCGTCCGAAGTTTGAAGCGTCCGAAGTAGTAATTTGATTATGCGTGTTGTTTAAAATTTATTTTTTTTTATTTTTTTTTAATGTTTTTTCTTTGAGAAGTCGAATTTTCCTGGTGGTAGCGCACTTAATATTTCTTCGTTTGTTGCAAGGTTAAACTTTTTGGTTATCTTATTTGATATTTCTCCTTTCTTCATTGTGCCTTGTTTTAATGTTAAGTATTCTTCGCAGTGTTTTTTTATTGCGCTTGTGGGTCCGCCCATTATTATTTTTGTATCATCTTTTTCCATGTAGCCTATGCTCTGGTCTATTTCTACGTGGTGTGTTTTTCTCTTTCCATATATCATAAATGATCCTTTTGCGATGTACTCGCCTGCTTTTGTTTCCTTTGTGACTTGTTCTGGTTTTACTTCGAAGACTTCGACGTTTTTCATATTAAGTTCCCATGCCTTCGTGTGTGTCCCCGCGAATACTGCAGCTTCCTTTTTTGTTTGTTCTGGTATTTCTTCATCTTTCTTGTTCTTTACTACAACGAATGGGCTTCCTGGTGCTTCTGTGTGAAAGACTATGTTCCAAGAATCTGTGTGTTTTTTTATTATTACCTCGTTCGTTGAGGCATCTTTTCCCGCAATGACTAGTATATCATCTGAGCTTATGAACCATTTGAATTTTTCATACCAGTCTTTTTTTCTTTGTTTTGATTTTTTTAGAGCTTCTTCTTTCTCTTTTGTTTTCTCATGTGTTTTTTCTTCCTTTTCAAGTTTCTTTTTTGTTTGCTCTAAGGCTTTCTTTGCACCTTCAAGTTTTTTCTTTGCTTTCTTTGCTTTTTCAAAGTAGGTTTGTGCGTTTTCTTCTACGTTTTTATCAAGATTTATTTTTATCTCCATTAACCAGTACCCTCGTTAACGTGCTAGGGGTTTCGCTTCGCTCAAGCCCCTTGTTTTTTTGGGCATCCCTTTTTGTTTTTTTGTTTATATTTTTTTGAAGCTTATTTTGAAGTTTTCTTGTTTTATTTTGAATTCTTTTTCATATTCTAGGCTTGGTGCTTTTGTGAATTCTAGTTTTTCTGCGCCTGTTTTGAATGCTATGTACTCTGTGTGTTCTTTTATTTTATCTTTGAGTTCTGTGTTTGTTTCTATGTATGCTTCAATTCTTTCTATCTTTGTGAAGTTGTTGTTTTTTCTCATATCTTGTATTCTCCTCACTATTTCTCGCGCGTATCCTTCCGCATCTAATTCATCGTCTCGAGTTGAATCTATTATTGCTTTCCCGTTTGGTGTCTCGCTTGCATAGTGGGGTTTTTCTACTCTCTCATCTACATTTAAGTAATCTTTTACTTTAACTGTTTCATTTAGTATTTTTATTTCGTCTTTTCCTTTTTTTATTTCTTGTATTATTTCATCTTTTTTTTCATTTATGTATTTTGCAGCATCTCCTGTTCTCTCGCCAAACAGGGTTCCTAGCGCTTTGAAGTTTGGTTTGACCTCGTATTCATATTCAAATTCTTCCTTAAAAGTTATTTGTTTAACGTTGGTTTGTTCTTTTATTAATGTTAGTACGTCTTCGCTTAGTTCTTTTTCTTTTGTTATGATTTTAGCGTCTTTTATTGGCCATCTAACTCCCAGTCCTGATTGTTCTCTTGCGCCGAGTATTCCTGTTATTAGGTTCATTGCTACTTCAAATTCTCTTACTAATTCAGTATCTATCTTTGTCTCATCTACGCTTATCCATTCCTCGTGGCTAACAGAATCTTCGTTTAGCACGCCATGTTTTTCTTTTATGTTTTGGTATATTTTCTCTGCGATGAAAGGCATGTATAAATTACTCATTGTAAGTATGTCTTTTATGACGTTAAACATTACTTTTGCAAGTCCTTGTTTTTCGTCCTCGCTTCCTGTAACGCTTCTCTCGCGTATCATCTTGATGTAATCTCTGCTAAATCCAAGTATTAATTCGTTTAGTAAGTTGCATGCTTTATCTATCTCGTAATTTTCTAGTAATTCGCTTACATCTCGCTTGGTTATGTTCAGCGTGCTTAGTATATATTTGTCTTCTACGCTCAACTCGTATTCTTTGTTTAGGGCTTCGTTTAGGTTTATTTTTTCATTCACTAAGAAGTCCGTAAAGTAATTGTGTATGTTCCATAAAACGTTTAGTGTTCTGTATTTTTGTTGTATGTTGTCCCATGAGAATGCGATGTTTTGTCCTGCGCTTATTCCGCATAAGTAGAATCGCATTGTGTCTGTTCCGTATTTATCACTTATCTCGTACGGTGATATAATGTTTCCTAGGGATTTTGACATCTTAACGCCGTCTACTGCATTTAGCATTCCGTGTACGTACACGTTTTTAAATGGTACGTCTTCGTGGTTCATTAATTCGTGTGATACGGCGAGCATGTAGAACCATAGTCTTATTTGTTCTTTAGCTTCTAGTATGTGGTCTACTGGCATCCATTTTTTCATTAATTCTTTGTCGTTGTATAGGCAGTTCCATGCGACGGTTCCAGAATCTAGCCATACATCTAATACGTCTGGTATTCTCTTATAGGTTTTACCATCTTTCTTTATTACGACTTCATCTATGAATGGTTTGTGTAAATCTTCTGGGACTTCGCATCCGAGTTTTTTTAGCTCTTCCTTACTTTCTATTACTATGTAATCTTCTTCGTTTTCTTCATTTACCCATATAGGTGCGGGGGTTCCCCAGTATCTTTGTTTTGTAATGGAGTTATCTCTAAGGTTGCTTATCCACGCATCAAATTGTGCGCCTGCATTTTTTGGTACCCATTTTATTTTCTTGTTTTTTTCTATGATTACATCTTTCAAGTCTTCTGTTTTAAAGAACCATTGCTTCGTCGTTCTGAATATGACTGGGCTTTTATGTCTCCAGCAATGCGCATATTCGTGGTCTACTTTGTTTTGTGCGATTAATGCGCCTCTCTTTTTTAGTGCTTCTATGAATTTGTCATCATCTTTTTTTGCGATTAATCCTTTGAAGGTTTTCATTTCCTCTGGGAATTCGCCTTTCTCGTCTATGTTGTTGAATGGTGGTAATCCGTTTCTATATCCAACTTCATAATCCTCGGGTCCGCATCCTGGGGCGCAGTGTACGAGTCCTGTTCCTGCACTTGTGTCTACGTGTTCAGTGCTAAGGAGGATTGTGTGTATTTTATTTGAGTCTATTTTTTCGTATTCATCATAATCTTTACTAAAGGGGTGTTCGTATTTTAAGCCTTCTATTTTATCTCCTGTAAACTCTTCTTTTACTTCGTATTCTGCGTTTGTGACTCCGTTTATGAAGACTCCTGCGAGTTGTTTTGCAACTATCCACCTCTCGCCTGCGTGGTCTCCTTTTTTTATCTCGCATTTTTGGTATTCTATTTCTGGGTTTACCATTACTGCTAAATTGAATGGAATCGTCCACGGAGTAGTTGTCCATATTACTATGTATTCATTTTCTGTGCCTTCAACTTTCATCTTTACGAAGATTGAGTCATCTGTTACGGTTTCATATTCTTGTTCGTGTTTTGCTAGTGCTGATCCGCAGTCAGGGCACCATGAGAGGGTTCTCTCGCCGAGGTATAGTCTTTTATTTTCATTGGCTCGTTTTACAACGCTCCACTGTCCTTCTATGAATTCATTTGCAATTGGCTGATAGGAATCTTCAAAGTCGAGGGTTATTCCCATTTTCTCTAGGTCTTCATTCATTTGTTTCATCATTTCTGTTGAGTATTCTCTGCATTTTTTGTTGAATTTTTCTAATCCGTACTCTAAGATTTCTTCTTTAAATTTCATGTTGAGCTCTTTCATAACTTTTAGCTCTGTTGGTAATCCGTGCATGTCGTATCCTGCGCGGTCCCACACGTTTAGGCCTTTCATTCTTTTGTATCGTAGCACTGCATCTTTTAATGCGTGGTTCCAGCCATGTCCCATGTGTAATCTTCCTGATGTGTATGGTGGTCCTTGGAGGAAGTAGAATTTTTTTCCATCGCTATTTCTATTTTTAATCTTTTTCAGTACTTCTTTTTTTGTCCAGTATTTTAATATGTCTTCTTCTATTTTTTTAAAATCGTATTTTTCAGCCATTAAAAACATCCTCCCTGTTCATGTGTTTTTTTTGAGTTTTATTTCTATTTTTCTAAAGTTGTGAATTCGCTCTCCCTTATAATGTTTTAGGGAGATAATTAGATAATAGAAATAATAATATTTTTTATACTTGTTATTTTTTGTTGTGTTTCAACAATCATTTTTATTTGTTGTGTGTTTATTATTTATAAATATTTTTGCTTTTTTTTAATCTTTTTTTTGTTTTCTTCGAAATATTTATATAAAACGTTGTTATTCCTTTTTTTCTATGGCATCTAAAAAAAATACTAGGTATTCTAAGCATGAATTGGTCAAGCAAATTGGTGAGAAGGCTGAGGAGATGAGGTCTAAAACAGTTTCTATTGTTGGTCTTGCAGGGGTTGGTTCTGTGTTGGCTGATATGTTTGTTCGCACGGGTATTAATGTTCGTTTAATTGATAAGGGTAGGATCTTGGAAGATGAGATTCAGCAAACTTCTTTGTTTTTGCAAGAGGATATTAATAAGTTTAAGGCTAAGCAGGGTAAAAAGCGTCTTGATGCAATTAATGATGCTGTTTCTATTAAGGCTTTTCATGAGGAGTTAACTGAGATTAATAGTTACTTGCTTGACTCTGATTTGGTTCTTGATTGTACTAATGATTTGATTGTGTCTTTAATTATTGATAAGTATTGTTCTAAAAAGAAAATTCCTATGATTTATTGTTATGTTAGTGGTAGTCAAGGGCAGGTCTTTGTAATTGAAGAGGGCACTACTTTAAATGAGATTTCTAATTATGTTGAAAATAAGCGTGTTCGTGATGAGGGTATCATGGCTGCGACGGTTCACACTGCGGCGGGTATTGTTGCGAGTAAGGCTGCTAAGGTTCTTTTAGGTGTGCCTAATGAGAAGAACATGCTTGTCTTTGATATTTGGGATTTAGAATTTTCTAAAAAGTATGTTCGAAAAAATAAAAAATAATTTTTAAAAAATAATCTTTTTTTTCTTATTCTTTTTTTTTATACGTCTAAGTTTTTGACTTTGTATGCGTTCTCTTCTATGAATTGTCGTCTAGGTTCTACTTCTGATCCCATTAGCATTGTAAAAACCCTGTCAGCTTCCACTGCATCTTCTATTGTTATTCTTTTCAAGACGCGGTTATCTGGATCCATTGTTGTTTCCCATAGTTGTGTTGGGTTCATTTCTCCAAGCCCTTTGTAGCGTTGTATGCTAACGCCTTTCATATCTTCGTATTCTTTTAGTTTTTCTTCTTTTCCTCTCTCATCTCGTATGTATGTTTTTTGGCTTCCTTTTTTAATTAAGTAGAGTGGTGGTTGGGCTACGTAGATGTATCCTTTCTCTATTAGTTCTCTCATGTGTCTGAAGAAAAATGTTAGTATTAGTGTTGTAATATGACTTCCATCTACATCTGAATCTGTCATTATGATTATTTTGTGGTATCTTGCTTTTTCTATGTTGAACTCATTTCCGATGCCTGTGCCTATTGCTGTTATCATAGCTGAGATTTCCCCTGAGCTTATTATTTTGTCAAGTCTTGCTTTCTCTACGTTTAGTATTTTTCCTCTAAGTGGTAGTATTGCTTGGAATTCTCTGCTTCTTCCTTGTTTTGCGCTTCCTCCTGCGCTGTCTCCTTCAACGATGTATATTTCTGATTTTGATGGGTCTTTTTCTGAGCAGTCTGCTAGTTTTCCTGGTAGACTGGTTGATTCTAGTACTGATTTTCGTCGTGTGAGGTCTCTTGCTTTTCTTGCTGCATCTCTTGCTCTAGCTGCGCTTAGTACTTTTTCTATTATTTTTCTTGCCTCTGTTGGGTTTTCTTCTAGGTGCGTGCTAAGGCTTGAGCTAACGAGGCTATCTACTATTCCTTTAACTTCGCTATTTCCTAATTTGGTTTTGGTTTGTCCTTCAAATTGTGGTTCTGGTACTTTTACTGATATTATGCATGTTAGTCCTTCGTGTACGTCATCGCTTGAAAATCTTGAATCTTTTTCTTTTAATAGTTTATTTCTCTCTGCGTAATTATTGAGTGTTCTTGTTAGTGCTGTTTTAAATCCTGATACGTGTGTTCCTCCTTCGTGTGTGTTGATGTTGTTTACGAAGCTGAACAGTGAATCGGTGTAGGTTTCATTGTATTGTAGGCATATATCTACGCTCACATTATCTTTTTCTTTTGAGAAAAATATTGGCGTTGTAAATGTGTTTTTTCCTTTATTTAAGTGTTCTACGAAGCTTACTATCCCTCCTTCGTAGTAGAATTTTAATTCTTTTTCGTGGCTTGGTCTCTCGTCTTTAAATATAACTGTTGTTCCTTTATTTAAAAATGCGATTTCTCTCAGTCTGTTTGCTATAAGGTTTGAATCGTAATCTAGTGTTTCAAATATTTCTTGGTCTGCCCAAAATCTTATCAGTGTTCCTTTTTTATCACTTGAGTCTATTTCTTTGAGTTTTTCTTTTGTAAGGCCTCTCTCAAATGAGATGTAGTGTTCTTTTCCGTCTCTGTGTACTGTGGCTTCTAGTTTTGTTGATAGTGCGTTTACAACGCTAACACCTACGCCGTGTAATCCTCCTGATACTTTGTAGTTATCCTTGTCGAATTTTCCTCCTGCGTGTAGTTTTGTCATTACTAATTCTACGCCTGGCATGCCTGTGTCTTTGTGTATGCTAACTGGTATTCCTCGTCCATTATCTTCTACGCTAACTGATTTGTCTTCGTGTATTGTTACTTTGATTTCATCGCAGTGTTCGGCCATTGCCTCATCTATTGAGTTATCTACTACTTCTTGTATCATGTGGTGTAGGCCTCGTGGCCCTGTGCTTCCTATATACATTCCTGGTCTTTTTCTAACTGCTTCTAATCCTTCTAGTACTTTGATGTTTTGAGAATCGTAACTTTTTTGTGTGTTTGAGTCCATTTATTCACCCTCTCCTTAATATATTTTTTCCTCGATAAATGTTATTATTTTTTATATGTTTTAAGAACTTGTTTTTATTTATAAAACTTATTATTATGGGGCTTGTTTTTGGTTATTAAAAATTTTCTAGGGGTTTTTAATTCTAAAAAATTTCTGATTTTTTGAACACAAAATCATTAGATTTTGTTATTTTTTTCGTTTCATCTCGATTATTTTTTTCTTTAGCTCCTCGGGGTTGTGTGTTGCGTTTTCTAATTTTTTTTCTTTTATGAATTTGTTTATTTTATCTTCTCCGAGTATGTCTGCTTTGCTAAAATATATTAGTACGGGTTTTAATTCTTCTTTTGTTTTTTTAAATAGCTTTTCTTGTTGTTCTAAGGGGTATGGTTCTGTTAAATCATACACATAAACGATGAGATTTGATAAATATTTTAATGCTATTTCTGCTTGTTTTTCTACGTCATTCATTTTTTCAAATCTGTTTAAACTTCCTGGCACATCTACTACTTGTATGTCTTCAAATCTGTCTTTAAAATATCCTGTGTTGAGTGTTTTTGTTGTAAATGCATAGCTTCCTATCTCGGGTTTTGAGCTTGTTATTTTTGTGAGTAGTGTGCTTTTTCCAACGTTTGGAAAGCCGTTTATGCAGACTGTGTATAAATCTTCTTTTATATCTGGGAATGTTTGTATTATTCTTCTTGTCTCTTCGATTAGGTTAAGTTTTTTATCAAGTCTTTTCATTATTGATGATACTCGTCCTATGTATGATTTTTTCGCTTTAATTATTTCTGCTTTGTCTTTATTTTTTATTCTTCTCAAAAAATCTCTCTCTAATTCATCTATTTTTTTTGTTGCCCAGCTAAGTGTTGATAGTGCTAATTTTACCTCATCTACATTCATTGTGTTTTTGCATAATTCGTAGTAAAACTCTGGCAATCCATCTAATCCTGGGAATGAATTAATTATGCTTGTGAGACTTTTTATTAGTGATTCTTTAATTGTTTTTATTCTCGTTTTTTCTCTTATTTGTGCTCGTTTATCTTCATCTCTAACTCTTATTGTGAGGTTATTTGCGCTTTTTTTCCCTCTCTGTATTGCAACATCTAAGTAGAAGTCTCCTTTGCTCACTGGTTCTATTTTTTGGAAATTCATAATCTTTCAAGTTCTTTTTTTGCGTTTTGTAAATGTTTTTTGAAGTTTGTCATAAAATCTTCAAAGTTATCTTTTTTAATGCATGCTCCGCACGCGTTATCGTGTCCTCCGCCGTATCCGTTTATGCCGTCTAATGCTTTGCTTAATACTTTTTCGATGTTTATATTTGTCGATCTTATAGAAAGCATTAATTCGTCTGCTTTTTCTCTGGCGATCATTATTATTTTATCTGGGTTTTCAAATAGTAATTCATTTGATAGCATACTTGATATTGCGAGTTTGTTATTTGTGTATTTGAAAAATATTATTGGGTCTTCTGTGATTTCTACTCTATTTTTTTGTTCTGTGTATTGTTCGTTTATATTTGCAAATTTTTTATATAAGAATTTTCCTTTTGGTGTTGTTTGATTTAATATCTCGTATGGATCTTTTATTCTTGTTAGTACTTTAACTGACTTCATAACCTCGGTAGTCGTTCCCTTTAAGTTGAAATCTATTATTTTCACAAGTTCTCCAAGTTTTGTTTTAAATAATGCTTCTGGCGCACTCTTTGTATTTTTTGGGAGTAGGTCTGGGTATTCTTTTGTGATTTCATCTTTTAATGCGAGGCTCCAATCTCCGACCACGCCTATTCCTGCAAGCCATAATGCTTCTGGCACATCTTCTTTGCAAATGTGGTATGTCCAGTAACTTGTTGGTCTATTATCTTCTGGATCTTTTTTTCTTGGGTTATAATATTTAATTCCTTTATTATCTTGTAGAGGGTGATGATCTAGCCAGATTATTTCTTGGCTTGTTTTGTCTATTAGTTCTTGTTCAATCATTGGTTTGTCTAATATAAACACTCTATCAGGAGAATATTCTTCTATTTTTCTATAATAAGCCATCTCGACGATGGGTTTTCCTTTAACGCAAATTCCTTTTCCATCTCCGACTAATTTATACATCATCGCGAAGCTTGTAACTCCGTCTGCATCGTCATCAAAGAGAAATAAAGGTCTTGCACTATCTTTTAGTTTTTCTCTTATTATTTTTATTTCTTCGTCTGTTATCATTCTGGTTATTTAGAAATTTTTAGGTCATTAAAAACTTTGTCTTTCTTTTTTTGGGCTTTAGTTTTCATAAACATTTATAAAGCTGTTTTTTCTTCTCTTCTTCATGGTTTTAGATTCATTGTCTAATTCGTTGAAGGGGACTCTTAAGAAGATAACGAATGCTCTGTTCGTTGATGAGAAGCTTATAAATGAATTAATTAAGGATATTCAGCGTGCTTTGCTTCAATCTGATGTTAATGTTAAGCTCGTTCTTGATTTGACTAAGAAGATGAAGGAGCGTGCTTTAAATGAGGAGGTTCCGAGCGGGGTTTCTAAAAAAGAGCATTTGGTTAATATTGTTTATGAGGAATTGGTTGCTTTTTTGGGTCAGGGGGGTAAGGTTGATTTTAAAGAGCGTATTCAAGGTAAAAAAGCATCTAAAAAGGATCCTTTTAAGGTTATGCTTGTTGGTTTGTTTGGTTCTGGTAAGACTACGTCTGCAGGTAAGCTTGGTTCTTATTTTAAAAAGAGGGGTGTTAGTGTTGGGATGATTAGTCTTGATACTTGGCGTCCTGCTGCGGCTGATCAATTAGAGCAGATTGGTAAAAGTTTAAATATTCCTGTTTTTACTGATAAATCTCTAAAAGATCCTGTTAAGATTTATTCTAAATTTGAAAAGGAGTTATCTAAATTTGATTTGGTTATTGTTGATACTGCTGGGCGTGATGCTTTATCTGATGAATTAATAGAGGAGCTTAAAGCTACGAGTGGTGTTGTTAGGCCTGATGAGTCTTTGCTTGTGATTAGCGCGGATATTGGTCAGGCGGCTGAGAAGCAGGCTGTTGCATTTCATGAAACTTGTGGTGTTACTGGTGTTTTAATTACTAAGCTTGATGGTACTGCTAAAGGTGGTGGTGCGTTGATTGCTTGTGCGATTACTGGTGCGCCTGTTCGTTTTATTGGTGTTGGTGAGAAGTCTGATGATTTAGAGGAATTTAAGCCGGAGGGTTTTGTTGGTAGGCTTCTTGGTATGGGGGATTTGGAGGCTTTGCTTGAGAAGACTCGTGGTGCGATTTCTGAGGATGAGGCTAAGGATATTAGTAAAAAGATGCTTAAGGGCGATTTTAATCTTGTTGATTTGTATAATCAGATGAGGGCTATGAAAAAAATGGGTCCTTTAAACAAGGTTGTTGATATGATTCCTGGTCTTGGTTCTGCTAATATTCCAAAGGACATGCTCAAGGATAGGGAGCAGGAACTTGAGAAGTGGAAGCCTTTGCTTGGTAGTATGACTAAAGAGGAGCTTGAAAATCCTGATGTTATTACTGGTTCGAGGGTTGAGCGTATTAGTAAGGGTGCTGGTTTGCCCGCGTCTGATCTTCGTAGTATGCTCAAGCAGTATCGTCAATCTAAGAAGATGATGAAGATGTTAAAGCCTGGTTCATCTGAAAAAGATATGCAGAAAATGATGCAGAAGATGAAGGGTTTCAAAGGTTTTAAATAATATTGAGTATTTTTAGGTTTTGAAAGTGGTGAATGTTATACTTGTTTCGGATGGTGGAAATCATGCTTGGTATGATTGGCTTAGTACTGAGCTTGTTAAGAGAGGTCATTCTTTCTTTTTTCCTGACTTTCCTGATGTTAGTGAGGGTGTTGATGCGTGGATTGTTGCTTTAAAAGATTATAGGAAGCATTTAGATGAGTCTTCTATTATTATTGGTCATGGCGCGGGTAGGGTTGTTGCGTTGAGGATTTTAGAAGAGAAGCTTCGTAAAGTTAATGGTGCTTTTTTTATCTCGGGCAAGCCTTTAAATAATGATTTTAAGGGTTTTAGTTTTGAGGAATTTGATTTTTCTGTCATTTCTAATAAGGCGGGTAATTTTTTTGTTTATGCATCTGAATTTGATGATAAGGAATCGTTAAAAGAATCTGAGGTTTTAGCTCAGTTGCTTGAGGATGATGTTTTAATTCTTGATGGTCCTGCTTATTTTCAGGATTTTGATAAATTTGAGGACTTGTTGATTGATATTATTAGTTTAGCTTAATTTTTTTTTATTTGTATTCTTCGATTGTAAATGTTCCCTCGTAGTAGCTTCCTTTAACTTTTATTTCATCTCCTTGTGTTTTATTTATTTCTCCTTCGTAAAATGAGTTCATATCTCTGCAGCTTCTAATTTCTATAAAGCTCCATTTGCTATCTTCATTGTAATTTTTTCGTGTGATTGTGCCTTTCAGGTATGCGTTATTATCGTTTTCTGTTAGGTAGTGTGCATCTACTGCTTCGTATTTTGGCATTATTATTAGTATTAGTAGTAATCCTGCGATGATTGATATTAGTGCTATTCGCTCTATTTGGTCATCTCTCATGCATTTCTTTGTTTATTTGTATTATTAAAAAGTGTTTTTGTGTTTTTTTAGTTAGATTTTCGTATTTTTTTAGGGGGTTGTAATTGTCAAGTCTGAGTTGCCCAGGGGCTTAACTCGTTTTTTACTTGACAATTAAATAGAATTTGTAGCGGGGTTTATTGGGGAGGGGGGTTAGAATTTTTTCCCGCTACAGTTGAATATGGTTTCTATTTGTACTTTTGATGGTGCGACGTTGTTTCTGTCGACTGGGCGATCTAAGGGCGCCCTCTCTTGCCTATTGAATAGGGCATCCCTTGATCTTTGTACGACTTCTCTGTCGCTCATTTTTTGCATTGCCTGGGTTTTTTGGTTTATTTCTTTTTTGAGCTCATTTACCTCTTTTTCCAGGGTCATGATTCTGTTTTGATTTAGTGATAGGAATCTGTCAAATTTGTTTTTTTGTTCTCGTAGCATTGTTTGTAGTTGTGTTATTTGGTTTTGAACTTCTTCTTGTTCTTGTTCGTCTCGTCTTGTTGTTTGTTGTGGTCTTTTGCTAAATTGGTGTGTTTGTCTTTGGACTACGTCCATTGTTCCCGACTTGTGTAGTTGGTTTAAGTAGCTCATTGTTGTAGTAATATCATAACCCATATATAAATATTTCCGTTTTTTAGTATAATGATATACAAATATGTATATTAAAATATACTTTTACTTACTATTTTTTGTTGTTTTTGCATTTTTTTTCTGTTTTTTTTGTGTATTTTCTTCCAAAACTGTTCTTTTTTCATCCGTAAGTTTTTTAAACAAATATGTTTTTCTATCCTGCTATGGCAAAATTAATGAGAGCGGTTGCATGGAGGAGATTAGAACGTCCTTATACTAGGAAATCTAAGTATAGAAAAAAAGCATTTGTTAGAGCAGTGCCTAATAATAAAATAGTTAAATACGTAATGGGGAACCAAAAAAAGGACTATTCATACGTTTTATCTCTAACATCAAAATCAGATATTCAATTAAGACATAACGCATTAGAATCGGCTAGGAAAACAGCTAATAAGTTATTAGAAACTAAAGCGCCTGTTAATTATAAGCTTAGAATAAAAGTTTATCCGCACCACATTTTAAGGAATAATCCTTTAGCTGCTGGTGCAGGCGCGGACCGTATGAGTACGGGGATGTCTCATTCTTTCGGTAAAGCGGTTGGTATAGCTGCGCAGGTGAGAAAAGGTCAAGCGGTTTTTGAAGTTGAGGTAAATAAAGATAAATTAAACATTGCAAAGACTGCACTTGATAGGGCTAGGAAGAAATTGCCTTGTGATTTTTCTATTAATATTGAAGAAAAGAAAGCAGCATAATTTTGCTTTTTTTATATTTTTTAATAAAACTTTTTTTTTAATCATTATCTAATTGTTACAAACAAATAAATATATTTAGGGTTGGGTTTAGTTTATGGAAGATATGGTGATTGGGGTAATTAATGACAATCTGAACTTTGTTTGGTCTTTAATAATTATTTTCTCGACTCTAATCTTGATTTTTTTAGTTCACCAGCTAAGAAACAATGTTTATAAGGTAATGAAGAAAAAGTCAAAGGGATTTAAAAGAATTCTGGCCTTAGAGCATCCTTTGCTTTTAATCATTGTAATTTTAGGTCTTCAAGCACTGCTAAGCACATATATTAAAGATTATCCTACGATTCACTCAACGCTAACTAATATTTTAATAACTCTTGCAATTATCGTCTCAACTTATATTTTAGGGGTTATTAGTGCGGTTTCTTTAGAAAATTGGAGTAGGAACTTGAAAAAAACAAGGAATGATGAAACTCATGAGGGTATTGTTCCTTTAATGAAAAGCGTTGTAAATATTCTTTTAGGTTTGCTCGCGCTTATATTCGTGCTTCAAGCGTGGAATATCTCTGTTGGCGCATTATTAACAAGTCTTGGTATTGCAGGTGTTATTATTGGGTTTGCTTTTAGGGATTCTTTAACTAATGTCTTTGGCGGCATATCTCTTATTCTTGATGATACTTTTAGAAAAGGAGATTTAATTGAATTAGAGGATGGTGAGATTGGTTTTGTTTTAGAAACTTCGCTTAGGAGTACTAAGTTGAAAAATTTTGATTCTGAGGAAATATATGTTCCTAACGCTTTGCTTGCAAATAAAATTGTTAAAAATTATGCTCAGCCAACAAATTCTATTAGGTTAAAAATTAGGATGCCTGTTGCAATTGGGACGGATATAAAAAAAGCTGAAGAAGTGATCTTGAAAATGCTTGATAGGCGCGATGACATCTTAGATTATCCTGTTCCTAAAGTTTACTTCCTCGAGGTTAAAGATCATTATATTAGCTTGGCTGTTTGTTTTTTCATTAGTGATTTTCATGATTTATTTGTTAAAAAAAGTGATGTGTCTAAAGAGCTTTATGTTACTTTGCAAAAACACAAAATTAAAATACCTGTTCCTATCAGGGAATTATACAATAAAAAATAATTTTTTTTAAACATTAAATTATTTAAATGATGCTTTATTAATACATTATATATGGGGGTTTTTTAGTTGAAAATGAAACTTAAAATTTTATTATTGGTAATTTTAGTCTTGGCTTTATTTGTTTCTGGTTGTATGAGGCCTGTTGACATGAAGTGTAATTATGATGGCGTGTGTGATGAATGGGAAACTGATGATTGTCCTGATTGCATAGACGTTCTTGGTAGAGGGGTTCAAGAACTCCCATCTAAGAGCGCGGTAGATGAGGCGGATTATTCTGAGTGAAAATGCAGCGTTCGTATAAAGACCAGGCGCACATGGTCAAAAACAATGAGTTAGAAAATCATCCTGTAATAAAGGGTTATGATTTTTCTAAAGATTTCGATTTTAATGAATTCATTGATAGTTTTAGCACTACTGGCTTTCAGGCTACTGAATTTTTTAAGGCGGTCACTATTTTAAGGGAAGTTGTTGAAAAAAATGTGCCTTTATACTTATCGTTTACAGGGAATGCTATCTCATCTGGTCTTCGTGATATTATTTCTTTTTTAGTTAAAGAAAAAAAAGTTCATGCTCTAATAACAACTGCAAGTGGTATTGAGGAGGATATAATTAAGCATTTAAGTTCATTCAAGCTTGGTGATTTTGATGTTCAGGGTCGTTCTTTATTTGAGCATGGTGTTGGTAGGATTGGTAATATCTTTGTTCCAAATAATAGGTATTTATTATTGGAGAGATTTTTTAACAAATTATTAGAAGAATTATATTCTGAAAATAAAATTGTTACGCCTTCTTATTTGATTAAAAAAATTGGTGAGCGTCTAGGTGAGGGTTCTTATTTGTTTTGGGCTTCTAAAAATAATATTTCTGTGTTTTGTCCTGGTATAATGGATGGCGCTCTTGGGGATTTGGTTTATTTTTTTAAAAAGAGGCGTAAGGATTTTGTTATTGATGTGTCAAGTGATCATGTTTCTTTGGTTGATGATGTTCTTCAGCAAGATGTTACGAGTGCTTTAATTCTTGGTGGGGGTATTTCAAAGCATTATAATTTGAATGCTCAAATTTTTCGTGAAGGTTTTGATTATGCGATTTATTTAACTACTGCGTATGAATTTGATGGTTCTGATTCTGGTGGTAATCAAGAAGAAGCTAAAACGTGGGCTAAAATAAAACTTAATGCGCCTACTGCGAAGGTTAGGGCTGATTTTACTCTAACATTTCCTCTATTGGTTGCAGCATCTTTTAAGAAATAATTTAAGGGTTTCTCCTCAAAGATTTTAGTAAATAATTTTCTTCTTTGTTATCGATTTGTTCTGGTTCTTCTTTTTTCTCTATTTCTTCTTGTTTTTTTTGGTCTATTATTTTTTGTTCTTCTCTCTCATCTAAAGCTTTAAATGATTTTACTACATCTTCCAAATCTTGAGGGTTTGCTTGTGCGGGTGTCCATTCAAGTTTTATTTTATCGTCTGTGTATCTTGGCATGAGTCTTATAAACAAGGTTTCTTCTCTATGTCCTGCGACTTCTCCGTTTTGTATTAAAAGATTTGTGCCGTGGCAACCTAGTAATTCAAATAAGCTTGAGCTCATTTTATTTGTTACATGAAACATTTTCTCAATTAGCGCGGGTGGTATTTCTTCTAGTGTTTTAAAAGTGAGTATGGGTGCTATTATTATCTCTCCTTCAACTATTGCATTTGTCGGAAAGAAAACTACTAATTCCTCATCTCGTATTATTACTTGTTCTAGTTCTAATTTCATTTTTTTTAATCAAACATTTTTTTTATCTTATCAAATAAAGCGTCTTTTTCTTTAGGTGTTTCTTCTTTTATTTTCTCGCTATCATCATTTATTTCTTTTTTTTCATCTTGTATTTCTTCTTCTTTTTGCTCTTTTGGTTCAATAACTTTTTCTTCAGCAGGATCTGGCAATCCTAAATTTTTTATGAATTTCACTCTCAAATCATTTATTATGTTAATATCTACTTCTTTCTTTTCAGGATCTAAACTAAGTTTATCATCTTCTCTTCGAGGGAAAATATGCATCATGAAATGTGGCGCGTTTTGTCCTGCAGCAGCACCATTCGCAACAAAAATACTAGTTCCTTTAGCATTCATTGATTCCTTGAGCTTTGTAGAAATAATTTGTGTTACTATTCCTAACTTCCCATTCAGCTCTGTTCCAAGTTGTGGCATTATTTGAACATGTTTTTTTGGTAATACTAGCACGTGTCCTTTCGTCCCTGGATTTACATCAAGAACTCCTAGAAAATCATCGTCTTCATAAACTTTCTTCGAGGGTATCTCTCCTTTAATTATTTTGCAGAAAATACAATTTTTTATTTGGTATTCCATCCTTTCCTCAGGACTCATTTTCTGCCATTCTTCTTCTGTTATCTGACTCATAAATTTTAATTTATTTTTGTTTGTATAAAAACTTTTTCCTTCCTTTTTTTTAAAAACATTTATATAAAATTAATTTTCTCCTATTATGATGAATTTTACTTGGCTTCAAGAAAACGCGTTAGTAATTGCTTTTTATTTAGCGGTTGCTTTAATAATTTATTTTAATAGGAAAAAGTTTGAATTTCAAGGTATTGCTGCTTTATTTAAAACTAAGTTTGGTATTAAGCAAATGAAAAAGTTTGCTACGCCCCTATCTAAAAAAAAGGATTCTTTTGGTGGTTTGCTTTTTAAAATTTCTTTAGTGGTTTTAGTTGTATCTCTTGTTTTTTTCATATTCAACTCTTTTGTTGGTGTTTTTAATGTTGGGTTTAACTTATTATTTTTAATAATAGTTATGTTATCTTTCCTCTCTTTATGTGTGTCTATTATTTTCTTTAGGCAAATAAAGCTTGCTGGAATTCTTGGTATTTATGTTGGTGTTCTTGGAATGATTTTCATGTTGGGTCTTGTTGGTGTTGGTATTTATCAATTATTTTTTGTGCCTGATGCTGATCCTTTATTTGCGCCTGTTTTCCCAGGTATTAGTATTCCTGGTGTTCCTTTTAAATTACCTTTATTTGAGGGACTTATTGCTTTATTAGTTGTTGTTGTTATCCATGAATTTAGTCATGGGGTTGTATCTAAAGCATATAAAATTTCAATTAAAAGTTCTGGGTTCGTAATGCTTGGTCCTTTGCCGGGGGCGTTTGTTGAGCCTGATGAGAAAAAGTTGGCGAAGGCGAGTGCTAAAAAACAATTATCTATTTACGCTGCGGGTCCTTTTTCTAATATTTTGCTTGCGGGCTTTGTTTATATTTTGATGTTTTTTTTAATGATTGTATCTTCTGCGATGTACGCTCCTCAAGGTGTCTTAGTTGAAGGTTTTATTCCTGATTCTGATTTAGATGAGCGTGGTTTAAATCAACTGCAAGAAGGTGAGGTAATTAAAAAAGTAAATAATGAAGATGTGTTGACTACATCTGATTTAATTAATTTAACATCTAATCTTGGTCCGGGGGAGGATGTTTTATTCACAACTAATAAAGGGGATCGTGTTATATCTCTTGGTGCGCATCCTGATAATGAGTCGGTTCCATTTATTGGTATTTATTTAGATAATAATGTTGTTGGTCAAAACGCTGTCTCTCAAAATCAGGTTTTTACAACTTTTTATTTTTGGCTTGTTGGCAACCCTTTCTCTATTGATCTTAACAAAAACTTAGGCTTGATTGCTTTAATTTTTGTTTTAAGTTTTGGTATTGGTATTGTTAATCTTTTGCCTGCAGGTCCTTTAGATGGGGGCCGTATGTTTTTTATTTATTTTAAAAAACGTATTGGTGAGAAAAAGACTTTGAGGATACTATCAAATATTTCGTGGGCTTTATTATTTATTATTTTGGTGCTTATATTTTCACCTATAATCGGTGCTATTTTTTAAGAGGGGGAAAAGTTTTATAAACTTTTTATGAACACTTTTTTTTACAAAACAAGGGGGATGTTTTTAATGAAAGATTTGAATAGTGGAGAATTGAAAGGATTTATTGGAAAAGGTAACGTTGTTGTTGATTTCTGGGCGCCTTGGTGTGGTCCTTGTAAAATGCTTGGTCCTGTTTTTGATGAGGTTAGTCAGGAATTGGAAGGTATTAATTTTGCTAAGGCAAATATTGATGAGGTTGGTGAGGATGCAATAGAGCTTGGCATTAGGGGCGTTCCTACTATTTTGCTGTTTAAAGATGGTGAGGAAGTGCATAGGATATCTGGCTTTTTGCCTAAAGAAGAGCTCTCATCTCAAATTAAAGATGCGTTTAAGTGAGGCTTATTTAGAAAGTGTTTTTTCACAACATTAATCCGGTCGCGTTTAGTATTGGTTCAATTGATATTCGTTATTATGGGTTAGTGTATTTTATTGGTTTTTTATTTGCTTATTTTTATTTGCGTTATCAAATAAAAAAAGGGAGGATTAAGCATTTTAGTTTGGATGGTCTTGATTCTTTTATGATTTATTTCATGCTTGGTAGTATTCTTGGTGCGAGGGTTCTTGATTTTGTTTTTTTTAATCCAAGTGTTCTTTTATCTGATCCTCTTCAAATATTTAGGGTTTGGCAAGGGGGTATGTCTATTCATGGAGGTATAATCGGCGCAGTCATTGGTGGTTTATTATTTGTTCGCAATAAAAAAATTAAATTCTATGACTTGGCAGATCATGTCGTTGTTCCTTTAATGTTTTTTTTAGGTCTTGGCAGGATTGCTAACTTTATTAACGCTGAGCTTTGGGGCACGCATTTTTCTGGTTCTTTTTGTGTTGATTATTCTCAAAATGAATATATTGCAAATCCTCCTGAGGGGTGTAGGCATCCTTATCAGTTATATGAGTCTGCTAAGAATTTCTTTGTTGGTATTTTTTTATTAATTTACAAGTCTTATTATAAAATTAAAGCTGGTTTGCTTTTTTGGTATGGTATTTTTCTTTATAACTTTTTAAGATTCTTTGTTGATTTTTACAGGGACGATCCAACTTTTTATGGGTTATCTACGGGTCAGTATCTTTGCATCGTTTTTTCATTAGTTGCGTTATATTTTATTATTAGGTTAAAATACTTTGATTAAGTTCTTTTTTACTATTATTTAAGGAAAATATTTATATACTTCTTCTCTGATTATGTTTTGTTATGAGAAGAGAATCCCTTCATTTTTTGATAGTTTTTGTTGTATCTGTTATATTTTTGCAAGGGATTTTTTTAATTAGCCTTGTGTCTTTTTCTAATTCTGCTCCTTCATTTCCTACTGCGATGGCGACGGGGGATGGTGCGATTGGGGATCTTTCTTTTTGTTTTAATGTTCCTCCAACTTTAGATTTTTCTAATTGCGCATCAGATATTAATCAATCTACGAGGATTGAAGATAATGCTTTAGAGTGTTATGTTGAGGCGTCTCATCGTGAAGATGTTGATGTGGTTGTGAGCAGTCATAGTTCGTCAACTGATGCTATTAATTACTCTATTGACGAGGAGGGTAATATATTCTTTAACGCTACGTATAAGATTTTTGATCATGAGTCTGATCCGACTAATTTTTCTATTGATGTTTATGCTGAGGTTTTCGAGCCTTGTCGCATGGTTGGTTCTGATACTTTTGATGTTACAGTTCATCAAATTAATGATCCTCCTGAATTTTTCAGGGATATAAATGGTAGTTCTATGCGTCCTCGTGCTGAGCGCGGTATAAATTTAGAGAATTATGCTTATGATCCTGATGGGGATCCTTTAAAGTTTTCTTATTCTCTTGAGGGTCGTGGTAGGGTTTCAATTGAAGATGGTCTTGCTTATGTGTCTAATATTGATGATGTAGATTGCGATCCTATTTTTGTGGTTTTTTTTGCTGAAGATCCGTATGGCTTAAGTGACGAGTCTAATATTATTAGGATTGATGCTCTTTGTGGTGATGATGTGCCGGATGAAACTGATAGTGGTGGTTTAGGTGGTGCGTTTGATCCTTGTGAGCATAATTGGAAGTGTGGCGAGTGGGGTGAGTGTTTACCTAATGGTACTCAAAGCAGGGTGTGTGAGGATTTGCATAGGTGTGATGAGGATGATTATATTAAGACATTTTGGAGGGATTGTGACTATATTCCTCCTGAGTATCCTGAGGATGATGTTGAATTAGAAGTTGATCCTGATGCGACTTGTTTTGATGGTGTTCAAAATTGTCATGTTTTAGATGATGGTTCTATTATTTGTGAGGAAGGTGTTGATTGTGGCGGTCCTTGTGAACCGTGTAGGCGCATTGAATCTCCAGGGATAGTATTTGATGAAGAAGCTGATAATACTTTGTTGTTCTTTGCGTTAGTGATTGTGTTTTTATCTGTTCTCATTACTGTGTATTTTATTTACAAAAAGCAGATTTTGTCTACTCTTGCAAAAATTGGTTGGTGGCTTACACGGAAGAAGAGAAAGCAGTTTTTATTGAAAGCGCATGATAAAGAGGAGTTATTAGTTGCTGTTAACGCTTTATATGATAAAGTCAAAAATTCATCTAATTCTTCTTTTAATCGTAAAAGTGCGGAGCTTAGGAAAACTATTGGTGCATCTAGGGGGTTTTTAGCGAGGTCGTTATGGTTACCTGAGGAGTTTTCCTCTGTTGATTTCAAAAAAGGCATTTCTAGGAGGGTTCTCAACGATTCTCTGAAAAATGGTATGTCTTTATATGGTGAGTCTTTATTTAAAAGAGAAAAGAAATCTTCTGTTTTATCAAAGCAAGAATTATTAAACTTCATTCAAGAAACTAGGATGCTTATATTAAATACTAGTAAGCTTGCAAAGCAAGATTTTAATTTTAAAGCATTAGAATTAGATGCTCCTATTGATGCATTAGGTAAAGCTCAAGTTTTAATTCACAATGCGTATCTTGCTCTTTGTTTCTCAGAAGTTGTTTCTGCTCAAAAGAATTATTACGAGTTGCTTGGTTTATATGAAGAGATGTCTGAGGAGGATAAGGTCAAAGTTTATTATGAGTTATCTAAGATTTATAGTTATACTAAGACGATTCTTTCTTGGGTTTAACCATAACCTTTTTAAAATAAGTATTATTTCTTCTTGTTTGGTTTAGAGGTTTGCAATTTAGTTGGCTGAGTCGAGTTGCATTGATTTGGCTATTGGAAGGTGCAATGAAATGAAAAGTGTTAATAATAATGAAGTTATAGAAAAACTTGCTATCAAGCTTAAAGGTAGTGTTAATCCTCCGGATTGGGCTGCTTATGTTAAGACTGGGCATGGTAAGCAAAGGCCTCCTCTTCGTGAGGATTGGTGGTTTGTTCGTGCTGCTGCTATTCTTATGAGTGTTCAAAAGCTTGGCCCTGTAGGTGTATCTAAACTTAGTGTAAAGTATGGTACAAGAAAAGATATGGGTGTTAGTCCTGAGAGGTTTTCTCGTGGGTCTAGGAATGTTATTCGTAAGATTCTTCAGCAATTAGAATCTTCTGGGCTGCTCAAGCAAGAAGAGGTCGGCGTGCATAAGGGAAGAGTTGTGACTAATGATGCGATTAAATTAATCAATGAGGCTTCTAAAGAAGCTCTTAAAAGTGCGGGGGCGAATTAAAATGTCTAAGTTTATTCATTTATCTAAGAAGAAAAAATTGGTTAAAAATGGTCGTATGACTCGTTGGGCTCCTTTTTGGGTTGTTCCTAAAATTAATGGTTCTAGTAGGAAACTTCATCCTGGTAGGCATACATTTGTTAAAAGGAGTTGGAGACGTAATAGGATTAAAGTTTGAGGTTTTATGAGAAAATGGCTACAAATAAATTAGAGAGGACATACACGATTCCTTTAAGGTCTGATTTTGTTCGTGTTCCTAGATATTATAGGGCTAAGCGGGCTATTAATAGGATAAAAAATTATATTTCTAAGCATATGAAATCTGAAGATGTCAGGATTGGCTCTGTTTTAAATGAGCATGTTTGGGCTAGGGGCATTAAGAATCCTCCTGGTAAGGTTACTGTTAAGGCTATTAGGGAAGCTGATTTTGTAACTGTTGAATTAGAAGGACATGTTTATAAGGTTCAATCAGTTCAAACTGAGAAAACTGAGGCGCCTACTAGTTTTAAAGATAAACTTGCAGCTAAGCTTCAGAAAAAAGATGACTCTGATGATAAAGGCGAGGAGGAGTCTAAAGCTCCTGTGAAAGAGAGCACGTCTAAGAAAAGTGCTGAGTCTTCAGCTGATAAATCAGAGCCTGTTGAAGAATCTTCTAAGGATGCTGATGTTGTTAAAGATGATTCTGTTAAATCATCTAAGTCTGAGGATTCTGTTAATAAAAAATAATTTTTTTTCTTCTTTTTTTTCAAAAGTATTATATATTACTTTGTTTTGTATTTTATAAAGGTGAGTATAATAGTTTCAGGTAAAAGAGGTGCGTTTTTTTTTACGTTAGATACTTTGATGGCTAGTTTGATTATTACTTTGGCTTTGATGCTTCTTTTATCTATTTATTTTAGTCGTCCTGTAGTTGAGGATGTTCAGCATGAGGTTAGTAATTTTGCTAATTTTGTTACATCGACTACTATGCGGGATATTAGGGATGAGTATCAGGCGGTTTATGATGTAGTTGATGTTGAGGGTAGGGATTTGGATTTGTTTGTGTATCAAATGGCGTTTAAGATGGCTGAGGAGAATTGTTCGGATGCGCGGGAGTTTATTGGTGCGCTTTCTTTATTCATTGTTCCGCCTCAGATAAATGTTGAGTATAGTGTTGGTGGTTGTAGTCATTTTCAAGGTCATATGCAGGAGAGGGGGTTGGCTCGTTCTGTTGTTAATCGGAACATTTTAACTTTTTATGTTAATGATTCTGATCTTAAAATGGCGTCTACTAATATTACGATGTGGTCTTAAAAATGGTGTTTAAAATGAAAAAAGGGGTTGTTTTTTCGGTTATTGCTTTAATTATCACTTTCTTTTTACTTGCTTCTTTTTTCTTTTTATTGGAAGTTCCTGTTGATGCTCAAGTGGATGTTGTTAGGTTAAAGGTTGGGAGTGCTAATGATTTCTTATTTCAAGTTGAGAGTTTTGTTAAGGCTCAATCTGTTCTTAGTGCTGAGGAGGCTGTGGGTTTTTTGATTGGTGAGATGAATCGTACTAACAGTACTTTTAATGATTTTGATAATGAGTTTGAAAATTGTTTGTTGTTTGGTGAGACTTTATTGGATGATAATTGTGGTGAGGGGGCTAATTTTCAGGGTTTTTTAGATGATTTGTCTGAGTTTTCTGAGAGTAAGCTTAACAAAGACGTGGATTTTAATGTTCGAAGTGTTTCTTTAGATCAGGTTGATCCTTGGGAGTTATTAGTTAATGTTTCTTTAGATGTTATCTTGGTTGAGGAGGGTTATGCTTTTTGGAATGTTTCTTTGAATACGTCTAGTTCTTTTAGTATTATTGGTTTTTATGATCCTGTTTATGCTGCGCCTCATGATGATTTGTTAGATTATAAGTTTGATAATTTATCTGTTATTAGTCGTTATCCTGGTGTTTATAGGTTATTTGTTGATGATTGGAAAGAAAGGCCTTCTACTTTAAATTTCATTGTCATGGGGGGTCATTATTTTGAGCATAATAGGTCTCCTTCTTTCTTGGATAGGTTGAGGGGGCCTTCTTCGTCTTGGATGGGGGAGGATCCTGCGGGTATTGCTTCTTTGGTATCTCCTTATTCTTTTGGTGATTTTAAAGTTGATAGTGGGTCTAGTAATTTAGATTGGCAGTTTTGGAATAATTTTACTATTGATTCTTTTGATTATGGTACTTTTGATTTTGATGCGTCTATTAATAGGTCTTTGAAGTATGAGATTTTAAATGATTCTTCTCCGCCTAATTTAGAGAATATTACGATTCCTGTTGAGATTGCTTTAGGTTCTAATATGAGTAATGTCTCAGGGGATTATTTCTTCTTAGATTAATTATTTTTTTTTATAGGTTTAGCGCGGCTCTTATATCAGGGTCTAATCTATCTGGGCTCCATGGTGGGTTAAATGTTAGTTCTATGTTTATTTTTTTATTTGTTATTGTGCGTAGCGCATCTTCTATTTCATTTATTATAAAGTCTCCGTATGGGCACGTCGGGGTTGTTAGTGTTAAAAGTATTGTTACATCGTCTTTTTTGATGTTTATCTCATATATTAATCCGAGGCTTATTATATCTATGCCTAAGTCGGGGTCTTCTACTTGCATTAATGCTTTCTCTACGTCTTCTTTATTCATTTTATTCAGTTTTTTTTATATGTCGATTACTCTGCCTATTATGTTTCCTTGTGTCACTGAGTTGTATTCGTTTCCGTGTTTTTTATAGGTTATAGTCATTGTTGCTCTTATTAAATCATCTTTTGTTAAATCTATGCCTTCTTCACATTTTACTACTTTTGATTGTCCTACAGGGACTTCTATTTCTGGGTCTTTATTCGTCGTGTATTCTTGTCCTTCTATCTCACACATTACAGATGTTATATTAATTGTTCTATCATCAAAGTTCATCATATTTGCTTGTATGTCATCAGTTGTTACTGCGTGTTCTGTGCATTGTAATTTGTCTGTGAATGTGCAACTTGGTGGTATTACTTGGTCGGGGCTCATTATTACGTATGCTGCTGCGCTCATCATTATTACTAGTACTAGTAATGCCCATCCGTAAGTTGTTAAGAATTCAAATGTGGTTTGTGCCTTTTTTGTTTTCATTTCTTCAAACACCTTTTTTTTTAATATATTATTACAAATACTTTTTTTGTATTGTATTGTTATGCTTTAATGATTATAAAGTCTTGTATTATTTAAGATTTGTTTTTTTTTTGAAAAATAATTTTAAGAAAAAAAATAATAAAAATAAAAAATAAAAATCGTCGTTTTAGTTGCTACATTTATTCTGTTACTGTTGCACCGATGCTCCCTGTTGCTTGCTGGTCAATT
>CAZCTY010000015.1:0-25769 GCA_964501945.1 uncultured Methanosarcinales archaeon
AAAATTAGTTAATTTTATATAATTTTAAACGCCAATAAGTAAAAAATGAAAATAACTGCTAACGCATTCATATTTTATAAAGGCAAACTCCTAGTTATACATCACAAAAAACTCAATACTTGGCTTCACCCAGGAGGGCATGTGAAAGAAAATGAATCTTTTTTTGAAGCTCTAACGCGAGAAATAAAAGAAGAAGTAGGGTTGGACATTCAAGTTATTGGCAACAACACTTTTAAAACAAAAAAATACGAGTATATGATTGCTGAGCCCGTTCCATTTAGAGTCGGCGTGAGTGATAATAAACGCGCGATAAGACTTGATTACGTTGCGAAAGCAAACACTGATAAAATAACTTTACAAGAAGACGAAATTCTAGACTATAAATGGATAAATGAAAAAGAAATAAATGATTTAAACACATTTCCTTTATTTAAAGAACTCGCACACGAAGCATTCAAAGTGATAAAAAAACAATCGTAAAAATTTGCTAAAAACACTGAATATGATATATGTTAAAGCTGATAAAATCAATAATGACACGCAAAAATTGATTATTCGAGGAACATTAAAGATTTAGCTTTTTCGTTGAAAATTTTGTTTTTTTCTTCTTCTAAGTGTTCTATGTTATTTAAAGTCTTTATCCTGTAGCCTTTATCATTCGCTTCTAAAACGCTTATTGATGCATTATTTATTACTATGTTCTCCCACAAGTTAGTATCGTTCAAATTTAGTGCTTTAGCAAGAAAAAATCTTATTATATTGCCGTGACAAAATATTGCGATGTTATCCGAATCTTTGTTATCTTTTACAATTTCTTCAAATACTTCGCTCGCTCTCTTTTTGTCTTTTCTCTCTCTCTATCCGCAGGCGTTCCTTCTCGCACAGGCCCGCCTATTATTTTTCTGTATATCTCTCTTAATTTATCTGTTTTTATGTTAGGCAAAGATTTTAATTTTAAATATTCTTGATGTGTTTCTACTGCTCTTTTAAGATCGCTCGAGTAAGTTTTTGATATATCAAGCGAGCTGAGTTTTTTCGCTACAGCTTTTGCTTGTTTTAATCCTTTCTCTGTTAAACCGCGTGGTTCTTCTTGTTCTGCCTCGCCATGCCTTACAAATATTAAATTCATATCCTCTAATTATTTTGTTAAATTTTTAAATTTTGTTATAATTTTTTTAGAATAATTTTATATAGTTAGCAAACTTTGTTTTGTTTATGGCATCTAAAGTTTACTTTCATAAAACAAATAAATCTATGAACAAAAAAGAAATCAACAACGTAGTTCAAAAATTATTAGAGAGATTTGTTGAAGATAATAACATAAAACTTCAAAAAAAAGTTTTGATGAAAGTGAGTTTTGGCGAGGCAGGAAATAAAACCTTCATTCCATCAGATTTAATGCTTGGAGCAATTAATTTCTTAAAAGATAAAAAAATAAAGTCAGGATTTATTGAAACAAATGTTTTGTATCGTGGGAGGAGAACAAACAAAAAAGACCACGAAGAACTTGCACGAGAACATGGCTTTACGCAACTACCTGTAATCATAGCTGATGGGGATATCGGTGAGGACTATGAAAACGTTGATATTGATAAAAAACATTTTAAGACTTGCATGATTGCAAAAAAAATATTAGATGAAAAACAATTACTCGTTGTAAGCCACTTCAAAGGACACACCCTCTCTGGTTTTGGAGGCGCCATAAAACAATTAGGCATGGGATGTGCTTCTCGCGGAGGAAAGCTGGCTCAACACGCTGGTTCTAAGCCAATAATTAATCCTTTGACATGCAAGAAATGTTATGTTTGTATAAAGAAGTGCCCAGTTAATGCAATTACTATGGGTAGAATATCTGCGAAGATTAGCAGCAAGAAGTGCATTGGTTGTGCTGCGTGCATAGCCGCGTGTCCTTACGGCGTTATTAAAATAAATTGGCTTGGAAGCGTTAATCGCTTCACTGAGAAACTTGTTGAGTACGCATACGCGGCTCACAAAAAAGATAATATTTATTTGACTTATGCAATCGATATGACGCGTGGATGCGACTGCGAGCCCAAAGAAATGAAAGCCGTGACAAAAGATCTTGGAATCTTTGTTTCAAGCGACCCTGTTGCAAGCGATAGAGCAATACTTAATTTATTAAAAAAAAGAGAAGGAAAAAAAGTTTTTAGAGAAAAAAACACATTTAAACACGCAGAAAAAATAGGCTTTGGAAACGTTGAATACGAATTAATAAATATTGAAAAAAATAAAAAAAATTAGTTAGAACTTATTTTTAGTAAGTGTCCGGGGTTCTCATCAGTTATGACGTACAAGTAACCATTAGAAGATTCTTTCACATCACGAATCCTCCAACCCTCATCTTCCAATAATGGGCTGACTTCGACTACTTCGTTGTTTTCTACTTCGAATCTTCCAAGGTATCTGCCTGCGAGGTTACCAAGAAATAAGTTACCTTGCCAATCCTCAAATTTTTCACCGAAGTAAAAAGTCATACCTGCAGGAGGAAAACCCCCGCTTTGACACTCCCAATAATAAACAGGATCAACCGTTTCAGATAAATCATGAGGCTTTTCACCAACAGGTGTTGTTGTTCCATATTGACATCCGTAGTGCGCAATAGGCCAACCATGATTACCCCCTTTTTGTATTATATTTATTTCATCACCATCTCTCTCCCCATGCTCACTTGCCCAGAGCTCACTTGTTTGAGGATGCAACGTTAAGCCCTGAATGTTTCTATGACCATACGAGTAAATCTCATCAAGAAAATCTTCATCTCCAACAAAAGGATTATCAGACGGAATAGAACCATTCTTGTAAAGCCTTATAACTGCGCCGTTAGGATTCTGCGTGTCTTGAGCGATGTGTTCAGGCCCAAAATCTTTTTGACCCCTATCACCAGTTGATAAAAACAAGTAATCATCTTTAACAACCACTCTTGAGCCAAAATGCGCACCGCTATGCATGAAAGGCTCTACCTTGTATAAAACCTCAAAATCTAACAATTCAAAAGAATCAACGTCTAAAAAGCCCCTTCCAAGATGCGTACCAGTACCACTGTTATCACCCGAGACGTATGTTAAGTAAACAATTCCATCATCGTATTCAACGTCCAACAGCCCACCTTGACCTGAGTCATCAACACCTGGAACACCAGATATTTCTGTTAATTCCAAAGTTTCTTTGTCAAATAAGCTTAAGACACCTCTTTTCTCAGTTATTAAAACAAGGTTATCATCAACAAAAGCCAATCCCCAAGGATGAGTGAGATCATTGATTAAAATCTCAACCGAGTAATTTTCTTTTGTTATGTTTTCCCCTCGCTCAGGCTCATCAACAGCACAACCAGAAATAAATAAAGAAATAAATAAAAAGCCAAGCATTACCAAAAATAAATTTTTTTTAAACATTTTAAAAATAAGTAATACGTTATATATTAAAAAATTTGCCCGCGAACTCATTATTTAAAATTTATTTGAGAATTTGAAAAAACAGAAACAAAAAAACACAAAAACTAATTGTTAACTACTATTTAGTAGTTATAAAACAAAAAGTTTATAAATGTGAAAGTATATCAAACCACATGGCAACTATTAATGGAAATTACCGAGAATTCAAGTTAGAGAACGGACTCTTTGTCGCGTTGCAAGAGACACCCACTCAAACAGTTTCAGGTAGACTTAGAGTTTGGCACGGAGCATTAAATGAAAGAAAAGGAGAAGAAGGAATCGCCCACTTCCTAGAACACACAATAGTAACTGGAGGCTCTAAAAAATATAAGCCTGCAGAAGTAGATGAAATTAGCGGAAAATTTGGCTCGTTTAATGCCTTTACAAGTTTAGATAGAACTTTTTTTCCTGTCGACATGCTAAGTGAAGACAATCAATTATTTCTAGAATATATCTCCGATGTAGCATTTAATCCCCTATTCGATAAAACAAAAGTGGAAGAGGAAAGACAAAGAGTTTTAAGAGAAATTGCAGATGCAAAAAGCAGACCTGAATACAAAGATATAAAAGCATACTCAGAAGCATTTTTTGGAAAAGATTCACCTCGAACCTACCCAATTTTAGGAAAGGAAACAGTTATTGAAACAGCCAACACCAATATTTTAAAAGAATTTCATAAAAGAGGCTACCAGCCAAACAACATGGATTTAATTTTAGTAGGAGCTTTACCAAAAAATGTTGAAGAATTAATTCGAGAAAATTTCAGCCATCCCTCAACCGGAAGCGGAAAAAAATTTGAATTCCAAAAAAATCCCCAGATTCAAAAAACAATAATTTTACACACATCAGCTCCTGAACTATATAACCACGAAAACCCGCAACAAAGTAGTGCCAATTTAAGCATGAGTTTAGTCGCCCCATCAAAAACAGAAGAAGATAGTTACGCTGTAGGCATGCTTGTAAATATTTTAGGAGGTAGTGCAAATTCAAAGTTGTTTCAAGCAGTAAGTCAAAGAAAAGGTCTAGCATATGGTGTCGGCGCGCAATACGATGTCAGAAACAATGCAGGCGCAATTTATATCGGCGGAACAATCCATTCAAATAGAGCAAACGAGGCAATAGATGCAATTTTTGATGAAATGAAAAAACTTAGACATGATTTAGTGCCTCAAGAAACTCTAGACACATTAAAAAGAAAGTCCAAATACAATCTTGCTAAAACATTTGAAACAAATGAGGGCCACGTTAATGCAATTGAAGCAAAAATAGACGAAGGACTAACACCTGAACATCACCTTGAAAAAATAAACGCTGTAACCCCTGAAAAAATAAGAGAAGTAGCTGTGAAATACCTACCTCAAAGCAGAGAAGATGAAAATTATGTTTTAATGCTAAGAGATCCATTAAAGAAATAAAATTTTTATAATAACAAATACTTCCTTTTTACTATGAGCTTCATTATGATTTATGTTACGCACCCAAGCACGGAATCTGCTAGGAAAATAAGTTCTGCACTATTAGAAAAAAAATTAATTGCTTGCGCAAATACTTTCCCAATTACAAGCAATTATTCATGGGAAGGCGAAATTAAAGAGGAAGAAGAATTTGTTAGCATTTTAAAAGCTAAAAGAGATAATTTTGATTTAATAAAAAAAGAAATAGAAAAGATTCATGAATACGATGTTCCATGCATCACGAAGATAGACGTTTCTGCTAATTCTGCATTTGATAACTGGGTTAATTCTTTTTAATCAAAAAAAGACCAATCAATATCTATCGCGTTGCTTGCAAATGACGCCAAGGTTTCTATGTATTCTCCCTCATCATAATCGTCTTCTAATATTGTTAGATGCGCCTCAAACCAATTAGCATGTCCCTTCGGAGAAATTCTTCCAATACCTAACGTTATAACTCTCTGACCGTCCTCAGTCCTAGGGCAAACGTAGTGATCCGCACCTAAACCTAAAGGCTCCTCGTATAGCATGCAAGTCGCATCATAATCCCTTGCCCTTAAAGGCATCATATTTTCATTAAAACTTTTAGATGGATCGATTCTTGTGACAGGCAAACCATAATCAACTGTTATTTTGTAATTTCCACGACTCGGCTCACACTCCGCATCAAGATACCTATACCCTTGAGTGAAACCCCCCGTACAATCATAACATCTTGGAACTTTTAATTCAAAGCCTTGCATTTCAAGAACTTCCTCAGACCCACCAAACTGGCCAATCCCAGTTGAACTAGTTTCAGAAGAACAAGCACCAAGCATTAAAATAACACCTAAAATAACTATTAAAAAATATTTTTTCATTAAAACAACCCCCAAAATATTATAATTATCTTTCAAAATTATTTTTTAAATATAAATATTTATTGTTTTTATTATACAAACAAAGATTTAGAGAAAGTTTTTAAAACAATAAAATATAAACAAAAAGTATAATATGAAAAATAAAAAAAACGAAGAAGAAAAAAAGAAAAACATTCTGCTAATATACCTTAAAGGATTTCTTATGGGCCTTTTTGATTTAGTGCCTGGAATATCAGGAGGGACAATAGCCCTTATAACAGGAATATATGAAGATTTAATAACACAAATAAATGAAGCATTCACATTCATAAAAGAAACGTTAATGTTTAATTTTAAAAAAGCCCAAAAAAAATGGTATGAAATTAATAAAACATTTCTCATCATTTTAGTTATCGGAATAATAACAGGAATAATTACAAGCGTCATATTTCTAAGTTACTTATTGCTTAATTTTTTCTCGCAGACAATGGGCGCAATTACAGGAATAATTTTGATTGCTAGCATAATAATGATCAAAAAAAATGTTAAGAGTACAAAATCATCACTTATAGGCGCAGTAGGCACAATTATTGGAATAGTATTATCAATAATAACACCCACTACGGGACACACATTTAATTACATACAAGTATTATTACTCGGATCCATTACAATTATCGCGATGATATTACCAGGTATTTCCGGGGCGCTAATACTTTTATTACTCGGAGGATATGAGTACATGATAGTCTCCCTTAGAAATTTTACAAGTGAATATCTAACAATAATATTTTTCATCATAGGAGGACTTATAGGACTTAGCATTTTTAGCAAAATCATAAAATACCTACTAAAAAAACACCACGATGAAACAATGAGTTTTCTCTCCTGCCTGATGCTTGGTGCAATAACAAAACCAATACTTGAAATAATAAATTACGGAAATATAGATAGCGGATTTATCTTTTTTGGACTAAGCGCTATTCTCTCAGTATATTTTTATAGAAAAAGAAAATAAAAAAAAATAAAAAAATTAGTCTTTTCTCATAGCTAAGCGCCAATGAAACAAGAACAAAGGAATACCTACAAATAATAAAGCAATGTTCCTTGCAAGAGATTCATGATATCTTTGCCTTTGAACATTTTCTTGAAGCGATTCAGACCAATTAGAATAATCATCTAACCACTCCCTTATTAAACTAAGTTCCTCCTCAGATAATTCATCACGCCCCTCTAATTCTTCTATATTGATAACGCCTCGAGGCATAGGCGGTTGAGCCCCCCAAGGATCAGATGCATCAAAAACATAAAGCCTTAAGCCAACATTAATTAAGCCAACAGCACCTATAACAATTAAAATAAGACCCAACATAGAAAATAAGTACAAATAAATCTTCCCAACAGAACTTTTATTATTTTTCATCTTTACCCCCACACCCAAAATAACAATAATGATCAGAAAGCTTTCTTTTAGGAACACCACTTTCATATTCTTCGAGCTTTTTTAAAGCCTCCTCATATTTTTCAGAAGCCTCATCTTTTTTTTCATCAACATTTATTTTAATAAAAGAAAAACGTCTATTACAAAAAGAGCACTTACTAGGTCTGTCTTTTTGCTTCAATAAAGCCCCACAACTCTCACAACTCCAAGCATCCATGCTTATAGGTAAGTAAGCCATATTTATAATTTTAATGAAAAATTAATCAAAAAAAGAAAAACATTATAAATAACTACTTATTAATAGTTACAAGATGTTGTATGGGTTTAGAAGATTGCGCTAATGAGAGAGAAAAAAATCCTGAAGAGATTTTAAAGAAGATAAGAGCTAGATTGCACAGCGATATTAATTATCAAGACACACTAACTCAATACTTATATGAATTAAATGAAACACTTACAAGAGCAGAACCTAATTTACAAACAAAAGAGTACAATGAATTTAAAGATTCGTTAAACCACATAAAAAAAGCATTAGAAAACCTAAATGAGAGCAAGCACAAATTACAAGAATTAATACACGAAGGCGAGAACACATATCTAAAAAAAACAATTCACGCATACCCATTAATAGAGGATTTCTATAAGACAATAAAACTTTTAAAAAGCGGAACCAGTATAAACTTAAAAAAAAGCTACGAGTGCCTTAGAGGGAAAAGAGTTATAACAAACAAAGATGCACTCATGCAAATCATGAATAACTT
The DNA here is from genome assembly GCA_964501945.1 of uncultured Methanosarcinales archaeon. Classification (GTDB taxonomy): domain Archaea; phylum Nanobdellota; class Nanobdellia; order Woesearchaeales; family 21-14-0-10-32-9; genus 21-14-0-10-32-9. The sequence goes on from CAZCTY010000015.1 coordinate 7,948, forward strand.
CGCAGAAAACGCATATGAACACTCAAATGCTAAAAACATCACGATAGGCGCAGAAGAGAACACAGATACATTTACATTATATGTTAAAGATGACGGCGTAGGTATTCCAAAAGATAAACAAGACAAAATATTCAACGGCGAGAGAATTGACAGCAAACAAAGTGAACTTAGTACAGGCCTACCATATAATTTAGAACTTGCAGAAAAAATAAATACAAAAATAGAACTTACAAGCAAAGAAAATAAAGGCAGCACTTTTTCATTATATTTACAAAAATCAAAATAAACGCTTTCTCAAAAAATTTGTTTTAATAATTGATTATCCAAAAACAATATAAAACAAAGCCCACTAATCAATAAAAATAAAAAAAAATAAAATGTGATTAAAAATGGAAAAAGTAGTAATACTCGGCAACGGAATCGCAGGACTAACAGCTGCAATATACACAGGACGCGCAACACTATCCCCCCTAGTCATATCAGGCCCTCAAAGCGGAGGACAACTAACAATGACAACAGATGTAGAAAACTTCCCAGGATTCCCAGAAGGAGTACTAGGACCAGAACTTGTTGAAAAATCTAAAGCACAAGCAAAAAAGTTCGGAGCAAGATTTAAAGAAGGACTTGCAACAAAATTTGAACAAGAAGGAGACAATTATAAAATCACACTTAATAATGGCGAGGAAATAATAACAGAGTCTTTAATTATCGCAACAGGCGCATCAGCAAGATGGCTTGGAATTGAATCAGAGAAAAAATACAAAGGAAGAGGCGTTGGAACCTGCGCTACATGCGATGGGTTTTTCTATAAAGATAAAGAAGTATTAGTTGTTGGAGGAGGAGATTCTGCAATGGAAGAGGCAGATTTTCTCACAAAGTTTGCAAAAAAAGTAACAATCATACATAGACGAGATAAACTTAGAGCGAGCCAAATAATGCAAGATAGATTTTTTGAAAACCCAAAAACAGATATAATTTGGAACAGCGAGATAAAAGAAATACTCGGAGATGATAAAGGCGTTACAGGCGTAAAACTATTTAATAATAAAACAGATGAAGAAACAGAAAAAAACTGCGATGGAATATTTTTAGCACTAGGACACATACCTAATACAGGCATATTCAAAGATAAAGTAGATATGGATGAGAAAGGATACTTAAAAACCGATAGATACACCCACACAAATTTAAAAGGAGTTTTTGGCGCAGGAGATGTACAAGACCCACGATTCAGACAAGCAATAAGCGCGGCAGGAACAGGGTGCATGGCGGCAATGGAAGCAGAAAAATACTTAGCACATAAAAAATGAGTAAAATAATATTACAAGATATTGATAACGTCACATATCCTTTCAAAGAAAAACACATAGAATTCTTAACAGAGAGGAAACTTATAACATACGAGTTAGCTGATAAAGCAATTAAAAGCAAGAAACCATACATAATAGATTATTTGCTATGGGAAGAGAACAACGGAAATTGCACAAAAAAAGCAACAAACACTCTTAGAGAAAAATACGGAGAAAAAGCAAAAGAAATAAAACAAAAACTCAAAGATAGGAAAGCTAGCATATACGAACAAGAAGAAGCACTAGAAACAGAAGCTTTAGTGTTTTCAACTTTTGATGAATTTAGAGAAAGCGAAATATTCCCAACAGGAAGAGTTGATGAAATCGCTGATTTAAATAAAAAAATAAAAAAAGAACACCCCGAAATAAAAATAATAGGAATAACAGCAAGAGGCACACACGCAAAAAAATATCCTGAAGAACTTAAAAAAATCACAGATAAAACATTTGAGTGGAACAAGAATCGAGAGATATGCTTAGATGAGATATATTTTGAGAAAAATAAAATAAAATCATATAATGAAATAATAACAAAACACAAAGAACACGAAGTTTTATGCTTTGTAGAAGATGACCCAAAAAACATAGAGCCTTTCTTGAAGCGAGGAATAAAATGCATCTTAATAGAATTTGAACACCACGAACAAGAACTATTAGTAAAACGACTAAAAGAAACTTATGAGAATTTAATCATAGCGAAAACACCAAAAGACGCAAAAGAAGAAATAGAAAAAATAATAAAAAAAAGTTATTAAATTAATTCAGCTATCGCATCATTCCTATTCAAAGTATCTTTTTGACCGTGTCTATCATCGTATGCTTCAGTGAATTCTTCTACAGTCCCACAGTGTGGCAATATTTCATCTGCGCCACCAGGATGTTCGTTTAACCAATAAGTTAAATCATAAACATAACCATAATAACCTACCCAGCAAGAATCTTCGTTGTCATTCTCTGCAATTTCTTCCCTTGTTATACCTTCAACCATTTCTTCGCCGTTAATTTCATCATCTGTTTCTTCTGCTTCGTACTCTTCATCGTATGTTTCTTCTTCATACTCTTCTACATCTTCTGTTTCTACTTCTTCATATTCTTGGTCAGAGTATTCTTCTTCCGCTTCGTAGTCTGACATATATTCAGATTCATCAACATCAAAATCCGAAGGCAGTAAATCTTCTTGTTGTTCCGCACATGCAAAAATAAAAAGACTTAAAATAACAAGCAACCCCAAAATTATTTTTTTATTTGCCATTGAGCGACGAGATTAAAAATAGTTTAAATATTTTTATGAAAAAAAATAAATAAAATAATTAGTTTAAATAAAAATTATCAAGCTTTTTATTAGAAGAATAAGACTTATTTTCAAGTAATTGATTTGCCAAATTAATATTTTTTGATAAATGATTTACTAAAGCCCAAGAAGCAATATTATCAGTGCTTTGAACTCTCAAAACATCATCTATAGAAGAAAACTTAACTTGCTTATCACTTTGAATATTATTACTTTGATTTACAGGCTTTGATGAAGAAAGATAACTTTTTTGAATATCTTTTTTTTGATCAGATAAATCAACCCTCGCAGCACCAGCATAAGAATCAGCCTGATCAAATAAATCATTAGCTTGAGTATCTAAACCTTTTCTTTTAAGCGCGCTCGCAGTTTCTAAAATTATTCTTGTATGCTCATAAGGATTCATGTATAAAACCTCCAATAGCTGCGAGAAAAACAAAAACAATATATAAATCTTACTATTTTTACTACCGAAAAGAAATAAAAAAACAATTTTAGAATTTGTTTAGGAAATATGTTAAAACCCTAACGCCTGCTCCTGTTGCGTACTTCTGATTGTAAAAGAAAGGCTCTTTTAAGTAAGCAGTACCACCAATATCAAGGTGAGCCCATTTAGCATCTCCTATGAATTTAGATAGAAAAACCCCACCTGTGATAACACCAGCACTCCTGCCAAATTTCTTAGAGAGATTAGATACATCCGCAATATCAGAATCCATTAAAGATTGATAATCTTCAAAGAATGGAAGTTCCCAAACCCTATCACCACTACTATGACCTGCAAGTTCCAAGGATTCAGATAGAGAAGAATCATTACTTATAAGAGATGTTGCAAAGTGCCCGAGCGCAACCACAGTCGCACCAGTAAGAGTTGCAACATCAATCAATGAAGCGCCCTTATATTTTTCAGATGCATACGAGAGCGCATCAGCCAATATCAAACGACCCTCAGCATCCGTATTCAACACCTCAACTGTTTTCCCATTCATAGCTTTAATTATATCACTCGGCCTGTAAGCCTTACTTGAAACCATGTTCTCAGCCAAAGGAATAACAAAAGAAACACTGATTTTAGGCTTTAGTAAAGATAAAGCCTTAATTACACCAAAAACCGCGGCCGCACCACCCATATCATATTTCATCTCCTCTATGAAACCTGTAGGCTTAATATTGTAACCACCCGTATCAAAAGTTATACCCTTACCTAAAATGACATGATCAGGTTTTTTATTTGAACCTTTATAATCTAAAACTAAAACTCTCGGCTCATCAGCACTACCCTGACCAACCGCCAAAATAAGATTCATACCTTTTTTCTCCAAATCTTTTTTCCTAAGCACTCTAAGAGAAACATTAGAATCTTTAGCAAGGCTTTTAGCTTCTTTTTCTAAAAAAGAAGGATTTACAACACAAGCAGGCTCATTGACAAGCTCTTTAGCATAATTAGTAGCCTCACCTATCTTACTGCCTTTGATTAATGCCGAAGATAATTTTTTAGAGTCAGCAGAATAAGAAAAAGAAATGCTTTTAATAAAAACCTCGTCTTTAGCTTTAGATGAATATTTGTTAAAATTATAATTACTCAACACGCAAGACTCACCACAAGCAAGACCTACTTCTTCTACACCAAGACCTTTAGATATAGCAAGCTCCGCGATGTTCGTAGTAAAACCATCAAGCTTTAGAGATTTTGCATGTAAAACACCCCTACTCAAAGCTCGCCTAACGCCCTCAACACAAAACTTTTTAGAAGAACCCAAAGATACAACTAAAACTTCCTCATATAAAGAATCAGTAACCATTAAACGAGTAGTACTACCAAGCTTTTCACTAAAAGACTTATTTTTCAAAGCAACACTAATTTTTTTATGAACAACAGGATTTAAATCCTCATAAAAATTTTTATCATCACTAAACCAACCAAGAACCAACAAATTTTTTGACGTGTCCAAATCTTTTTTTACAACCAATTTCATTTTAAAAAAACCTCTAAAACAATACGAAGAAGAAATACAATAAAAATGTTTTGAAAAAAATTAGAAAGATACACTAAACACAGTGCCCATCAATAAGTACAAAACACCCGTAATTATGAAAACCATTAATATGTTAAACCAAAATCCTGCTCTCGCCATTTGTGGAAGAGTAATTAATCCGCTTCCAAAAACTACTGCATTTGGAGGTGTTGCAACTGGCAGCATAAATGCGCAACTTGCCCCTATAGCTGCTGGAACCGCCAGTAACAAAGGATCTAATCCTAGTGCAACGGCGACAGCAGCAAGTATGGGTAGAAAAGCTGCCGCTGTAGCTGTATTGCTTGTAACTTCTGTTAAGAATATTATTACTACAAGTGATAGCATAAATAACAATATAAATGGTAAAAACCCAAAAAACTCTAAAGATGTGCCTATCCACTCTGCGAGACCTGAAGAAGTTATTGCAGATGCAAGACTTAGACCTCCTCCAAAAAGTATTAAGATTTCCCAAGGCAGTTTTTTTGCGTGACTCCAATCTAATATGAATTCCATTTTTTTAAAACTCGCAGGCAATAAAAAGATTAGTATCGCTCCGAATATTGCTATTCCTGTATCTGATATGTTCGGAATTATGTTTTCCAGTAAAGGCCTTGTAATCCAAAGTGTTGCTACGAGTAAAAAAACAAAAGAGACCATTTTTTCAGGAAGTGTCATTTTTCCTATGTCTTTTAGTTGTTTTCTGATTAATCCACGCCCTCCTTTTATATCTGTTCTTTCTATTGGAAAAACAATTTTTGTTAGTAAGAAATAAACTATTGGCAGCGATACAAGAACTAGCGGTAAACCTACAAACATCCATTGCAAAAATCCTATTTCCACCCCGTAAGTTTCTAGCATGAATCCCGCCATTAAAGCATTAGGAGGTGTTCCTATGAGCGTAGCAATACCCCCTATGTTACATGCGTAAGCCAAACCCAGAAGTACTACTATAGCGAAGTTTGATTTTAGGCTCGCGCCTTTCATGTTCTTTTTTGTTTCTACAAGCGCTATTATAGATAAAGCAATAGGTAGCATCATCATAGCTGTAGCTGTGTTGCTAACCCACATACTTAGAAAAGATGCCGCTATCATCAATCCCATTATAATTGATTTTGGTCGTGTTCCTACAAATTTTAATATGTTTAAAGCTATTCTTTTATGTAAATTAGTTCTTTCCATCGCCAAGGCAATTATAAACCCACCCATGAACAAATATATAATAGGATTTGCAAAAGGTTTTGTAGCTTCTGACACAGAACTAACATTTAAAATAGGAAATAGAACTATAGGCAAAAGCGCTGTCGCGGGTATCGGTATTGCTTCTGTGACCCACCAAACCGCCATTAAAATTGCAACTGCTGCAACTCTCCAAGCAGATACATCTAAAGTGCCTGGTGTAGGCATTATAATCATCAAAGAAAATAACAGTAAGCCTATTAGAAGCCCCAACCTTTCTCTACGAAAAATTTTTTGAAATGCGCTTTTGATTTTCTTCATTTAATAACCCTTTGTAAAACGCTTTATATTTTATTTCTTGTAATAAGTTGTATAAAAATTTTTCTAATAAAAATTTTTATCAACATTAAACCAACCAAGAACCAATAAACTATTTGACGTATCTAAAAAAAAATTAAAGCTACATGAATAAAAAATACAATAAAAATGTTTTGAAAAAAAAGAAAAAAATTAGAAATTTAAATTTTTAAAATTTTTTCCGCATAAGAACCTATAATTGGAACTTCTTTCTTCTTGCCTTGAACAGCATTAATTATACCTAAAAGCCAAAGCACGAATAAAGCTATGTTTACAATTAAGCCCAAAAACGCAGAAAAAATCCAACCTATTAAAGGAATAAATGAAAGAATCCCAGTAAACAGCATTATTATAATAGAAATCGCTATGCTAACAATTAATAAAAATAAACCTTGCTTTACATGAAATCTTGCAAAGTCATCTTTTTTCATCTTTTCATCAGCGAAATACCAAATTATTCCCACTAAAATATACGCAAGGATTGCGCAAGTTTTCCCATTTTCGTGTTTTCCCATTTTTTACCTCCACTAAATTTAAATAAAAAAAATAAAAAAATTATATCATCCCTGAAATGTCTAAATCAACATCACACGGTTCTAAGATGTCATCACTAACAGTAGTTTCTAAGCTTGACGCTTTCGCTCTTGAAATTAACTCTCCTGTACCTCGTTCAACCGTCTCTATAAGCACAGGCGCACCTTCTTCACTCAAACAATAAGTTGTCATCCTGTTGTAAATAGACGAGTCATAAATAAACTCGTAACAATCAACTGTTCTTCCAATCATCGCCATAGTCCCAACATATTCTGCTGAAACATATTCGTCCTCAGATATAAAAGTTCCTTCAATAGAAGCTACTTCATAAAGCGCTTCCGGATTAAAACCTAAACCCGAGGCAGCACTAAAATCTAAACATTGTTCTTCATATTTTACGATTGTCTCATCATTCAACCAAGCTATAACATCATCATATTTAAAATCCATTCGAGAATTGCCACCTTTAGTATAAATTGTAACAGCGTCTATATCATCACTTCCGCGAACAATTTCATATTCTGCTATGTATTCAGGAACATCTTGTAGCTGATTTTGAAAGTCATGATAAGCCTCACCCGCACCGACATCATCAACATCGTCTTCTATGTCATCTAAATCATCAACATCATCATCGCCCACTTCTTGTTGAGGCTCAAAAGGCACAACGTCCCCCGCATCAACCTCACCAGTATCACACGCAGATAAAAAAACCGCCATAGATAAAACTAAAAGCAAATACAAAACTTTTTTCATAATATCCCCCCTAAGAAGTGTAACCTTGTAAAAATAATTAATAAAAATTGCGGTAATATAAAATAAACATTTTTTAAAAGAAAAAAAAGAAAAAAAGATTATTCTTTAATTAACCTTAAAACTTCACCCCAATTCACAACGTTCCAAAAATTTTCAACGTAATCAGGCCTTTTGTTTTGATACTTCAAGTAATAAGCATGCTCCCAAACATCTAAAGCGAGCACAGGTTTTAAACCTTGACTTATCGGCGTGTCTTGATTAGAAGTTTTCACAATTTTTAACTCTTTACCATCAAGAACCAGCCAAGCCCAACCAGAACCAAACTGAGTTAGAGCTGCGTTTGTAAATTCTTCTTTGAATTTTTCCACGCTCCCAAAGTTTTTTTCCAATAGTTCTTTTAACTCTTGTGGCATCTCAACGCCTTTCTTTAAAACCTTCCAGAAAATGTTATGATTCCAAACACCGCCACCATTATTAATTACAGCTTGCTTGATTTCTTGAGGAACAACATCTAAATTTTTTAAGACGTCCTCAACGGGCTTATTTTCAAGTTCTGAGCCCTCAACGGCTTTATTGTATTTATCAACATATGCTTGATGATGCTTACTGTGATGAATCCTCATCGTGTCTTCATCGATGTAAGGCTCTAATGCGTTATATTCATAATCAAGTTTCATTAATTTTTCCATTTTTAATTCACCTCCCTTAAGGTAATTTGTTTATTTATAAAAACATGATGGAGAGTTTCACAAAACCACTATGAAAATGAGAAACCGCTCGATTTAAGCAAAATCCTCAAAAATTAAATCAACCGCGCCATCATCTTTTACTAAAAAACCCTGAAAATTTATTTGCAGCCCCTCAGTAAATTTTTTTCGCTGCTTTCGCTCTTGCATCAAATCTGATAATATTTTAATGTTTTTTTCATCATCATCAAATAATTGACAGAGCCCGTAGCTTTCTTTTGATAAGTATTTTTGCATTATTTTTTTCTTTTTATCAGGAACACTTCCTTTTTTTAAGTTACCCGCGCGCTCTATGTACATCAAATCTTTATTATCAATTTCAAATCCTTGCTTCCTGAATGCATCAAGAAAGTCATCTTTATCAAGAAAATCCGATCTCGCCGTTAAAAAAATTATTTTAGAACCATTTTTTTGCTTTTTTATTTTCTCAACAGTTTCTTTTAAGTAATCTATTACGTTTTTTATAGGAATAGATGTTTCTTTGAATAATTTACCATCAACGAACTCACAAAAATCAAATCTCTCACCAGGTTTTAACGAATAAGTATTAAATTCTTTATTTGAGAGTTTTTTTACAACTTTATTTTCTTTTACAACATAAACTTTTGCAAACGTTTTAAAAATAGTTTCATCTATGTCAACGAAGACTATAAATTTTTCAGGAAAATGTTTTTTCATAAATCCTCAAACGTTTTCTTTAACAATAAAGCATCTTCTTCAATGTTCGGACTCTCACACACCAAAGAACCTTTTACCTTAAATTCTTTTAAAGCCCTCAACAAATCTTTGTAATTTAAATCAGAATCCTCTAACATTAAATGATGTTTTTCGCCCTTCTCACCGTACGCAATACCTGCAACGTGCATATGCATATTATCAAGACCCTCACGACCAAGACCTGTTTCAACAACACTCAAAACATCCCTAAATTCCTCTAACGAGTTATATTTACCAACAGACCTCGCGTGAAGATGAGCAAAGTCTATACAAGGCATCACCCTATCAAGCTCAGAGCTTAAAGATACAAGCTCTTTTAAATCACCGAACTGCGTCCTTTTACCAGTCGTCTCAGGACTAATAGTTATATCATTACCCATATCTTTCAAATCATCAGTTATTCTCTTTAACTGAGTCCTAACACGATCATAAACAATACTTTTTTCATCTTTTAAATAAAAAGCAGGATGAAACGTCGTACTAAAACCACCCGCGAGCCTTGCAGCATTAGCCGCATCAATAATCCTCTTGCGACTGGCAGCAATTTTTTGAGGAAGAGCCGCATTTAAATTAATGTAATAAGAACCATGAGCAGAAATTACAACGTCATTTTCTTGCGCGATCTTGCCCGCATCAAAAGCAGCATCTTTATTCAAGTTTACCGAGTGAACAAATTCAAGCTCCATACCCCCCAAGCCAAGATTTCTAACATGCTTTATTCCTTCCCTCGTGCCTCTATTAGGCGTACTTAAAGGAATCCCTGCTGTTGAAAATCTTAAATCTTTAGGCCTGTTAATTTTTATCTTAGAAAAGTCCATTAGTTTACCTCCTCAAACCCTTTTTTTTCAATTATATCAATAAGTTCCCTGCCACCACTTTTTATCAATTCACCATTTTTTAAAACAAGAACACGATCAAAATCTAAATAATCAAGCATCCTCTTATAGTGAGTTATTATAATCAAACCAAGATCTTTATTTTTTTCTTTGAGAACATTAATCTGCTCACAAATATTTTTTAGAGCATCAATATCTAAACCAGAATCAGTTTCATCAAGAATTGCAAGCTTTGGATCGAGCATCATTAATTGAAGCATCTCAGCTTTTTTCTTCTCCCCACCACTAAACCCATGATTTAACTCTCTGTGAGAAAATTCTTTAGGAATGCCCAAAGATGCCATAGCTTTATTTAATGACGAGACAAAATCACGAACACTCAAAGGATTATCAGGTCTCCTCGCATTAATAGCTGTTCTAATAAAATTAGAAACACTAACACCAGGCACTTCAACAGGATTTTGAAAAGACATAAACAAACCCTCTTTAGCGCGAGAAGAAGGAGACATCGCAAGCAAGTCTTTACCTAAAAAAGAAACACTCCCACTAACATTTAAACCAGGAAAACCAGTTAGCGCTTTAGCAATAGTACTCTTACCCGAACCATTAGGACCAATGATTACAAGAGTCTCAGCGCGCCCAACATCAAAAGAAATATTTTTAATTATTTTTTTATCTAAAGAAACAGATAAATTTTCAACACTCAACAATTTTTCATCACTCATTAAATCACCCAATTATTTTTTTAAACCATCTTTTTCTAAAAGTTCCAAACCTTTTTTTATAGTAAATAAAGATAACATCACACATTTATTTCTCGCAGGAGATATATCAATACCAAGCAAACTATAAACATCTTCCCTTGACATGTTTTTAATATCAACAATTTTTTTGCCTTTAACATCCTCAGATAAAATAGACGCTGATGCAATACATAACGCGCAGCCCTTGCCTTCAAATGAAATATCTTTTATAGCACCATCACCAGTTTTTAAAAAAAATTCTAAGTGATCCCCACATAAAGGATTGCTATCCTCAACTACAACATCAGGATTTAACAACTTACCTTTATTTAAAGGATTTTTAAAATGATCAAGAATTATCTGTCTGTATAAATCACTCATCAAAAATCACCTTCGCTTTTTTAATCGCATCAATCAATTTTAAAACATCAGCCTTATCATTATAAAAAGATAAACTAACCCTTGCAAGAGCATCAACTCCAAGATAATTAAGATAAGGCTTAGCACAATGATGCCCCGCCCTGATACAAACATTAAACGAGTCGGCGATACTCGCCAAATCATGAGGATGAATATTTTTTAATGTAAAACTTATAACAGGACCATAATCACCGTTATCATGACCAATAATTTTTAGCCCTTTAATTTTTTTAAGCTCTGATAGGGCAAGAGAATTCAATTCTTTTTCACGTTCAAATTTATCTTTTATTTTGGAGAAAAAGTTCAACGCCTCAGCTAAGCCCGAGATACTTGCAACATCAAGCGAGCCAGATTCAAACTTATATGGAACTTCTTCAAAAACAAAGTTTTCTTGCCTGTAATCTAAAACCATTCCCCCACCAAACATAGCAGGAGAGAGACTTTCTAAAACATTTTTTCTACCATAAACAACGCCAACACCTAAGGGACCATAAACTTTATGACCTGAAAAAACTAAGAAGTCACAACCAAGATCTTTTACATCAACATCACAATGCGCAACTCCTTGAGCCGCATCAACAATTACGATGCAATCATTATTAATTTCTTTTATTTTCCTAACTAATTTTTTAACATTTAAAATCTCACCAGAAACATTAGACATCATAGTAAATGAGACAATTTTGGTTTTGCTATTAACAGAAGATAAAATGTTTTGCTCAAACGGAGGATGTACAGCTTTAAATTCAAGATTTTTTCTTTTAGCAAGCTCAAACCACGGAATAAAATTACTGTGATGCTCCATTATAGTTGTTATAATATTATCACCACTCACACAAAGAGGCTCTAGGGAATACATTAGAGAATTAAAACCATCAGTAGCATTTTTGACAAAGAAAACTTCAGAAAAATCCGCATTTAAAAATTTAGATACAACCCGCCTTGAAGAATCAAGCACATCAGTCGCGCGCACAGATAAACCATAAATACCCCTCCTTGGATTAGCATTATTTTCCTCATAAAATTGCTTAATTTTGTTAATAACGCACAGCGGCTTTTGAGTGGTTGCAGCATTATCAAGATACGCAATATTTTTTAAAATAGGAAATTTATCTCTCATTTTTAAACACCTGCCTCAATGAAAAAATCTTCACAAATTCTTTTAATGTTATTATCAAAAATGTTGGCTAGTAAATGACTTTTTATAAGAAAATCTCTTGCCTCTTTTTTTGAAATGCCTCTTGATTCGAAGTAAAATAAATCCTCATCTTTAATCCTAGACGTTATAGCACCATGGCTACATTTTACATCATTATTTAATATTTCAAGATCAGGAACAGAAACTGCGCCAGAATCACCTTCAAGCAAGATATGCGATTTTTGCTCACCCACAGATTCAAATGCGCCGCTTTCAATTTTTATAAGACCTTTATATTCTGCTTTTGAATTTAGCAAGTAACCATTAGATTTTATTAGAGAAGAAGAATTATTACCTTTATGAATTACAACGTCTTTTACATTAGATATATCATTAGAAAAATAATTATTAACTAAAATGCAAGAAGCTTTTTCAGCGAGCATTATTTTATTAGACGAGTTAATGCTTGATAGAGCTAAATTCACTACCTCGATGTTAGATGATTGAGCGCAATTAGATACATGATTAATACTTGATGAATTATTTGATATAAAAACAATCTTGCACGAAGAATTTTTCTTTAACGTAGTATTAAAATTTAGCAAAACCTTTTTTTTAGGATGAAAAATAAGCGTTAAGTGAACGTTTTCATCAACTAATAAATCTACGTCTAACGATTCAGATAAACTTGCGAGAACTAAGTCATTGATCTTTTTGAAAGTAAGCGATAATTTATTTTCAAAAAAACTCTTCTCACATCCCAATTCTTTAATATCTTTAAATATTAAGCTATTAAAACCTTTTTCCATAAAACTTTTACCTATAAACTATTTTCTTTCATCTTAGCTAAATACTCATCATCCAAACTAAGCTGAACGCCATTCCTCAAACCAATTTTAACTTCATTGTCATTATTTAAAGCCATATTTTCAAGCCTGAGAACTTTTAAGTAAGCTTCACTCTCACCATTAAAACTATCTTCTAATTTAGATGGCTTTGCAATTACAAGATCCACATGATTATTGTTTAGCCCTGCGCGTTCATACATTAAATTGCCATGATAACCTATAGCTTCAAAGCCATTTTTCTTTAAAGTATACTTACTTAAAAAAACACCTACATCTTTATTATTATACATATTATCACCTTTTTATCCTAAACTATTTTCAAATTCCATATCAATTAACCGATTCATCTCAACCGCGTATTCGAGAGGCAACTCTTTTACTAATGGCTCGATGAACCCTGCAACTATTATCCTAAGTGCCTCATCCTCTTCAAGCCCTCTACTCATTAAATAAAATAACTGATCTTCACTTATACGCCCAATCTTCGCTTCATGAACAACATCACTTTCAACTTCATCAACCAACATCACAGGATACGTGTTAGTTTCGCTGTTACAATCAAACATTAAAGCGTCACAATTCACAGAACAAACAGAGCCATGAGAACCTTTAGGAATTTTTACAAGACCACGATAACTAGATACCCCTCCGTCTTTGCTCAAACTCTTCGCAGTAATAGTACTCTTAGTATTAGGCGCTAAATGAAAAACCTTAGCACCCGTATCTTGATTTTGACCTCCACCAGCATATGCAATAGAGACATGATTTGCACGACTATTCTCACCAAGTAATACACTTGCAGGATATAACATAGTTACGCCCGAGCCAAGGTTTCCTGAAACCCACTCCACGACGCCATGTTCTTGAACAATGGCCCTCTTCGTATTTAAGTTATATGTGTTTTTAGACCAGTTCTCAACTGACGAATAACGCATCCTAGCATTTTTTTCTACAAATATTTCAACGCAACCAACATGAATAGAACTAGAATTATACAAAGGCGCAGAGCAACCTTCAATGTAATGAGCCTGAGCACCCTCATCTAATATTATTAAAGTATGCTCAAATTGACCAGCCCCTTCAAAATTCATCCTAAAATAAGCTTGCAAAGGCAAATCAAGCTCAACATTTTTTGGAATATAAATAAATGTACCACCTGACCAAACAGCGCCATGCAAAGCTGCGAATTTATGAAGACTAGGCGTAACGCAACGAGTCATAAAATATTTTTTTATTAAATCAGGATACTTTTTTACAGCAACATCCATATCCTCAAAAATTATCCCCTTCTCTTTTAATTCATTTTTTAAATTATGATACACAACACCACTATCATACTGCGCGCCAGAACCCGCGAGCATCTCTCTTTCAGATTCAGGAATTTTTAGTTTATCAAAAGTTTTTTTTATATCCTCAGGAACATCATCCCAAGAAGATGCACCGTGTTCAATATTAGGAACAGCAAAATAACAAATCTTACTCAAATCAAGATTTTTAAGCGAAGGGCCCCAAGACGGCATTTTTTGTTCGTGAAATGATTTAAAAGCAGATAATCTTTTTTGAAGCATCCACTCAGGCTCTTTTTTATAATCAGAAATCTTTCTAATAACATCCTCAGAGATACCTAAGCCAGTATTGAATTTGTGCTTATGATTATCTGGCTTATCATACACTTCCTTTTTACGAACTTCATCAATCATTATATATCACCGCTCAATTCTATGACCGCGACAACTTCCCCTTCTTCGTTTTTAATAGGTTGAAAAACAAAGTTTTTTTTACGCGAACCTTTATCTACCCTGCTTTGCTGGGGCAGACCTGTTTCAAATACTCTTTGAGCACCACAATTCTCACAATGTTCTTTTTTGCCTTTGAGAATTTTATAACACTTGCCCCTCTTATCAGAGCCACTATGCCAAACAACATCATAATTTTTTGATTGAATACTCACATCATAATTGAGAGATCTAAACAAATCAAGAACTTGCGATGAAATAAAATCATTCATACCAAGCAATTGAGATAGAGAATTATTAGTTAAACGCCAAAGCTTTGATTTTCCTTTATTAGAAAATGAGACAACACCCTTACTTTTTAAAACCTCTAAGTATTTAGAGACAGTATGACGCTCTAAAGATAATTTCTTAGAAATGTCTAATATATTCAAATCAGGATTATTTTTAAGAACTTTAATTATCTCCCCCTCAGTAACTGATTCCATTAAGAGAAGTAATCAACGCCGTTTTAAAAACATTTTGCTAATGGTCGCCATTAAAAATTAAAGCTTTTTACCGTCCTTTTTAGACGTTATATGAATTACAGAAACAGGACAAGACTCTGCAGCCTCTAAATTCTCAGTAAGCTCCTCTTTGCCAATATCTTTCTCTTCCCAACCATCTTGACGAGTCTTGCTATTAATAATAGAAACCTTACCATCCTCTGATGTCTCCCAATGACTAGGCGCGACCGCAACACAAGCACCACAACCAATACAATTAAGCCTGTCTTGCTCTAATAAATATTCTTTATCATTCTTTTTATCAACCATTAATATCAAAAAAAAAGAAAAAAAGTTTCTTTAATAAGTTTTCGGAGAAAACAAAAAAATAACACTAAAATACCTGCATTAAGATAAATAAATTAATAAATCTGTAAATATGACAAGTAAAAATGATTAAAAAAAGAGATTTTTTTGTAATAATCATATTTTTAATAATCATATTTTTTACAACGAGCTTTCTTGCAGAAACAAACGTGCCAAACGAAGAGAGACAAGTAAGCCATGGATTTGGACCAAGTCTAAATTTGGATGAGTATAATACTAATTCTCTTATAATAATCGCGCTAATAGGCCTGAGCATAACAATGATTTGCGCCGTGTTATTAGAGAGAAACATTTCAAGAATCGCAAGCAAAACAGGAAAAAACGTAGGAACAACACTTATGGGACTAGCATCCTCAATACCCCTACTTGTTATCATAATAACACTCACAATCGAGAATAGAGGTGATTTGATAATCTCCAATATTGTAAGTGCTAATATAGCGAATTTAACACTTGTTCTTGGAATTCTAACGCTTATAAAACCTTTAGAGAGAGGAAAAAGTTTTCAAAGAGGCATAGTCGCATTAACAATAATAATTGCATCAATGTCTCTAATAGTTCTAGGAATAAGCAGCAACATTAATTTAATGAACAATGCTTCATATAACATAAACAGAACAACAGGATACGGCCTTATTGGATTGTTCATATTATTTATCGCGTTACTAAATTTTTTTAAAAGCAAAAAAGAAACACACCTAAAATCAAAAAATTTGAAAAAAGAAATATTTCTAACAATAATATTTGGAACACTCGTCGCATGGTTTGCAAACATAAGCGTTAAAGCCTTCATAATAATAGCTGAAACATACTCCGTACCAACAATAATTATAGGATCAGTTATAGGAGTTATAGGCGCATCACTACCAGAACTAGCAATAGGACTCGTTTGCCTCATAAAAAAAGAACACGAAGAAATATATTCTAACCTAATAACCTCAAATATAGTAAATTTCAACATAGGAATTGCAATCCCAGCAATAATAATAGGAAGCGTAGCACTAAATAATATAACCTTAGGATTTAAGCTCCCCCTTATGATTTTTGCCATGTTTGTTAGCACAATATTCTTCATGAAAAAAAGACATAACAAACAACAAAACACAAACATAGAAAAAATACAACGCTTAGGAACAACGAGATTTGAAGGAATACTACTAATAGGATTATTTTGCGCGTGGATAATAATACTCACAACGTTTTTTTAAAAAAAACATAAAAAAAAAATTATTTTAACTTTTCTAAAACCTTATTTAAAGATAAAAATTCTTCCTCGCCACTACGCATGTTTTTCAATTTAAACTCTCCTTTTTTAAGCTCATCTTCCCCAACAAATAATACAAAAGGAATTTTCAGAGAATCAGCATATTTCAAATTCTTAGTAATAGCCCTATTCATAACATCAACATCTGCACGAATACCCTCATCCCTCAAAGACCTCGCAAGGCCCATCGCATCTTTTAGAGTATTACCAATAGGCGCGATGAAAACATCTACCACGACTTCTTTTTCAACAGTATCTTTATTTTCTAAATTAAACGCTTCAAGAATAGGAACCATGCCAAAACTTATACCAAGCGCCGGGAACGGATTATTAGTGTTCATTAATTTACCAATTAAATCATCATAACGACCACCACCACAAATAGCAGACGTTACTTTAGAATCCCTCAAATAACCCTCAAATATAGTTCCCGTATAATAAGATAAACCTCTTGCAAGAGAGAGATCAAATTTAATATTCTCTAAATCCTCCTCTGATAGATAAGAAAACAATTCTTCAATTTCACTCAAACCCTCAACGCCCTCCTCATCAGTTATCTCTTTTTTTAACAAAGAGAGAGTTTCACCAAATGAACCCTTATATGAAATAATAGATAATAACTTGTCAGAATCAGAAGAAGACACCCCTACGCTCTCTAATTCTTTTTTTACACCATCAACACCAATTTTACTAAGCTTATCAATTACAATTATCGCAGATATTTTTTTATCCTCAGATAAATTACAAATACTCAACAACCCCTTCAAAATTTTACGATTATTAACTAAGATGTACGCATCCAAACCAAGATTTTTAAGAGCATCAACACCAAGCCTTAAAATTTCAGCATCAGCACTCATATTCTTAGAACCAACAACGTCCACATCGCACTGAATAAATTCACGCATACGACCAAGCTTAATAGGACCATCCCTATAAACACGACCAATTTCATACCGTTTAAACGGAAGCTTCACAGTAGGATTCATAGCAATAAAACGACACATAGACAAAGTTAATTCAAACC
>CAZCTY010000016.1:0-21512 GCA_964501945.1 uncultured Methanosarcinales archaeon
ATAGCCCCGCCCGGATTTGAACCGAGGTCCCAGGATCCAAAGTCCTGGATGATTGGCCGCTACACTACGGGGCTGTGATTTCTTTAGTATTTATTGTCTATTTTTAAAGTTTTTTCTTTTAAAAACTGCAAAACTTATATTTCAACCTCGTAATTAACGTTCCTGTATGGTACTTCTTCAATGCAAGTATAGCTAACGCACTTCGTCGCGCTAATCTCATTTATATCAATATTTTCAAACGGGACTTCAAACTGTCTGCCATCTTCTAACGTTGCAACGCAAAAAACGCCTTCATCTGTTGCAAAACAATTATCCTCTGCCCACTCCTCGCCTGTTACATCTACGTACTCAGTGCACTCAGCGTAATTACACGTCCACTCAATTCCAGTATTACTAAACATTACTCCAAGAAAACTAACAACTCCTAAAATAAGTGCTATAATTGATATAATATATGCTTTATTCATGCTTTTATTTGATTTATCCATTGAACCTCTCACCCTTCTACATGTTTTAATACTCTTTTTTAAAAACTTTACTAAAATAACAACTAGTTTTGACAAGATTTAAAAAAAGCAACGCTTTAACAAAGAACATGAAATTTATTTTACTTGCACAAGCATATGATTCTTTAGAAAACACACCTAAAAGATTGAAGAAAACAAAAATAATCTCTGACTTGCTAAAAAACGCAAAAGAAGACGAACTTGAAAAAATAATACTATTACTACAAGGAAAAGTATTCAACACAGCAGACAAACACGACTTAGGAATAGCATCAAAGCTAGTTGTAAAATCTATGGCCTCTGCGCTAGGCCTAGCACCAAATAAAATAGAGAACATGTGGCGAGATAAAGGAGATTTAGGCATTGTTGCAAAAGAGCAAGCAAACGCAAAAAAACAAGGAGTATTATTCGTCGAGGAACTCACTGTTTTAGATGTTTTTAATGGCTTTCGAAAACTTGCAAAACTTGAAGGTATTGGAAGCGTTGAGCAAAAAACTAAGACACTATCAAGATTACTATCACTCGCAGAACCCATCGAGGCAAAATACGTAGTTAGAATAGCACTACAAGACCTTAGAGTAGGAGTCGCTGAGGGAACATTAAGAGATGCAATCGCTTGGGCATTTTTGAGCGAGGCAGAACCGAATTATGATGATAAGACAATAACAATAAACCCAGATGATAGAGAAAAATACAACGATGCAATAAACACACTACAATCAGTAATAGATAAAACAAATGATTTTGAGATAGCAGCAAAGACAGCAAAAAAAGGATTAAAATACCTAAAAGAGACAAAACTCAACATAGGAAAACCACTAAAAGTAATGCTCGCACAAAAAGTTACAACGATAAATGACGCATTCAAATCCGTAGGAAAACCAGCCGCGATAGAATATAAATACGACGGATTTAGAATGCAAATACACAAAGATGAAGATGTAAAAATATACACTCGACGATTAGAAGATGTAACTGAACAATTCCCAGAAGTTAGAGAATACATAAAAGACTACATAGATGCCAAAAATTTCATAATTGACTGCGAAGCAGTAGGATACAATCCTCAAACAGGAAAATACACATCGTTTCAACACATATCACAGAGAATTAAAAGAAAATACAACATAGAAGACCTATCAAAAAAATTACCAATAGAATTAAACATATTTGACATCTTATACCTAAACGGAGAAGAACTATTAAATGAACCATTTGAAAAGAGACGCGAAGAACTTAAAAAAATAATTAAAGAGAGAGAAAAAAAGATAACAATATCAAAACAAATAACAACGAGCAGCGAGGAAGATGCAACAAAATTTTTTGAGGAAGCAGTAAATACAGGAAATGAAGGCGTGATGTTTAAAAACCTAAACGGAAAATACAAACCAGGAGCGAGAGTCGGATCAATGGTGAAATACAAATCATCAATGGACGCACTAGACCTTGTAATAGTAGGAGCGGAGTGGGGCGAGGGAAAGCGAAGCGGATGGCTCACAAGCTTTAGCTTAGCATGCTTAGAGGACGGAGAATTCTTAGAACTTGGACGAGTTGGAACAGGACTTAAAGAAAAACCAGAAGAAGGATTATCTTTTAGAGAAATGACAGAAAAATTAAAACCACTAATAATAAATGAGCGAGGACGAGACGTTCGAGTAAAACCAGAAATAGTCGTAAGCGTGCTATTTGAAGAAATACAAAAAAGCCCAAGCTATGACGCTGGATACGCATTAAGATTTCCAAGAATAACAACACTTCGAGAAGATAGAAAACCAGAAGATATAATAACAAAAGAAGAATTAGAAGATATATACTACGAACAAAAAAAACAATGAATCAATGAGTCTTCCAACCACCATCAACAACTAAGTTATGCCCAGTAATAAAATCAGAATCACCAGAAGCCAAAAAAACAGCGGCATCAGCAATTTCCTCAGGAGTACCAAAACGCCTCATAGGAATACTATTCACCAAAGATTCTTTCAACTTATCATCTTGCAAAACATTCTCCATCATCTTAGTTACAACCATCCCAGGAGAGATAGCATTAACATTAATCTTAAACGGAGATAACTCAAGCGTTAAAACCCTAGTCAAATTAACAATGCCACCATTAGCAGCAGAGAAAGCAGAAGTATTAACCAAACCAGCCTTCCCGGCAATGGATGAGACAGTTATAATTTTACCATAATGAACATTCCTCATATGCTCTGCCACGTGCTTTGTGAAAAAAAACGCGCCTTTCAAATTAGTATTAATAATACTATCCCACTCAGCCTCAGAAGTCCTCTCCAAAGGCTCTTTTAAAAACAAACCAGCATTATTCACAAGAATATCAATCTTACCAAAAGTATCTAAAACTTTTTTAATACTACGCTTAACTTGCCTCTCTTTTGTAACATCACACTTAATAAAAATAGCCTCGCCACCAAAATGCTCAATTTGAGTAACTAATTCTTTAGTAGCTTTAGAATCAACATCTAATAAAACAAGTCTTGCATGCTCCCTTGCATACTCAATTGCAATAGCACGACCAATACCGCCACCAGCACCTGTAATAATTGCAACTCTACTTCTAAGTTTCATTTTAAATCAATGGCAAAGCCAACCTCCATCAACAACTAAGTTATGCCCAGTGATATATCTAGACTTTTCAGATGCAAGAAACACCGCGGCTCTTGCAATATCATCAGGCCTACCAATACGCTTAATAGGAAGATTCTCAAGCAAAGACTGCTTAGTCTGCCTATCCTCAAGAATATCTTTTGTAATCTTCGTTGGAAGAACACCTGATGTTATAGTATTAACATTAATATTATGCTCAGATAACTCAAGTGCGAGCTCTCTTGTCAAATTAATAACTCCTGCCTTTGATGCACAAAAAGAAGAAGTATAAGTAAAACCAACCTCGCCAGCAATAGATGAAATAGAAATAATTTTACCCTCTTTTTGCTCAGCCATCTTCCGCCCAATAATCTGAGTAGTTAAAAAAACACCTTTAAGATTAATATCCATAACAGAATCCCACTCCGCTTCAGTAACATCAAAGAAAGGTTTTACAACCTCATCACTCGCATTATTAACCAAGATATCAACACGCTGAAACTTCTTAACAGTTTTCTTTAACAAAGACTCAACATCTTTTTTACGGGTTACATCACACTCAATTGCAACAGCATCAAAACCAGCATCAATTATCTCATCACAAACAAGCTCACAATTATCAATATCAACATCAGATAAAACAACCTTGGCGCCTTCTTTTGCAAACTCAATTGCAATAGCACGACCAATATTACGAGCAGCACCCGTTATGATAGCAACCTTATTTCTCAAATCCATATTTAAGCATCGCTCCTTTTAACTTTTTTTGAATTTTTATATAAAATATGATATATTAAAAAAAGCAAACCAGTACCAATAAAACCACTAATTATATGCAAAGTTTCAAGATTGAAAATAAGCAGAAAAGATATAGCAATACCTAAAACAGAAAAAACAGGTATTTTGCCAATGTTAAAAGGCATTTTAAATTTACGCTTTAAATGAGGCTTTTTATACCTAAGATTTATCGCAGCAATATTAATTATGATGAATGTAGCAAAAATGAGAAAATTAGTAAAACCAACAATGGTCGAAATATCACCAAACGCCAAAAACATAACAGCAATCAAAGAAGTTACAACAATAGCCCGAGTAGGAGTATTACGCTTACCAATTTTTGAGAAGAACTTAAATTTATTAAAAATTTGACCGAGACCATAAAAGCCACGAGAAGATGAGAGAATACCCATCAAAATAGTATTCGCAGTAGATAATAGAGCAATGATTGCAAGAACAACAAACGCTTGATTACCCATAACAGAGGCAGCAACATCAGCTAAAGGCGCAGAAGATGCAGCAAGCTCCTCCCAAGACAAAACACTAACAGCTGCAAGAGCAACCGCGATGTACACAACAGTAGATATAATAATTGCAAGAATGATGGCTATAGGAATATTTTTACGAGCATTTTTAGTCTCATCAGCAATTTTAACAATGCCCTCAAAACCAAGATATGCAAAAAAGATTAAAGAAGCGCCTCTAATTACGCCAAGCAAACCCTCAGGCATAACAAAATAATCAGCAGACGTGCTAGGCCCACTAAAAAAAGCTAAAGCAACAATACCCAACAAACCAATAATAGAGATTATAGTACAAATAAAAGTAACCCTTGCCGCGTATTTAATACTATACCAATTGAGCAGAGCAAAAAAAGCAATAACACAAACAGCAATTAAAAACAAATTAGACACACCAGTGAGCTCACTAAAATAACTAGCAAAACCCATAGACACACCAGATATACCAATAGTTAAAGCTAATATAACAGAGATATATGCAAAAAAACCATAACGCTTACCAAGACCCTCATTTGCATAAATATACTCGCTCTCAGCAACAGGAAACATAGAAGATAACTCAGCATAACTAAAACCAGATGCTAGGGCAGCAAAACCTGCGAATATAAAAGATAACCAAATAGCAGACCCAGAAAAATTAGCAACAGCGCCAATTAAAACATAAATACCAGCGCCTAAAATGAAACCAACACCAGCCATGGTAGCTTCAAATAAACGCAAACGCTTTTCAAGCGAAAATTCTTTATCTTTTAAAATAGGTCTGAAAATTGACATAAAACGATGAGGAAACTCGTCCTTTAAAAAGATTATGATACAACTAATTAATAATGACTAAGCAAATTATGAATTCCCTGTGCTACCAAAACCACCACTGCCCCTACTAGTATCATCATCTAAATTACTAACTTCAACTAAATCAGCACGCTCAACGCGCTGAATTAAAATCTGAGCAATTTTCTCATGTCTGCAAACAACAACATCTTCATTAGATGTGTTTAAAACAACAATTTTAACCTCGCCACGATAACCACTATCAATCACACCAGCCATAGTCTTAATACCTTTTTTAGCAGCCAAACCAGACTTATCCCAAACAAGCGCAACAAAACCAGGCTCAAGAGCCATAGAAATACCAGTACTAACAACCACGCGAGAATTAGCACGTATAGTAACATCTTCATTTGAGAAAACATCCATGCCCGCATCATCATCATGCGCGTAACTAAAAAGCTTCGCATCATCAAACAATTTTTTTAACCTAACCCTCATAAAAAACCACCTCCTAAAATTGTAAAACCTCACTTTCATGATTGTTTTTATTAACTCTAATGACGTTTTGAACAAAACTCTCAAGCTTCGCCTCATGACTTACAATTAAAACCTGCTCAGCATTACTCTTCTCTAAAACATCACGAACCTTATCCAATTGATCAGAACTAAAACCATCAGTAGGCTCATCTAAAATTAAAACACCTTTAGTTTTAACATCATGAACCAAATCATTAATAACCTTATTTAACGCGAGCCTATATGCAAGAGAAATCGCAGTCTTCTCACCACCAGACAAATTCTCAACACTAGAATCATAACCATTTTGAGAAATAATAGGAGAGAAATCCAAATCAACACTTGCCTCTAACTCAGAATCCTCAACTAAAACATCAAACCACTCACGAAACAAAGAGTTAAACTCACGATGCAACCTAGATAAAACATGCTTTTCAATAATACCCATAAGATTAATAAAATGATTACTCAACCAATTCTCCAAGATCTTTTTATCCAAAAGCTGCGATAAATCCTTTTCTTTAACCTTTAACTCTTCCTCTTTTTCTAATAAAGCTGATTTTTTATCTTTAATAGCCTGAGATGTAGCAGATAATTTTTTTTCAACTGCTCTAAGAGAATTATTAACCTCAAGACTTTTTTGCTTTGTGTGAGAAATTTTATCATTTAAATCTTTAAAGGATGCAATTTTTTTATCAACAACAACCAATTCTTCTTCCTTTTCTTTAAGCTCAACTTCACGCTTCCTATAAGTTTCCTCAAAACTCTTCAAATCAGCCTTACGCTCACTAATAAAATCTAATGATTGACGCGCAAGCCTTGTTTTTAACTCGAGAGATTTAACTCTCTCAGATTCTTTTTCAAGCAACTCACGCTTTTTTGAAAGCTTATCTTTATTATGCCTCGCTTTATCAATATAATCATTTAAAACAACCAATTTTTTATTTAAAGCATCCAATTTTTTCTTCTCAGATAATCTCAAATCTTCTTTGTGCTTAGAACTTACATTTTGCAAACAAGTAGGACAAGTATCTAATTCCTCAATGTCTTTTAACAAATCATTAATACTTGAAATCTTACTATTAATAACAGCTTTTTTACTATTTGCCTTATTAATCTTTTCAGCTAAATCATCAAGTTTACTATTAACATCAAGCAAATCTTTTTTAATATCATCAGACGATTTATCCGCCTTAGGAATATCTTTTAAAGACTTTTCTTTAGACTCAATAGATTCCTTAATTGAGGCAATACGAGAACTTAGATCTTTAAGAGAACTTTTAATAGATGAAATATCTTTTAACAAAACCTCTTTTGAAGATTTAACTTTGTTAAAATTATTAATATCATCTTCTAATAATTTAAGCTCATCACCAACAGCTTTTTCCTTTTTTAAAATCTCATCCCTCTCAGATGATAATGAATCACGCTCCTCAAAAAATAAATTCAACTCAGTTTTTAAAGCTTTAACTTTATCTTTCAAATTAAAAACATCTTCCTCAACAGAGGAATAAGCCTTAGTCTCACTTCTAAGATCACGCGCATAAATACTCGCATTATTTTTAACCAACTCATACTTATCAACACCAAAAATCCGACGAAGCTTCTCAAGCCTATCATCTTTAGAATCAAACAAGATATGCTTCATTTCTTCTTGAGGCGTATAAACAGTGTACCTAAAAATAAGACTTTTAGACTTTGAAACCAAATCATCAGGATAACCTAAAAGCGACAAAATCTTAGATTTAAGCTCAACAGGAGCCAAATTAGTCCTCGAACCATTCAAAGAAAAACTACACTTATCTTGAATAATACCATTAGACGTTTTCTTTAAACCACGCTCAACAACAAAAACATCACTCCCAATGCTAAAAGAGAGCGAAACTAAACCTTCCTTAGCACCATGACGAAGAAGAGAAGAACCATTAATAGAACCACGAATTAAACCAAACAAAGCAAACTCAATACCCAAGAGAACAGATGATTTACCACTACCAATATCCCCAGATAAAAGAGTCATACCCTTTTTGAAAAAAAACTCTTGCTCAACGTATGAGCGAATATTTTTCAAATAGAGAGATTTAATAAGCATAAAATACGAGAAATAAACAACCACTAATAAATGTTTTTCTAAAAAAAAGAGAAAAAAACATAAATGAAAAGAAAAAACACCACTAATATGAAAACACACACAGAATATTTATATTTTAACACAACCAAAGAAATGGACTTTATAAACATCACAAACGATGTAGAAAAAGCAATAAAAAAATCAGGAATAAAAGACGGACTATGCTTAATAAACCCGATGCACATAACATCAGCAGTATATGTGAATGACGCCGAACAAGGACTAATAGAAGACATTTCTAAGTGGCTTGAGGAACTCGCACCAAGAAAATTAGATTACAAACACCACCAAACAGGAGAAGATAACGCGGATGCACACTTGAAGCGAATGCTAATGGGACACCAAGTAACAATGCCAATTTCAAATAACTCACTAGAACTTGGTACATGGGAACAAATATACTACGCAGAATTCGATGGACAGAGAGAGAAAAGAGTACTAATAAAGATCATCGGAGAATAAATAGATGGAAAACGCAATTCTCACAAGCTCAGACCACCACGCAAACTGGGAAGCACTAGAACACTGGTTTAAAGTAGCATCAGAGAAAAAAATACCCTTCGTTATAAACGGAGATGTAATAGGAGACTACAATTTTGAAGGAGTCGCACTAAACATGGGACTAACACTCCCAGAAAAATATTCACCAACATACAAATACGGGGCTGAGCTAAAAGAACTATACAGAGCAATGGTTGCGCTACACGCAAAAAAACTCGCAAACCTAATAGATAAATACAAAGTAAAAACAGCATACTTACTCGGAAACCACGAACCAATATTCTTCACAGACCTAACAAAACACTACTTAGAGAACAAAGAATTACTAATAGACCTACTAAGAGAAGAAGGAGTAGTGAACCTAAATGGAATAAAAATAGCAGGAATACCAAACACAGGACACTTACAAAGCTACTGCTACGGAATACTATCAGATGCAGAACTGAACAAAATATTTTCCCACCTTAGAACAAAAAGAGAACTAATCACAGATTTTAACAGAGAAAAAATAGAAACAATAAATGACCCAAAAGACGACCCAGACTGGATTCGAATAATGAAAAACAATGAAGAAATAGACGTATTTTTCACACACGGACAAATAGGAAGAGGAGAGTGGCGAGAAAATAAAAAAGCAAACGAGATGCCAACACTACTCGCAGCAGCAAAACTAAGCCTAAAAGCAAAAATAACAATAGACGGACACTTACACACAACACACAAAATGAAAAACGCAGTAGGAAAACCAACACTCAGAGCAGTAGGAAACAACGCGATAATACTAGAAAAACAAGAAGGACAAATGTATTTTGAAGAGTTAGAAACAAATGAAGAATATGAAGCTAAAAAACAACTATATTTCTCAAAGAAAGACTTTGATGAATACAAATTCTAAAATCAACAAAACCAAAATAACTAATTAAATAATGCTTTTTGAAAACAGATAAATATAAATAGTATCTATTAAAAAGTAAATACAGCGGGGGCATCTTGGTGATAGGGAAATTAATAACACTTGAAGGCGGCGAGTGCGCAGGAAAAGGAACACACGGAGAATTAATAAAAAAAGCACTAATACAAATAGGCTACAGCGTAAATAACAAACACTGGGAACCAGGATCAACCCCGAAATCAGAACTTATACGAATAATACTAAAAAACAAATACGACACAAAATTTGAATTCCCACAAGGATTCTTCCAAGACCTAGATCTAAACAAATACAAATACTTCTTCGAACAAGAACAAACACCAAACGTAGCCAAAAGATACTTACAAGAAGCACTAAAAACATCAGATAATACTCTTAAAAACGAAGTAATAAACTTTATACTACACGGCGAGACAAAAACAAATATCTTACAAGATCTAGCAACAGAATTCATGAACTACAACAACCCAGCAGAAGAAGTCTTTAAAACATACTTAAGAGAAGAAGAACTAAAACCAAGAACACAAGAATACCTATTTTTTGCCGCAAGAAACATAATATACACAAACCACATAGAACAATCACTAAAAGAAAACGACTTCACAATAATAGATAGAAGCCTAGACTCAACAACAGTATACCAAGGACACGTATTTAACCCAGAGAGAGTAGAACACATAAGAGCTGAAAACCAAAGAGCAATACAAGGAGTAGTACCAAACCTAACACTATTCCTCGACATACCAATAGAGGAAATATACAAAAGGTTAGAGGAGACAGATAGAGGAAGCTACGCAGATTATTTTGATGGAAAAGGAAAAAAATTCCACGAAGCAGTACGAACAGCATACCACGAAGAGATGAGATACTACGAAGAAATACCAATAACACACCCACAACACAAAAGAATACAAAAAATAAACGCAAACAAAGAAACACAACAAGTACACCAAGACATCATGAAAACAATAAAACAACACTTCGAGATATGAAAAAGAGACGAAAAAAATATTATTTATGATGCAAACGAACTTTATCCAAAATTAACTTTTTAAGCGTTTCATCATTGTAACCATAAAGATTTTCAATACCCAAACAAACAACTTTTTTATTAGAATACTCTTTTGGAAAATTCTTTTTAATAAATTCTTCTTGATGATCTTCCATGACAAATACGATGTCAGCAAAATCAAGCTTAGACTTTGTTAGGGGATTAGTATCGGAGATGATACCAGCAGATTTAGTGTTGAATTTACCTGAGAGCAAATCCTCAGCAGTCCTACTACGATACTTCCCAAAGTTACACACAAATAATAAATTCATAATAAGTTCAATAAAACTTATGAATATATAAAAGTTTTTCAAATAAAATTGATGTGATGGAGATGAAACTAAAAAAATTGAATAAAGAAGAGGAGAGAGTAATTCTTCATAAAGGAACACAACTACCATTCATAGGAAAACACACATATAACTTCAAAAAAGGAATCTATACATGTAAGCAATGCGGTAATCCTTTGTATAAATCAAAAGACAAATTTGAAGCTTTCTGCGGATGGCCAAGCTTTGATGATACAATAAGCGGTGCTGTTAAAGAAGTCAAGGAGAAAGATACTAATAGAGTAGAGATAATATGCGCGAAATGCAAAGGACACCTCGGACACGTTTTTCGCGGAGAGAGATTTACAAAGAAGAACACAAGACACTGCGTGAATTCAATATCACTCGATTTTACACAAGATGAACAACTCAATTTTAAAAGCGCGATCTTCGCAGCAGGATGCTTCTGGGGCGTAGAATATCATTTTTCAAATACAAAAGGAGTAATACAAGCAATATCAGGATATGCTGGCGGCGAAACTAAGAATCCTACGTATAGGGAAGTTTGTCGTGGTGGTACTGGGCACGTTGAAGCTGTTAAAGTAATATATGATGATAAAGTAATAAAGTACGAAGAACTCGTCAAAATATTTTTTGAGATACATGACTTTGAACAAAGAGGAGGACAAGGACCAGACCTAGGGGAGCAGTACGAATCATACATATTCTACGAAGACGAAAAAGAAAAACGAACCGCGCAAAAAATAATCAACGAATTAGAAAAGAGAGGATATAAACCCGTAACAAAGCTAAGAAAAACAAAAGATTTCTACAAAGCAGAAAAACAACACCAAGACTACTACAAAAAGAAAGGCGGAGAACCATACTGCCACGTACGTCGAAAGATATTCTAAAATAAGTGGTTTTTTCCGATAATGTTCGCGTAATTGTTATAAAATTATTTTTATATCATAATAAAAAGCTTTTAATTAATAAATAATGCGTTGTGAAATGTCTAGTGAAAAAATAATATGTAACAATTCTTTATTTCAAAAAACCCTCTCGTACTTATCCTTTGCAATAATAATATGATCGAGTATTGTTATACCTACTGTTTCTCCGGTTTCTTGTAATTTCTTCGTGATCATGATGTCTTCTTCGCTTGGTTCTGGGTCTCCGCTTGGATGATTATGAACTAGTATTATTGAGTTCGCGCTTGCTCTCATCGCTTCTTTAAACACTTCTCTTGGGTGCACTAAGGAAGCGTTTAGGGTTCCGATGCTAATTACTTTATCGCTAATTATTTTATTCTTTGAATCCAAGAAAACTGCGATAAAATATTCTTTTTTCTTATCTCCAAGCTTGGCTATGTAATAATTTGCAACATCAGCTGAATTATTAAAAACCGTCTCGCATATCTTGCCCGCGCGTACTCTTTTACTTAATTCAAAAATTGCTTTAATTTGCAGAGCTTTAGCATCTCCTACGCCTCTAATCTCTTTGAGCTCTTGCAAGGTACATTCTGATAACTTATTAAGTCCGTGTTTTGAAATCAAACGATTACTCATATCAATAACGTTCTCGCCTCGTGTTCCTTTCTGTAAAATAATTGCAAGAACCTCTGCATCTGTTAAAACGTGGCTTCCAAGTTGTTTCATTCTCTCGCGCGGCCTATTACTAAAAGCTATATCTTTAATCTTCATTATCCTAATAGAAAATGTTTTACTTAAAATGTTCTTCGCGTCTTTTCCCGGAAAATTTCTGAATTCGTGCTTTTATTTTTTAGAAAAGTTATGTTTAGATTAATTTAAATTCACATTATGCCTTCTTAATTCATACCTTAAACTGTCCATCTTCGTAGATTACTTTTTTATCTCCGTTTTTCATATGAGCTGTAACTTTTCTCTTTGAAGTTGATACTATATCTGTGTGGATCGCGCTTTTATTAAAACCTAATTCTTTGTATAAACCATCATTCAAATCCTCTTTTGGACCGTCATATGCCTCATCAAAACTTGTTCCAATTGCGATGTGCGTATTTCCTTGAACTCCTCCAACATTTTCATCGTAGAGAGTTTCAGCCATGAACTTTGTTATATTAGACATCCTGCCATCGGTTAATGAAAACTCACCTATTTTATCTGCGTTATCAACATCTATCATTTCCTTTAATAAATCCTCGTTCTCATCAGCTTTAAAATTAATAATCTTACCATCTTTGAACTCTAACTCGATGCCTTTAATCAAATTACCGTATCTATAAAGTGGCTCTGTAAACTTTATTTTACCATTAGTACCACGCCAATCAGGAGATGTAAAAATTTCAAATGAAGGTATATTATTCCCTCGCCCACCAAGCCACCTTCTTTTATCGCCTATTGTAACCCATAAATCAGTACCATCAGCTTCAACGTGAACTTTATCAATCTTCATATCAGTTAAGACCTCGCAAATCCTCTGAATTTCATTATTAGTATCAGTCCATATTTTAACCGGATCTTCTTTATCTAAGAAACAAGACTTTATTATTATATCCCAATACTCTTCTAAAGACAAACCAGCCTCTTTTGCAACAGCCTCTGTCCCATACAAACAAAGAGTCCAAGAATATTTACCGGTATTCTCTTTTTCCTCTCTCCACTTACGATAAGGATGCATAGCTTTTTGTGCGAGCATAATCTTTTTTGGATCAACATTTTTTAGAGCAGTAGGATTCTTATCAGCAATAACCATCAATGTATGATTAATCTCATCAACTTTCCCCCGAAGAAGCTTTGCTGGGAAAAAACCAATCTGCTCATCACTACCATAATCATACTTTAAAGTTTCCATATCATCAGGCAAAAACTTAACTAAAGGATGCGCGCCTGCAAGTAAAACCTTTTTGTATAAATGAGGAAGAATAGGCTTTGCAATCTCAGGGACAATAATTTCCACGACTTCACCAGCTCTTATCCCTTGGCCTTTATTTAAAGCAAAATTAACCATCACATCAGCGTACTTATCTAAGATTTCATTACTTGGAACATATACCATAAAAAAAACGAAACAAGTAATTGTATAAATATTTATCTTATAAATAGCAAAAATAACAAATAATTTAACTAAATAAATTAGTTTCTTAGTCTATTGTTTAAAGGGATTTGGGAACATGTTTGATAAAATTATTGATGCACAAATAAAATATGGAAAAATAATACTAATATTTTTCTTTTTAATCTTAATATTTTTTGCATCACACGCAGTAAAACTCCCAATAGATCCAAGCTTTAGCGTCCTTGTAAGCCCCACATCTGAATTTAACACTAATGAGCGAATATTAAGCAACACGTTTGAAACAAATAATGCCTTTACAATTCTACTAGAATTAGACCCAGAGACTAAAATAAAGAACAGACCTACCACGATGCAAGATGAAACAGTGACAAAGTACGCAGAAGATATAAAGCGAGTTTTAGAAGAGAGCCAATACGTAAAAACAATAAGCCCAATTCAAATAAGCGATGATGAGCAATATGCAAGAATTATTTTAGGAGTGGATGTTCCACGCAAAGTACAAGGCGAGAGAGACGTTTTAGAAGAACTAAACAATTACTTAGATGAAGTAGGCACAAGGCCAGGAATTAAAACAACAATAACAGGCTTCCCAGTATTATTAAATAGAGTAAACACCTTGCTAATAAATGATAATCTAAAAGCAATATTATTTACACTAAGCGCGATATTCGCAGTACTATTTTGGTATTTTAAAGACGCAAGATACAGCTTACTTGCAATAAGCATACCCCTAAGCTCGCTCATAATCCTAGCAGGCACAATGTCAATATTAAACATACCACTAACAATTACGCTCGCCGCAATAGGCATATTAGTATTAGGACTTGGAATAGATTATACAATACACGTGTTAATAGCATACAATAAAGAAATAAAAAACAACAACAAACCAAAAGCAATACACAAAGCAATAGACCACATAACTAAAGCAATATTTGTAAGCTACGCCACAACCGTCGCAGGATTTAGCGCACTAATGTTCGGAGTAAGCCCTAGCAGTCAAAGCCAAGGAATAGTACTCTCAATAGGCATTACAATAATCTTTTTAGTTACAACACTAATAATCCCAGCTACATTAAACACATTCGGACGCAATAGAGAAGTGAAAAGCGACGACTTTTTTAAAAAGATAAAAAAACAACTAATCAAACTAAGCAAATACCAAGCCAAAAAACCAAAAATAATCATAACAATAGTAATAATATTATCAATAATTTTTATATTCGGTGCGACAAAAATAGAGATAAGCACAGATAATAACAACTGGGCGCCTGATGATGATCCAATAAGCAGAACATTTAGAACAAGCGCAATAGCCTTTGGAACAGACTTTGACAGTATAACCCTTGTTTTAAAGAGCACGAGAGGAGATTTTCTTGAAGTAAATAAAGTCCGAGAAATACAAGAGTTAGAAAAACACTTTTTAAGCCACAAAGACGTAACAAACGTAGACAGCCCATTTACAAATATAGAACTTGAGAGATCAAAAATAATTGAAGAGCTAAACCAAAAACAAAGAGACTTCAACCAAGACTTTACACTTACAAGAATGACAGTACAAGCAAATGACTTAACAGGAGAAGATAACGGCAGAAGCACATTTGATGACATACAAGAAATGGCAGAGGAGTATAAACCATTCGACGTTGAAATATCATACTTTGGAGATACAATAAGATTTAGAGAACTAGGCGCGAGCCTTGGACGAGACACAGGAATTACAACGGTAATAAGTTTCCTATTAGTATTTTTAATAGCAAGCATCGCATACATTAAGCCAAGAATCGGATTAGTAGCACTACTACCAGTATTAATAGGCGTTATATGGAGTGTTGGAATACTAGGATTCATCGATGTACCTTTTACAGCATTAAGCACAGGACTAATCGCGCTAGTACTTGGAATAGGCGTTGACTTTAGCATACACCTCGTAAATAGCATATACAAATATTTAGATAAAGGCAAAACAATAAATTACGCATTAGAACAAACACTAGACTACACAGGGACACCGATATTACTTAGCAGCATCACAACATTTATAGGATTTATAAGCTTAATATTTGCAACACTACTTGGAATACAAAGACTTGGAATAAGCCTTGCAATAAGCATACTCGCAGTTTTTATCGTAACAATAACACTAGTACCAGCAATAATAAGTATTAGTTACAAAAAAAATCTTATGGAGGAATTAAAACAAAATGAAAAAAATAATATTAATAATATTGATGGTGATTTTAACAACAGGACTTAGCACTGCATACAGACTAGAGATATTAAACACGCACCCAGCGCCACTAATATCAGGAGAATACGCAGATGTAACAATACAAACAAGCGCGACCCACGATGATGGCGTTAGAGAAAATGTTGAAATAAGAATACTCGAAACTAAAAACATAAGAGTGCTCGGCGATGATAAGGCAATAATTAGAAATTTCAATGTAGGATCAACATATACAACAACATTTAGAATATACATAAAAGAAAACCTACCAACAGCAAACATACCAATAAAATTTGAAATAAGTGATAGAGATACAAAACTAACAACTACACGAGAATTATTCATAAGGAGAGGAGAGAGATTACCAGAACTATTCATAGGAACAGTAAAAACAATACCTCAAGATGTAATTAGAGACTCAAAAAACAACTTACTACAACTAAACTTACAAAACCTAGGAGATAGAAGCGCAAGACTACTAACAGCAACACTAACAGGCGAAGACATAAAAGAGAGCAACGCATTCAGCCTACGAGATAGCACATCAAGCATCTCAAGAGGAGAAGAAAAAACATTAGAATTCACATTCGACCTAGATGACATAGACAAAGAAAAAACAAACCTTAGACTACTTTTAAACTACCAAGTAGAAGATTCACAAGGAGACTATGATACAATAACAGAAGGAATAGACTTTGAATTAGGCATAACACAAACACCACAAATAAAAATATATGAAACAGAAAAACTAAACGAAGCACAACTCGGACGAGACTCAAATAAAATAAAAATAACATTCAAAAACGAAGGATTAGAAGAGGCAGAAAATGTACGCTTCAGACTATACCCAGATGTTAGCTACCCATTAGATTTCACACAAACAAACATCTTCGTATCAAGCCTAATAAAACCAGGAGAGATGGCATCAATAATCGTAGAATACGACGTCTTGCGAGATGGAGACATCAGAAAATACCCAATAAACACAGAGATAGAGAGCGTTGTTGGAAGCGCAAGATACACACAAAAAGACAGAATAACAATAGATGTTACAAGCGAGAGCACAGACATGTTCGGATTAGTTAGAAACGCAGCAATAATAATAGCATTCATAATAGCAATATACTTTGCAATTAGAAAAATAAAAATAAAAAAATAATAAAACTACAACCCAAGGATTTTGAGAACAACCATCGCAGGCCAAATAATTGCTTGCAAAATAGCTAGAACAAAACTCCAAAACCCAGATGCATGAGAAACATAATAAATCGCGGCACCAATAAAACCTAGAAAATAAATCCAACTATTAGTACTACTGCAAGAAAACTCCTTAGAAGAACAAGATTTATTAAAACCCTTCTTAACAGTATTAGAAATCCCTCGCTCAATACCTCGCTCAATAGCTTTCTCTAAAGACTCAGGCTCATTACTCCGACTAGATTTTTTTGAAGATTTTTTATTTACCATAATAAAAGAATCATAAAAGAATTTATAAAAATTATTAAAAAAATAAAAAAATTAATTATTTAAGTCCTGATGAGCCATATTTTTTACCAGACCTCTCAGTTTTACTTAGCTCTTTAACTTCTTCAACAGGCAATTTAACAACAGGCACAACTAAAATCTGCGCGATTTTCATACCTTCCTCGATTTGAACAGCATCAACACCGTAATTAATCATAAAAACAGTGACTTCCTCACGATACGCAGAATTAAACGTACCAGCAACAACATGACAACCAATCTTAGTCACAATACCAGCCCTATCCCTAACCAAGCCAACATGGCCCTGAGGTATTTCAAATGCAAGACCAGTCCTAAGCTCTTTTTGCTCCATAGACTCAATAGAAACAGTTTCTAAAGATCTAATGTCCAAACAAACATCAGAGTCAAAAGAATACTCAGGCAAAAACGCGTTTTCATCAAGCTTTTTAATTTTTAATTTATTTTCCATTGTATAACAAAAAATAACTAGAAGTTATATAAAGATTGTTATAATATAAAGCATTAGAGATAAAATTAAACTAAACTTCTCAAACCACGAAGTATGTAAATCATACCCTCAGTATCAAGCTCACAGTACGCTAAAAGATCTTTTTTCACACCAGACGATAAACTACCAAAATTTTTCTTATACACAAAAGAAGCTTCCTCGCCATTTTTAATATTTAAAGCCTGATGAGACTTATCACAAAACAAAGGCAAAACATCTTTAATAGAACAACTACCTCTCTGCTTTGGATTATAATACCAAAAATTCCTAAAAGGAACAATTAAATCAACAATTTTACTAATAGCATCACTAATCCACGAAGCATGCTCAGGGAAATACTCAGCGAGCTCATTTAACCTTGAGATCTCAAAGCTCTGATAATAAACAAGAATAGACCTCGCACCAATTAAATCACGCATTAAACTCTCAAGAAAAGAAGGCCTAGGATCACCTTTACCCTCATAGAGAAATTCCCTGTGCTCAATTTCACCAGACTCACACTCAATATGCAAACTATACTGAAAAGGAATCTGATCATAAGCCCTAGAATTTTTAAATTTAGGAATCGCATCAGAAAACGTCTCAAAATCTAAATGATAAATAGGATACGAAATCGAACCCAAAAAATCTTTAATAGAACCCTCATCAACATGCACAGAATTAGAATTAGTAACATCAACTTGAATGGCTTGCTTAGAGCTAAGCTTAATGAAACCAGGAACGCTGCTCATCGTAGGAAAACCCTCATCAATTAAACTAATAGCCTTTTGCTTACCAAGCCTATACAAATTAAAAACAGAATCTGAAGGCTCATTCTCTAAGAATTCATCAATTAAATGATTACCATACTCAGATTTAGGAATATCATGAAAATCAAACGCAGGACACTGGGGCAAATCAATCACATCAAACATACGCTTTATTCTACGCTCAATACCAACGATGTCCTCATCCACTTCATCAGATAAATCCACGAATTTAAACAAACGCCTAACATCTAAATCATCACCACGAACATAATCCCTATCAAGCAATATAACACTACAAGAATTAATTTTAAGACCTGATAATTCTAAGACATGCTTTTGAAAAGCCAAATCTTTAATGTGACTATCTTTGACTTTAGTAGAAGCTTTAATTTCAAACAAATCCCAAGAACCATCCTCACACGGAACTAAAACATCACTTCTAGAATAAAGATTACTCTCAAGAAAACCAGCCTCAAAAATAACACTGCGATTTTCAACAGTAAGCTTAGTTTTTAGAATATTAGATTGAAAATCAAGACCAGACAAATCAACACCATTAAACAAGGTGCGAGCAAGAGACTCAACAGCAAAACCTTCCTCGAACCTACACTCAAGAGCGGCACCAGGCTTTGGAAAAGAGGAAGGATCATTAACTTTAAGCCAAAGCAAAGCATCAGATTCAAGACCTAACATATACTTAGATTTAGATAAATTTTTACTCATAAGAATACAAAAAATCATGAAGATTAAAAAAGTTATGCATTTAAAATCAAAAAGAAATAATATTTTTAATTTGTTTTTAGTATTTTACCATAACTATTAATTCCACTAATAGAATTCATTGCATCTACATAGAATTCTAAAGGCTGTTTTTTTGCATTATCATCATATAAGTTTTGAATATTGCCTATTTTTTTATGAATTTTTGAATAAAAACTCGCAACGAAATCATTTCGTTGACATAAATTTTTAGGAGTGGGTAGCTTTTCTTTATCAAAACAATAACTCAATATTTCTTGTTGACCTTCATTATTTCTTCCAATTAAAAATAAAGGATTAACCGAACTTTTTTTATGACTTATGGCTGTTTGTATTGAACCTGCTGAGAATAAGTGTCCGCGCATATCTGCTTGAGAAGGTATTAGATTGAAAGGGTGAGTGTGAAAATCAAATATTGTTGCTTGATATGGGTTGAACGGATTTTCGTCTGTTGGATAAGTTTTTCTTTCAGTTATTACATGTCCTTCCTCACCCACACTTATCGGGCTTAAAACATATTCATTATTAACTATATCCCCTTTCATAGTTGTTTCTTTATTGTTTTTTAAATATAAACTAAAAGCATGTGATAACCTCTCAAGAGTTTCTTCATGAAAAAATATATCTGGCACGTCTATATCAACTGAGGGATAATATTTTACAGGAGAAGCACTATTTATCTTATTTAATTTTGCAAGCCATTCTTTTTTAGCAAACGGCAAATCATCAAAATTTGCATCAGGAAATTCTTTTTTTAATATTTCAAATAAATGATTTATAAATTCTGATTCCATAAATATGTCTCCTTTTAATTTTATAGTTTGAAAGAATTTATAAATTTTACTTAACATTGTCACTGCTAAGTAAAAAAAGAAGAAAAGCTCGAAAACAAAGGGCTTGAGCCGAAGGCGAACCCCTTAGCACATTAACGAGGGTACTGGTTATGCGGATACCGAGAATGTATAGCGATGTTTAAATCGTTTCATTTTAGAATTAATACCTTGTATTAAATCTTATGGTTGTTTGGTTATTATTTTTTATTCCAATATTTTATCTATTTTATTTATGAATTTCTTTGCATTTTTTAATATTTCAGTCACTCTTTTTTCTGTGTAGGAAGGTCTTGCTTGATATCTTGAAGTACTACTTTCAATTCTAGCATCTTGAAAATAAGTTATGTATTCTTCTTCAAATGCTTTATGTGTTTGGTTTAATAATTCTAAATCTTCTAACTCTAATTTATTTGGCACAAGCAAGTGTCCGAGGGCTATTTCTGCTGCTTCATGTGTTTTTACTTCGTATCCTTTTTGTAATATTGCTGCCTTTGCTGCATAAAGCATCGAGTAATAACTTATTGTGATTGCCCACTGCCACCAATATATTTGTTCAGGGTTTTCTTTTTGAGATTTATGATGATTTGCAATTAAAAAACTGCTTTCGGCTTTTTTCAAAAATAATTTGATTTTAAATTGAGCATTTGACTTTACTATTAAGTCTTCTTTTAAGAGTTTTTTAAATTTTTCTTCATATATTTCTTTTTGAAATCGCATTTTTTACTCCCTCCCAGAATTCTTTAAAACCATTAAGTAGTATGTGGTCTTTTAGTGCTTGTTTTGCTACGTTTTCTTCAGTATCTTGAAGCATTTGTTTAAATTCTTTTTTTGTAAAAAACATAGGATTTATTTTTAAATCATACAATAGTTCAAGATTGTGAAAATTAACATTTTTATCTCCTTTAGTGTTTATTATCATTAAATCTATGTCGCTGTTTTTTGTTTGAGTTCCCTTTGCGTAACTTCCAAACACTAAAGTTGTTTCGTGAGTTTGTTCAGCTATTTTTTTGATTATTGGATGTTTTTTTAGGAATTCTTTTTTTTCTTCAAAAGACGCAACAACTAATAACGAAGTAGTTATGTCGCTCCATTTTATTTGAATAAGTTTAGATTTTCCTTTTGTAGTCATAGTTGTTACGTCGCTTAGTTCATTAATTACTCTGAGAAGCGTTGTGTAAGGTATTTTTACTTGTTTGCTCAATTCTAACAAAGTGTATGATTCATTTTTCTTTGCAAGAAAAAGCACAACTTTATACTTATTATCCATATTTGGTTAATATTAACCATATTTGATATATAAATGTTTCTGAAAT
>CAZCTY010000017.1:0-7578 GCA_964501945.1 uncultured Methanosarcinales archaeon
TTATAACCGAAAGTTATATATAGTAAAAAGTTTCCATAATGTATATTACGGTAACTTTTTGGCTTGTTTTTGTCGTAATTTATCATGATTGGTGAGATTTTGCAGGATTTATTAACTGAAATGAAGCTTCGGGGTATGAGTGCTTCTACTGTTGAGTCTTATATGAAATTCAATAAAAATTTTTTGGTATTTGTAAATAAAAAACCTGGTGATGTTGATCTTCAAGATATTAAATTATATTTAGCTCATCTTGTCTCTGATTTAAATCTTGCTGCAAGAAGTGTGAATCTTGCTCGCGCCGCTTTATTTTTTTATTATAATGATGTTTTGGAAAAAGGTTTTAATAAAGTTAAAACTCCGAAAATTAATGCGTCGCTTCCAGTTGTTTTATCAAAAAGCGAGGTTAGTAAATTAATTGAGTGTGCTGGTTCTCGTAAAAGTCGTTTGATGTTAATGATGCTCTACTCATCAGGGCTTCGTGTCTCTGAGCTAGTTGGTATGCGTTGGAATGATTTGGAGCTTGGTGATCGTGTCGCTTGGGTTCGTGGTGGTAAAGGTCGTAAAGATCGCATGGTGATATTGTCTGATAAAATAGTTTCTGAGTTATCTGATATTCGTGGAGCTGGTTTTGTTTTCCCTGGTCGAGATGGGCCTTTATCTGTTAAAAATGTGCAAAAAATTGTTCGCGTCGCGTCCAAAAATGCAGGGTTGAATAAAAAAGTCACACCTCATACATTAAGGCATAGTTTTGCAACTCATTTACTTGATGCTGGTACTGATATTCGTGTAATTCAAGAATTGTTAGGGCATAGTAATCTTCAAACTACTCAAATTTATACGCATATTTCATCTGAGCAAAAGCGCAAGGTTAAAAGTCCTCTTGATTCTTTGTAATATTTTTGTAATTTTTCCATTGGTTTTTTCATAAACACATTCAAGTAATTATTTTAGTTTTTGCTTAAATTTTTTAAACAATTGTCATTTTAATAAATTTCTGTTTTTGCTTAAAAGTTTTAGTTTTACATTTTTTGAATTGATTTTATAATTTTTTAGTTTTTGCTTAAAACTTTTGATAATATTTATTTTTTAAAAATTTATTTATTGGTTTTGCAATATAAATTAAAAATATTAGTTAATTTTCTCGTCTTTTTATATTGGGTTTACAATACAAAACAAATAGAAGTATTTTATTTATTGGATTACCCATATTATTTTATAAAGATTATTTTAAAGCAATTTTAAAATATTTAGGTTTTGATATATATTTTTAAACTTATTTTTTTGGGGTGTTTTATTTTAAAATTATTGTTTTTTTATTTGATTTTTTTCCTTTAATTATTTTTGCTTGTTTCTCTGTTATTTTTGATAAAAAGCGTTCTATTTCATCATTTGCTTTGTTATTTTCTGCTCTCTTTGTAGTGTGTATTGTTATTTTATCTGTTATTATAATTTCGTTATTTTTTTGTTTTGTTTTAACTATTGCATCAAAGCTTTTTTTATCTATTAATGCTTGTAGTTGCTTTTTTGATAGTGTCATTTTATTTTATAAGATGTTTTATTTTAAAAGTATTATTATTTGAATAAATATTTATATGAGTTGTTTTAATTTGTTTTTTTATGAAAATAAAAACAGCAGTAGTTATCGCGGGCGGTTTAGGCACGAGGCTTAGACCTGTTACTCTAACAACGCCGAAGGCTTTAATTCCTATTCATGAGAGGACTTTAATTGAGCACGTTATTATGAAGGTTTTAGAGGCTGGTGTTGAGCGAGTTTATGTTAGTATTGGTTACATGGCGGATAAAATTAAAGCGTATCTTAGTAATACCATGCTTGATTTTGATAAGGTTTTCATTGTAGAAGAAAATCCTCTTGGTACTGGTGGTTGGTTGAATCTTTTAAGTGATGAGCAAAAAAGTAGGGATTTTAGTGAAGATTTTATTGTTGTTAATGGGGATAATTTGTTTGATCTTAATTGGTCTAATTTGTTAAAAGTTCATCATGAAAATGATTCTGTTATTACTATTGGTTTAACTAGTGTTGATAATGTTGAAGATTATGGCGTGGTTGATCTTGATGGTAATAAGATTAAAAAGTTTGTTGAGAAGCCTTCTCGTAGTGATGCGCCGTCTAATTTTATAAATTCTGGTTATTATGTTTTCTCTCCTAAAGTTTTTGATTTTGTTAAATTTTCTGGTAAATTCATGCTTGAATCTGATTTGTTTCCGCGTGTTGCAAAAGAGGGTTTATTGCATGGTTATGTTGATGATGCTCAGTGGTTTGATACAGGTACAAAAGAAAATTGGAGAGAAGCTGAGGAAAATTGGCGTGTTTTTGAGAAAAAATAGTTTTTTTATTTTTTATCTTGTTCGTATTTTTCTCCTCTAATTAGTGCTTCTTCTGCTTTTTTTATCTCGCCGCCAATATCGAGCGCGTGGCTTAACAAGGATATTTTGTTTTCATCTATTATTTTTTTGTATATTTCTTTTGCACTTTCACCTTGTATTTCATTTAATATTTTGCCTTCTGGGTCTAGGTGCATTACTTTTATTAATTCGTTTTCTATTCTGATTATTAGTGTTCCGTGTGGGTCTTGGTCCCATTTTTGAGTGTCTGGTATGCTGCCTACTAATTCGTATGCTGATTCGAGGTTTTTTTCATCTATATATGTCTCTAGGCTTATTACATTTAGCGAGTTAGTGTTTTCGTGGTTTATTGCAATTTCTTGTAGTGTGTTCCATGCATCTAGTTTTTTGTATATTCTTGAATCGTAGTATTTATTTGTTAATTTTGTGTCTGGTTTTATTTGTGTTTTTTTTGTTTTTCCTAAGAATTGTTTATCATTATTTGTTACTTGTTTTGCAATTAGTGTGGTATTCCAAACTTTTAGTTTTTTCTCATCCTCATTGTATACTCCAAATTTTAATATGAAATTTATTAGTCTTTTGTATGCTGTTGTAAAATCTAATCCTCTTGCTCTATATCCTGAAAAATCTGTTGGTAGTCTTCGTGGTGGTTCCAATTCGGGTAGTGGTAGTATGATGTTGTCTCCTTTTGATCCTTTTTTTTCAAATTTTAAATGTTTATTTAATTCATCAAAATTTTTTATATGTGTTAAATCTTTAAAGTTTATTCTTTCTTTGAGTAAGTCTATATGTTCTTTTTTAATATTTTTATCTAGGTAGGTTTGTGTGCCTATGATTTTTCCATTCTCTTTAACTCCTCTTGTAAATAATGCTCTTATTACATCTCCTGATCCGTTTAAATCTATGCCTGTCATTACTAGGTTTCGCAAGTTATTTTTTGCAAGCAGATTCCTAATTAGTATCATTACGCCGTAATCCTTAGAATATAATTGGCCTATAAAGCTATATAGTTCTGGGTTTATCTTCTCTATTATTCGCTCTTTCTTTGTCCAAAGGCAAAGTATTCCTGTTTCTGATTCTTCACAGCTTAAGTAGACATTGTCTGAAAAATATATTGGCCATTTATTCATTTTTATTGAGTAATTGTTCACTTTATTTAAATATTGGTGGGGTTTTAGAGAATTATTATTTATTTTTTTACTCGTATTCTAGGTTTTTATCTTCTTTTACTATGAGTTCTATTCCTGCTTTTTTTAGCATTTTTCTTGTCTCTTGTCCTGCGTGGTATTTATTTTGGCAAACTATTTTTTTTATGCCTACACTAATTATTTGTTTTGCGCATGAATAGCAAGGTTCCATTTTTATGTAAATTGTTGCTCCTTCAAGTCTTATTCCGTTTTTTGCTGCTTGTGCTATTGCGTTTTGTTCTGCGTGTGTTGTTCTTATACAGTGTTCTCTCTCAATTCCATCAGGATGTTTAGTTTTTATCATTAAATGACCTACATCGTCGCAGTGCGCGAGTCCTGGTGGCGATCCTACATATCCTGTTGCAAGGATGTGGTTATTTTTTGTAATCACCGCTCCGCATCTTCCTCTTCCGCATGTCGCTCTTTTTGCAACTGTTTCCATTATCTCAAAAAAGTATTCGTCCCATTTTGGTCTTTTGTGCTTTGTAATTTTTTCTATTTTTTTCTCGAGTGCTTTGAGTGTTGTATCGTTTTTTAGGATTATATTCGCTTTATTTTTTATCTCATCTAGATTTCTTTTCAAATTTTTTCCTTTTGATTCTATTCTCTCTATTTTTTGGAATTCTCTAAATGTTATTGGGTCTTTTTCTCGCTCTCTTTTTTTAATTCTCTCAAATCTTATTTTTTGAGGTGCATCTACAAAAATTATTTTTATTCCTTTATTTTTCAAAAAATCAACTTCTTCTGTTCGTCCTATTGATGTTAGTACGCATCTTGTGTTATTTATTTTAGAATATGCTCTCTCGGCGAGGATTGCGCCGCCTTGTTCTGCTCTAATCTTGGCTCCTAAGTCCATTAGGTTTTCTCTTGTAACTTCTTTTTTTTGTCGTTTAAGATCTTCTCTTAATAAGTCTGAGAGTGATATGTGTTGGTATCCTTTTTTTAGCAGATATTCTGCGACTGTGTCTTTTCCTGAACCTAGTTTTCCAGTAATTCCAAGTATCATAAAGGGTATAAACCAACACAAATATTTAAATGTTACTATTAATTAGTAAAAACCAATGTTTCTTTTTTTTTCTGAGTTGTCATTTCCCAAAAGCTTTATAAACCATTCATTATTTCTTTGCTTTCATGAAGAAACCTAAAGCTATGAAGAGATATTGTTCCAAGTGTAAAAAACATACTGAACACAAAGTCGCTGAGGCAAAAAGTAGGGGCAGGAGTAAAGCTAATCCTTTATCTAGGTTCGGTCTTAGGCGTTTATTAGATCGTGGTTTGAAGAGAGGTGCTGGGAATCAAGGTAAATTTTCAAAGCCTCCTATTAAAAGTTGGAAGCAGACTGGTAAGAAAACTACTAAAAAGACTGATTTAAGATTTACTTGTCCTGATTGTAAAAAAAGTAGTGTTCAAAGCTCTGGTTCTAGAACTAAGCGTCTTGAATTAATTTAAAATCTTTTTTTTCTTATAGTAATATTTATAAATACTTATTGTTTTTATTATTTTATTGTATTTTTGAGAGGGTTAGAGCTTTCAAGAAGGATTGTTTATAAAAGGGGAAATAGTGATTTTAAAGACGTTGGAAGATCATATTGAGGAATTTTGTCCTAGTTGTAATTGTAAGCATGATTCTAATTGGCGTGCTGAATTTGAGCATTTTATGTGTTATAAGCGTTTAGATTGTTCTTCTTGTGGGTATGTTTTGTTTAAAAAGTTAGATTTTTCTTCTGATGGTTCTATTCTCGGATAAATTTTGAGGGCTAAAGCTTATAAATGATTGTTTATTTTGGTGTTTTATATGGATGAGGGTGTATTATTAAAATATAGGGAGGCTGGGCGTATTGCTAATGCTGCTTTAAATCTTGGTAGAGAGCTTATTAAGCCTGGTCTTTGTATGCTTGATGCTGTAAATAAAATTGAAGAATTTATCTTTAATGAAGGTGGGTTTCCTGCTTTTCCTCCTCAGATTTCTTTAAATAGTGTTGCTGCTCATTTTTGTCCTGAGGAATCTTATATATTCAAAGAGGGTGATTTGGCAAAGCTTGATGTTGG
The DNA here is from genome assembly GCA_964501945.1 of uncultured Methanosarcinales archaeon. Lineage (GTDB taxonomy): Archaea > Nanobdellota > Nanobdellia > Woesearchaeales > 21-14-0-10-32-9 > 21-14-0-10-32-9. The sequence continues at coordinate 5,601 of CAZCTY010000017.1, forward strand.
TGTTAGTGTTGATGGTTATATTGCAGATAATGCTATGACTGTTGATCTTGGTGATAATAAAGCTTTAGTTGATGCTAGTAGGGAAGCTTTAAATGAGGCTTTAAAGCTTGTGAGGCCTGGTGTTAAGATTGGTGATATTGGGGCTAGGATTCAAGAAGTTATAACTAGCAGAGGTTTTAGTCCTGTTAGGAATCTTTCAGGTCATGGTCTTGCTAGATTTGAGGTTCATAGTAGTCCATCTATTCCTAATACTATTGTTGAGGGTGATGCTGTTTTAGAAGAGGGTATGGTTATTGCTATTGAGCCTTTTGCGTCTAATGGTGCAGGTGTTGTTTATGAATCTGGGAAGGGTTCTATTTTTAGTTTAATTGCAAAGAAACCTTTGAGGCGGCCTGATTCTAGGAAGGTTTTAGCTGAGATTGAAAAATATAATGGTATGCCGTTCTCATCTACTGCTTTATTTAAGGTTTTTGGCAAGCCTAAGGTTTTATTTGCGCTTCGTGAGATGCGTCAGCTTGGCATGTTAAGGGAGCATCCTCCTTTGGTTGATAAAGATAAGGGCTTGGTAAGTCAAGCTGAGCATTCTGTTATTGTATTAGATGAACCAATTGTGTATACGAGGTTTGATTGAGTAGAGGTGATTTATTATGGCTAAAGTTCAGGTTTTCAATATTGACAAGGATAGGAGTAGTATTATTCATAAGCTTATTGGGGTTATTTTAATTATTGTTGGTATTTTTTTGCTCTTAGAGTATCTTGTTCATTTTTTAAAAATCACTGTTGCAATATTCTTGTTGCTTGGTGGTATTTTCTTTTTGGTTAAAGAGTCTCGTTTTAGGTGGTTTAGGTTTAGGCAGTTTTAAATTTTTTTTATTCCCAAAAATTTTTAAATAGTGGCTTTTTTTGTTTTCTATCATGATGTTTTGTCCTAAATGTGGTTCAATTTTGACTCAGCGTAAAGAGAGTGGTAAGACTTTTATTGGTTGTAGTTGTGGTTATTCTCTAAAATCTGGTAAGGTTGAGGTTAGAGAGGAGAATAAGGTTAAAGAGGAGGAAGTTGAGGTTGTTAATGCTAATGAGGAAACTCTTCCTGTAACTGATGCTGAGTGTGAGAAATGTAAGCATAATAAGGCGTATTTTTGGATGGTTCAAACAAGGGCAGGGGATGAGCCTGAGACTAAGTTTTATAAGTGTGTGAATTGTGCTTTTACTTGGCGTGATTATTCTTAATTATTATTTTATTGCCTATTTTTATGTTGTTTCTTTTTATTGTTTTTTCTGGTAGTTCTATGAATGTGTCTGCTTTTGTTTTTGTTTTATAGTTTGTAAATGGTTTAAAGTTTTCTTTTATCTCGACTATTTTGTTTTCTTTTGTAAATATCACATCTATTTTAAAGAATACGAAGAACATTGTTAGTGTTTGTATTTTTGGTTTTTTAAATTTGAATATGTGTGCTTCATCTTTTATTTTTTTGTGGAACATTAGCCCTGTGGCTTTTGAGAATATATTTTTTCTTATTTTTGTTTTTGTTGCTATTTTTTTTACTTCTTTTTGTTTTATGTATAATGTCATTTTATTTTACTTCTTTTCATTTATAAAAATTTAAAAAAATTAAAAAATTGTTTTGTTTACTCTATTATTACTTGTATATCTTCTGGTTCTTGGTCTGATTCTATCTCGCCCATTACAAGTTCTGGTGTTATTACTTGTGCGCAGATTTCTTCTTCTGTTGTAATTTCTAATCTAATTTCAAGCACGTTATCTTCTCTTACTTGAGCCTCGTGATTTATTTCGTGGCATGGTGTTGGTTTATTTACCATTGTTTCATAGCTTACCACATTATTTGAGTACGTGCTTCTTGAATATTCTATTTCATCAACATCATCTATGTCTTCTTCCTCAAAATCATCATCTATTGGTACTTCTGGTGGCTCTTGTGTTGTGTCTTCATCATTTATTGGTATTTCATCATTTATT
>CAZCTY010000017.1:7678-20724 GCA_964501945.1 uncultured Methanosarcinales archaeon
TTCATCATTTATTGGTATTTCATCATTTATTATTTCATCTTCCTCTGAGCATGCTATTAATGCAATTAGCACTGTTGCAAGCAAAATTGTTAGTATTATTTTTTTATTCATATGTTTCACCTCGAATTTAATCGTGTTTTATCTATGTTATATTCTTATTTGTTTTTATTTCTTTTGGTTATTAAAAATTTCGCAGGATTTTTGTTATTGTTTAGAATTAGTGTTTTATCCTATGTAGTTTATTTCTTTTTGTTTTTTTATTTTCTTTAAGGATGCTGAGTCTGATTGTCCGTTTATTTCGTTTTCTTCTTGTTCTACTAGTTTTATTTCTTTATTTAAGCTTCTAAGGCTTACTTTAAAGCCGTATATTTTGTTCAGTATTTTTATTGTTGATCTTGCGCCTTTAAGTCCTAGGTACATTGGGTGTCCGTATGTTTCTGCGAGTAGTGCTGTTGCTTTTATTTTTCTTTTTGTGCTCATTCCGACTAGTAAGCCTGAGATTCCTATTATTGGTCCTACTAGGCCGTATACGTTTTTCTTTGCGCCTTTCTCTAAGAATTTTTTTACAAAGGCTTTGTTGTTTCCTGCGCAGAATACGTCTGGTTTTTCTGGTGGTTCTGATAGTCCTATTCCACCTAGAGTGATTATTTCTCGTCCGCCTTGTTTTTCTATAAACTCTAGCATTAATTCTGTGAATGTGTAGCTTGCTTTCTCTGTTGAGGGTTGTACGTCTCCTATTAAAAATAAGTAGTCTGTATTATTTATTTTTTTGTGGTACATTTCTATTTTTGGTAATTCTACGAGGTTATCTTCATTTACAAATACTGAGTTTGGTAAATCGTAGCTAAAGAATGTCATGATTTTTGTAGCTTCTAATTCTTCTGCGAGGTAGTCTACTACTATTTTTCCTACATTTCCTATTCCTGGTAGGCCTTCTATTAGGACTGGTTTGTTTAGTTTTACTTTTTTTATTGTTTTAATTTCCCAGTCTTTAATCTTTTTCGAGTTCATTTTTTGCTTGCCGCCTATACTTTGCGTATTTATCTTCTGGGCTGTATTTTGGTGGTGTTACTCTCTCTTTCTTCAAGCCACATCTGCATTTTTCTGTGAGCCCGTATTCATTGCAGTGTTGGCATTTTAATATGTGCATTTTTAGTCTTTTTCTTTCTTTTTAAAATCGTAGTTTGTTAGATTGCTCTTTGATGTTTCTTTCTCGATTACGTCTAGTACTTCTTTTAGTTTTTTTTCTGCTTCTTTGTAGTCTTTTGATTTTAATTCTAAGGAGTAGTTTCCCGCACCCAGGCATCTTATTTTTGTGTTCTCTGTTGCTTTTTGTGCTTTAATAAGTGTGTTTTTTACAAGTTCTGCTCCTTCTTCTTCATAGCTTTTTATTGTTAGTGTTCCTGTTATTGCTACTTCTTTTGGTTTTATTTTTTCAAGAACTAATTTTTCTAACGGTTCTGCGTATTTTTCTGGTACGCCTTCATCTTTTAATGATGCATTATTTTCTACTACATCTTCAAATGCGTATTGTAGTAATTCATACTTTGGGAGTAATGCTTTTGATACTTCCTCATATACTTTTATTGGTTTCTCTTTTGTTGTGTTTGCGAGCATTTCTATTATTTTTTCTGCTTTTTGTTCTTGTTTTCGCTCATCTGTTTTTGCTCTTCTCTGCATTGCTGTTACTCGTCTGAGGGATAAGTCTATGTGTCCTTTTTCTCTATCTATTTTAATTACTTTGCACACGACCATCTTTCCTTCTTTTACATAGTCTCTAATATTTCTTATTCTCCCTGGGCTAACTTCTGATATATGTATTAGGCCTTGTCTGTCGTATTCTTCTATTTTTACGAATACAGAATTATATTGTACGTTTGTAACTGTTGCAAATACTATTTCTCCATCTTCTGGGAATCCTTGTTTTTTAAAAAACATAATTTTTTTCCTCTTATTCTAGTACTTCTAGTACTCTTACTTTTACTTTTGTTTTTCCGCCTGTTGGTGCTCCTAATTCTTTCTCGCACACAAGGCATGATACTTTCGTTGACGATTTTCCAAATATTACTTGTTCATTTTTGCATTTTACGCATCTCACTTTGATAAATTTTGAATCTGGTTGTTTAATCATATTCTTGCATCCTCCAATTTTTATATATTGATTTTTTTGTATTCTTAGAAACCTTAGTTTATTTATAAGTTTTATTACAGCAAGAAGGGTTAGAGGCTAATTGCTCTATTTATAAAGTGATTGATTTTTTTATTCTTCAACTTGTATTGCATCTGTCGGGCATGTATCTACACAGGCCATGCAGGCTATGCATGCATCTTCGTTTTTAACTTTCGCTTTTCCATCTTTTAATTCAAATACATCTGATGGGCATGCGTCAATGCAAGCGCCGCATCCTATGCATTTTTCCTCATCTACTTTTACTTTTGGCATTTTTTTTCACTCTCATTTATTTAATTTTTTTATATTTTTCTTCTCTATCTTTATTATCTTTTTCTGCTTTTTTAAATAGTTTTTCTGCGTTTTCTGGGTGGCTTGTAATTAGGCTTCTATATCTTGTCTCTGTTTGTATGTATTCTTTAAAGTCTATGCTGCTTCGTGGGGTTTCCCATATAAATTCTTGTTCTTCGTTCTCAGGATTATATCTGTACAGCGGCCAATACCCGCTTTTTGTTGCATTTTTTGCGTGTATTTCTCGATCAAACATGTTATATCCGTGTGCGATGCATGGGCTGTATGCTATTATTATGCTTGGTCCGTTGTATGCTTCTGCTTCTTTTATTGCTTTTAGTGCTTGTGCTTTATTCGCACCCAGGTTTATTGATGCGACGTATATGTATCCGTAGCTTGTCATCATTAGGCCTAGGTTCTTTTTTGGTAGGTCTTTGCCTGACATTGCGAATTTTGCTGTTGCGCCTCGAGGTGTTGCTTTTGATGCTTGTCCTCCTGTATTTGAGTATACTTCTGTGTCGAGTACTAATACGTTAACATTTTTTCCTTGTGCGAGTACGTGGTCTAAGCCTCCGTATCCTATATCGTATGCCCATCCGTCGCCTCCTATTATCCATAGGCTTTTCTCTAGGAGGTAGTCTTTTAATTCGTTTATTTTTTCAAGTATTGGTTTGCTCTCGCCGTATACTTTTGATAGCGCGTCTGGTAGTAATTCTAGTATTTTATCTCTTGTTTTTTTTGCTTCCTCATCTGTTTTATCCCATGATTCTAGCATTTTTTCTAGTTGTTCTTTTAATTCTTGGGTGGTTCCTGTTTTTAGTAATTGTTCTATTTGTTTTTTGAGTGTTCGTCTATTTTCATCTATTGCAAGTCTCATTCCATATCCGTATTCTGCGTTATCTTCAAATAGGGAATTTGCCCAGGCTGGGCCTCGTCCTTTATCGTCTTTGCTATATGGTATTGTTGGGAAGGTTCCTCCAAAGATTGAGGAGCATCCTGTTGCGTTTGCTATTATCATTCGATCTCCGAATAATTGTGTTACAAGTTTTATGTATGGTGTCTCTCCGCATCCTCCGCACGCGCCTGAGAATTCAAAATAAGGTTGCATGAATTGTGATCCTTTTACTGTGTCTGGTTTTGTTCCGTCTGTTATGTTTGGTAGTTTTTCGAAGTGTTTTAGGTTTTCTTTTTCTTTTTCTAAGTCTTCTTCTATTAGTATCATTTCTAGTGCTTTTCTCTTAACTGGGCAGGCATCTACGCATACTCTGCAGCCTATGCAATCTTCTGGGTATACTTGTACTCTGTATTCTAGGTTTTGTGTGTTTTTTGTGTTAGATTTTATTGTGATGAAGTCTTTTGGTGCTTCTTTTATATCTTCTGGTCTTATTTGTTTCATTCGTATTGCTGCGTGTGGGCATACAAATGAGCATTGTCCGCATTGTATGCAGTTTTCATGGATCCATCTTGGTATTTCGAGTGCTACTGCTCTTTTTTCTATTTTTGTTGTTCCTGTTGGTACTGCGCCTGTGTGTGTCATTTTTGAGACTGGTATTGTATCTCCTTTTTGTCTCATTACATTCTCAATTATATCTTTTTCAAAGTTTGTTGCGTTCTCTGGTATGAGTTTTGTGTTTTCTTTGTGTTTCTTTGTGTTTTTTATTGGTACTTCATATATTTCTGTGAGTGTTTTATCTATGCACTCGTGGTTCATTTTTACTATTTCTTTTCCTTTGTGTTTGAATTGTTTTTCTATGTGTTCTTTCATCTCTTTTATGGATGTATCTATTGGTATTATGTTTGTTACTTTAAAGAAGGCTGTTTGCATTATTGTATTTATTTTATTTCTAAGTCCTGTTTTGTATGCTATATCTGAGGCATCTATGGTGTATAATTTTATGTTTTTTTCAATAATTGTTTTTTGCATTTCCTCAGTTAGGTTTTCAAATACTTCTTCTGCTTGCCATGGGCTGTTTATTAGGAAGGTTCCGTTCTCTTTTATTCCGCTTAGTATGTCATATCGTCCTATGTATGAGGTTTTATGTAGTGCTATGAAGTCTGGCTTTGTGATTAGGTATTGTGATCTTATTTTTTCATCTCCAAATCTTAGGTGTGATACTGTGACGCCTCCGCTTTTCTTTGAATCATATGAAAAATATGCTTGTACTTCTTTATCTGTGCTCTCGCCTATTATTTTTATCGTGTTTTTATTTGCGCTAACTGTTCCATCTGAGCCATATCCCCAGAATTTGCAGTTTATTGTTGTTTTTGGTTCTGTTTGTATTTCTTCTTTTACTTTTAGTGATTTGTGTGTTACATCATCTTCTATTCCTACTGTGAAATCGTGTTTGCATCCTTCGTTTAAATAGTCATATACTGTTTTGACCATTGATGGTGTGAATTCTTTTGATGATAAGCCATATCTTCCGCCTATTATTTGTATATCTTTATTTTTTATGCTCGAGCATACATCTAAGTATAGTGGTTCTCCTACTGATCCTGCTTCTTTTGTTCTATCTAGTACTGCTATTTTTTTTGTTGTTTTTGGTAGTTTTTTTTCTATATCTTCTTTTGGAAAGGGTCTGTACATTATAATTTTTATAAGTCCGGTTCTCTCTCCTCTCTCATTTAGGTAGTCTATTGTTTCTTTTATTGTCTCTGTTGCGCTTCCCATTGCAACTATTACTCGTTCAGCGTCTGGTGCTCCGTAATATTCTATTGTGTCGTATTCTCTGCCTGTTTTGTCTTTGAATTCTTGCATTTTTTGTTTTATTATTTGTGGTAGTGCTTCGTAGTATGGGTTGCTTGTCTCTCGTCCTTGAAAGTATACATCTGGGTTCTCTGCGCCTACTTTTGCGTATGGGTTTTCTGGTTTTAGTGCGTGTTCTTTAAATTCTGTTAATTTTTTTTCATTTAGTAATTCTTTTAGTGTTTGTTTATCTATTGAATTTATTTTTTGTATTTCGTGTGATGTTCTAAATCCGTCGAAGAAATTTAAAAATGGTATTTTTGCTTCAATTGTTGTTGTGTGTGATATTGCGGCTAAATCTTGTACTTCTTGTATGTTTGATGCGCTTATTAGCGCGAAGCCTGTTCCTCTAACTGCCATGACATCTGAATGGTCTCCGAATATTGATAGTGATTGGTATGCTAGTGATCTTGCTGCTACATGGAATACTGTTGGTAGTAGTTCTCCTGCTATTTTGAACATATTTGGCATCATTAGTAGTAGGCCTTGTGATGCTGTAAATGTTGTGGTTAGTGCTCCTGCGCTCAAAGAGCCGTGTATTGCACCTGCAGCTCCTGCCTCTGATTGCATTTCTGCTACTTTCACTGTTTTTCCTTGCAAGTTTTCTTTATTTTTGGATGACCATAAATCTACTAATTCCCCCATTGGGGATGATGGTGTGATTGGGTATATTGCGGCTACTTCGCTGTATTCGTAGGCGATTTTTGCAGCTGCTGTGTTTCCGTCGCATATTTCTTTTTTGTTAGAATTTTTCATACGTGTTAGTTGTGTTGTTCATTATTTAAATTAATAGTGTAACTATATAGTGAATCTTATTTGTTTTCTCAATCAAACCAAAGCATTTTTTTGTTACTATTTAGTAAATACAAATAGAAAGATTTATATAGTTGTAAATCTCACTAATAACTACTAAGTGGTAAAAACACATTTTGGGGGTTTGTAATGGATAAAATAAAAGAAGCTGTATCGCAACCTATCGTCATGTTCTTGCTAGGTATGGCTACAGCCTTAATTATTCTTGCAAATATAACTCCTGCAATAGCTCAAAGTAATGGTATTACTAAAGATAATGATTTTATTAATAATTTAGCTGTTTTAAACACTGAGACTCCTCGTCAGAGCGCTGATGAGCGTGATAGGCCAAGTCCTGCTAATTTTTTTGATACGAGTCAAATAAAAGTTTATCGTGATCGTGTAATTTTAGAGCAAGAAAACATACTATGGGCAGGCTTTGAGGATACAAAGAGTATGTTACCTGTAATAAACAAAGATTCCAATGCTTTGCAAGTAGTGCCTAATTGTCCTGAGGATATAGAGCTTGGTGATATTGTTTCTTATAGGTCTGATTATGCTGATGGTGTTATCATTCACAGGGTTATTCATATTGATGAGGATGAGCAAGGGCCTTATTTTGTTTTAAAAGGCGATAATAATCCTTCATCTGATCCTGGTAGGATTCGTTGTTCTCAAATTGATAGAAAAGTTATTGCTATAATTTATTAATTTCTTTTATAATTATTTGTATTTAAAGAAAATCTTTTTATATTATGATGTAATCTCTTGTTTGTATTGGAGGGATATAATTGTTAAGAACGCATACTTGTGGAGAATTGAGAAAAGAGCATGTTGGTAAAAAAGTTACTTTAGCTGGTTGGGTTAAGACTCATAGGATTCAGGGTCGTGTGAGTTTTATTCTTTTGCGTGATCGTTATGGTTTAACTCAAGTCTTTGTCAATCCTAGTATTACTAAAGAGATTGGTGAGCTTAGGCGTGAGAGCGTCATTCAAATAACTGGCGAGGTTGTTGCAAGGCCTGAGAACCAAATCAAAAAAGATATGGCTACTGGTGAAGTTGAGCTTGGCGCGGAATCTGTTAAAGTTTTGAATGTGTCTGAGCCTTTACCTTTAGAGCTTGATGAGGGCACTGAGTCTGGTGATGAGACTCGTTTAAAATATAGGTATTTAGATTTAAGGATGCCTACTATGTCTAAGAATATTGAATTAAGGCATAAAGCTGTTTTATTTGTTCGTGAGTATTTAGATAAGCAGAATTTTTTAGAGATAAACACTCCTATTTTAACTAAATCTACGCCTGAGGGTGCGCGAGACTACTTAGTTCCAAGCAGGGTACATCAAGGAAAATTCTACGCGCTGCCTCAAGCGCCTCAGCAATACAAGCAACTATTAATGGTTTCTGGTTTTGATAGGTATTTTCAAATCGCGCCTTGTTTTAGGGATGAGGCTGCTCGTGCTAGTCGTTGCCCAGGCGAGTTCTATCAAATTGATATGGAGATGAGTTTTGTCTCTCAAGATGATATTTTGAAATTAGTTGAAGATATGATGATTAAACTTGTCGAAGAAGTTTTTCCTGATAAGCGTATCACGAAGATTCCTTTTCCTAGAATAAGTTATGATGAAGCGATGGAAAAATATGGTACTGACAGCCCTGATATTAGGGAGAACAAAGATGATGTTGATGAGCTTGGTTTTTGTTGGGTTGTTGATTTTCCTTTATTTGCAAAGCAAACTGATGATGATTTTTTTCATGGTGCTGGTAAGGAATTAGCGCCTAGTCATCATATGTTTACTGCGCCTAAAGAAGAAGATATTGCTCTTCTCGATTCTGCGCCTGAGAAAGCTAAATCGTATCAGCACGATTTGGTTTTAAATGGTTTTGAGGTTGGCGGTGGTAGTATTAGGATTCATGATCCTGCACTTCAAGAAAAAATTTTTGATTTGATTGGTTTTGATGAGGCTCAGAAAAAAGAATTCGAGCACATCCTTGAGGCGTTTAAGTATGGTGTTCCTCCTCATGGTGGTATCGCGCCTGGTCTTGATCGTTTGTTAATGGTTATTCTAGGTAGGAGTACTATTAGGGATGTTATTGCTTTCCCTAAAGATAACTCTGCAAAAGATCCTGTTGTTGGCGCACCTAGCATTGTTGGTAAAGATCAATTAGATGAGTTAGGAATTGAGCCTAAGAAAAAATAATTTTCTTTAACATTTTTTTTATTTTTTTATTTTTTGTTAAGTTTTTTTGATATTTTCTTGTATTTTTTATATGTTATAATTGTTAATATTAGTAAGATCATGAGTGATATTATTATGAGAGTTAAATAAATATTTGTCTCTTTATCTTTTTGCGATTCATATTTTATCTCGCCGTCCACATACACTGTGCCGTCTCTTATCTCGAAGTCATATTCATTTGTGTAGTATTCTCCTATGTTTAAACGGGTTTTGAATTGTTCGTCTACTCTAAAAATTAGTGGTACTTCTACAACACTCTCAGGAGTCGTTTTAAATTTTTGTGTTTCACATTCTCGCCCTCTCATTTGTGCTATTATGCTCAAATCACTTATTTCCTCTGGCCAGTCATTTTTTACTAATATGTTTAGTGTGATTAATTCTCCATCTAAATTATCGACTTCTATGTCTTTTATCTCTATTTTTGGTGTTCCTATTTGAAATGTGTTTGTTATTTGTTTTGTTTTATCATCGTAGTTAATTGTTAATTTAGCATCATACGCTCCTTTTGGGAGCGATTCGCCTAATTTTTTTGTTATCTCTATCTCTTCTCTGCCTTTTATATTAAAAGTTCTTATTTTCTCTATATTATTAATTTCTAGTGTACTTTGTGCATTTTCTACATCATTTAATCCTTCATTTTTTATTTGTATTATGTATGGGCCTGTTCCATTTTTATTTGGTATCGGCGCGCTTATTTTTGCATTTAATTTGGCATTTTCTTCATATACTAATAATGATACACTTATTGCATTTCCAGAAACTACAGCTATTTGTGAATCGGTTTCTTGTGTTCTTAATGCGATTATTCTTGCATTTTGCGTTTCGTTATATTTTTGTTTTTTTATTTTTGCTGTTAGTATTTTCTCTGTTTGATTTTCTGTTAGTGTTATTTTGTTTTCTTCTAATTCTAAAAAGTCATCTCCTTCTATTTTTAATTCTACGTCCATATTTATTTGTTGTCTATTTGTTATTTTAAATTCAAAGTATTCCTCATCTTCGCTAAGTTCTACTCTTGCAGGTGCTACTCCTTGCGCGAGTGCTATTGTTGGTAATAATAGTATGATTGTAATTATTAATATTATTTGTTTCACTCTCCACTCACCCATGTAAAGCTTAATGTTGATGTCTTTGGTCCTGGCGGCTCAAATTGCGGGACATCTAACAATATATCTACTAGTACTTCGTTGTTTCCAACAAAATCTAGTTCTCTAATTAGATCATTCATTGTTGCGCCTACATTTAGCCAGCTTGTTTGTGATTGTCCTGTATTAAATGAGGTATCTGATATTGCTTTTATTCTCCAATGACTTGTTCCTAATGTTTCTGTTTCCCATAGGCTTTGTGAGGTTGTAATTGTTGAGGCATCTGATTTTACATTCCCATAATTTACAAAGCTAAATGGTTCTGGAGTATTATCTTCTGTTGTGTATGTTTCTCCTACTTGTAATTCTCCAAAGTTTATTGAGTCTTGTTCTATTACAACGTCAACTTCTTCTACTATTGTAAATGTTGATACCTCGCTCCACTCACTCTCTCTATCTTGCGTATATGCTTTAACTCTCCAATAATATGTGTTAAAATCCATTGGGCTTGGGACTTGAAAGCTATTTGTGTTTAGTTCTGTTTCATCTATTGTTGTTGATGTAAATTCGTCATTTGTTGAAACTTCTAGTTTATAATCGGAATATCCTCCTTCGGGGTTGTCTATATTCGTCCATGAAAATTCTGGGAGTCTATCTGTTAGAAGGTGGTCTTCATCTACAGGGTACAATAATATTGGTATGTCTAACCCTGCATCTAAATAACAACATATATTCATATCATAGTGTCCACATTCTGCTGCGTGTGCATTTGTTAAATCTCCGTATCCGTCATTGTTTTCTGATGATGCTATGCTAATTAAGCATTCATAATCCTCCGGGCAGGTATCTGTTGTTGCAACGCAGTTATCGTCTTCGCTTCCAGCACCCATGCATACAGGGTTATTATATGTTTGAGTTGTAAAGTCTTGTGCGAATTGTACGTGGGCATTTGTTTGATCTGATAATCTAAGTATTTCTATTGTCTCCTCGCTCGCGCAATCCAATTCTACTGCTTGTCCGTCAACATCACAGCACAGAGAGTAAGGGTATCCTGGGCTATCGTAATCTCTAAGTTCGAGGTGGGCGTTGTTGTATCCTGAGCCGTCGACGCTCATTAATTTTAAAACTGTGAATTCTTGACTGCAGTCTTGTGTTGGCAATATGTTGCAGCTTAAATCGCTCAAGACAGTAGGTGTGCTAATTATTATGATTATTGTAAGAAAAAATGTTTTAATTAGTGTTTTTTGTGTATTATTCAAGTGTTATCTCACCGTTATTTTATTTTATTATGTAATGTCTATTATTATGTCTTATTTAAGTATTTTTTTATTTTTTCAGGATTTTTCCGTTATTTTTCCATGATTCTTTTCATTAATAATAATTTTTATGAACATGCTAGTTTCAAGTCAACAAATATTATCAGTTTCTTTTATTTGAAACTGTTTTTTTTATGGTTTCATTTAGGAGCAACTATGGAAAAATTTATATACTAGTTAGAGTTTTTTTCCTCTAATGAAGTTGAGGGATGGTGTTTTATTAGTCGGTGGTTTGTCTTTTATAACTTTAGTGATATTTCTAAGTCTTTTACTTGCAGATAGATTCCAAGTTAGGGGTTGTGGTTGTCCAAAAGTTGTATCTCATAATTTTGTATGGTTATTTATTTTGCTCGCCATAATCTTTGTTGGTGCACTTTTATATTATTTGTTTTCTTTAAAAATTGAGAAAAAAGAAAAAATAATATCAAAAAACATGGAAGTTTTAAATTCGATACTGGATGATGATGAGAATAATTTTTTAGATTTAATTGTAAGTAATGATGGTGTGATGTCTCAATCAGCGCTCTCTAATTCTCATGGTAAAATAAAAGCACATAGAGTATTAAAAAAGCTTGAGGAAAAAAACATAATAGACATCAAAAAAGAAGGAAAAACCAATAAAGTAATTTTAAAAAAGGAGTTAAAGGAGGAACTTGTAAAATGAAAAAATTGTTCGTTTTGGCTTTATTTATATTTATATTTATTAATAGTGGTTTTGTTAGTGCTCAAGGTACTGTTGATGAGATTCATTTCTTTGAGCAAAGAGGATGTCCTGATTGTGCTAGGATGAAAGAATTCTTAGATGAATACATAGTTCCTAATTATCCTGATGTTGAAATTATTACTTATTCTATTATGTCCTCTGATAATCAGGATAGATTTCATGAGATGATGGCTGAGCGTGGTGTTGATGATTATAATTTAATTGTTCCAACTTTATTTATTGAGGATAACTATTTTCAAAATTTTTATGAGGGGGATAAGGATTTAATTAAAAGGGCTATTGAAGGCGATGATGTTCAAGATGAAATATTTGTTGTTAGAGGCGAGGGTAGAGCTAATATTCCTTTCTTTGGCGAGGTTGATGTTAGTGCTTGGTCTCTTCCTGTTCTTGCTGCTGTTATTGGTACTGTTGATGGTTTAAATGTTTGTTCTATTGGTGCGCTTATTTTGATTTTGTCTTTGGTTTTATCTTCATTTAAGTCTCGTAGGAAAATTTTCTTTTTTGGTGGTTTATTTATTTTTACTACTGTTTTAGTTTATGGTCTTTTAATTTTTGCGTGGACTGCTCTATTTCATGCTCTTGCATCATACATTGGGGGTATTAACATAGTTATTGGTTTGGCTGCTCTTGGCGGGGGTGCTTTCTTTTTCAAAAAATTCATTGATTTTTATAGGTATGGTCCTGCTTGTGAGTATAAATCTAATAAGTATTTAGCGAGAGCTACTAAAAAATTAAAAGAATCTTTTGATGTTGAGGGTAAAACTGCTTTAATTGCATCTGGTATTATTTTATTTGCTTTTGTTGTTACTTTAGTTGAGCTTCCTTGCTCGTTTGGTTTGCCTATGATTTATGCAGGGGTTCTTGCAGCTGAGGGTTTATCTACTATGGGTTATGTTTCATATGTTGGGCTTTATTTGTTTTTTTACATGTTAATAGAATTAATAATATTTACTGGTGCGGTAATTACAAGGGAAGCGTTTTTAGCAGAGTCTAAATGGATAACTTGGGTTTATTTATTTGGTTCCTTAGTTTTATTGGGTTTATCGTATAATTATTTATTTGGTTTTTGAGGTGATATGAGATGAGTAGAGTAAAAATTTATACAACGCCGATTTGTCTTGAATGTGAGAAGGCAAAAAAGTACTTCAAAGAAAACAATATTGACTTTGAGGAAATAGATACTTTTGAAAACAAAGATGAAGCTGATAAGGCTTTTAAAAAAGCAGGTTTGAAGAAAATTCCTATAATTGAAATTGGTGATGTGGCGTTTGCTGGTTTTGATAAGAAAAAAATTGAAGAACATTTAAAATGAATGATTTGATAATAATTGGCGGGGGCCCTGGTGCTATGGGCGCGGCTATTTATGCTGCGCGTGCTAAGTTAAAAACTGTTTTGGTTGCAAAAGAGCTTGGAGGTTATTTATCTCAAACTGATAGGGTTGAAAATTATTTAGGTTTTATTTCGCCGTCTGGTCTTGATTTAAAAAATAGTTTCGAGGAGCATATTCGTTCATACGACATCGAAATATTAGAGGATGAATTTGTTAAAAGTGTTTATGAAAAAAATGATTTTGTTGTCTGTGAGCTTAGTGATGGTAGCATTTTAAATGCAAAACGCGTTGTTATTGCAACTGGTAGTAAAAGAAAAACTCTTGGGGTTCCTGGCGAGGTTGAGTTTTCAAATAAAGG
>CAZCTY010000018.1:0-20507 GCA_964501945.1 uncultured Methanosarcinales archaeon
TTTGGTAGTTCATAACGAACCCATTTCCTAGGTTTTTGCTTTTTAACATTAGGAATAACTAATCCTTGTCTAACGAGGAGTTTTTCTATTTGACGATGACTGATTGAAAAACCTTTGTTTTTCAACAACCTTTCAATAAGACAAGCACCATAACCAAAACGACGTCTCAAATCCAAAATAATAATTTCAGCATTAGGGTTAAGCTGAGTCTCAGGACGACCAGTTTTATGGTCTTTCAGACCAGCAAGACCAAACTCTTTAAACTTATCAACAATTTAATAAACTGCCCGTCTATTTATTTTCTGCGCCATAGCAATTTTAGACGCAGAAACACCTTTTCCATATTGCTTAACAATCCACACACGTTTAGCATAATTTAGTTTATACACAAACATCACCAAACAAAAGAAAGAAGTGTGTAGTTAAAACGTGATAGTACACACTGTCAAATAAGTCGAAATGTTTTTAAAGTATGGTTTTTAATTGTGTTTTATGGTTTTTTTAAGAAAAATTTCTATTCACGATCAAGATTATTATTACTTGTTAGATTATAAATCTAATCCTTTTAGGAAATTTAAAAAATATATTGGTACTAAAAAGCCAAGTAATTCTTCTCTAAAAAAAATTGAAAGTGCTTTTTTAACAGAAATAAGTGAGAATCCTGATACTCAAGAAATTCATGAAAAAAATATTATTGCGCTTTTGCAAAAAATTCAGGAAAAAAATGGTTTTGTAAGTGAAGAAGCGATAATTAAATTATCTAAAGAAATGGCTATTCCTGCGGCTAATCTTTATAGTGTTTTAACTTTTTACTCGCAATTTAAATTAAAGCCTCCTGGGAAAAATCATATATGTGTTTGTCGTGGCACTGCGTGTCATGTGAAGAAATCTGATGAAATTTTAAAATTCTTAGAGGAGCATCTTAAAATAAAAAGTGGTAATACTACAAAGGATGGTTTTTTTTCTCTTGAAGGTGTTAATTGTATTGGTGCTTGCGCGAAAGCGCCTGCGATGATGATTAATAAAAAAGTTTATGGCGAGCTTGATAAGGATAAGACTAAAAAAATTATTAATAAAATAAAAGAGGGTTCTAATTGATTCATCCAAAAGAAAATATTAGTAAATTGGCAGGGCTTGGTTCTAGTGAATTAGCTGTAAATAGAATAACTGTCGGCCTTGCTACTTGTGGTATTTCTGCGGGGGCTCTTCCCGTGTATGAGGCATTAAAAAATGCTGGGCTCTCAATTGATGTTGATAAAACTGGTTGTGTTGGTATGTGTTATGCTGAGCCTATTGTAACAGTCATTAATAAAGGTGTTAAGCGTATTTATGGTAATGTGACTGAGGATAATGTTTCTTCGCTAATTGATGCAATTAAAAAAGAAGAAGTTTTATCAGATTTATTTTTAGCAAATGATATATCTGAGCTTGAATTTTATAAAAAGCAAAAAAGACTTGTTATGGATAATTGTGGTGTTATAAATCCTTATAAATTAGAGCATTACTTGGCAAAAGGTGGGTATATGGGCTTAGTTAATGCAACCAATAAAAAGCCTGAGCTAGTTGTTGAGGATATTAAAAATTCTGGTCTTCGTGGTAGGGGTGGTGCTGGTTTTCCTACTGGTTTGAAGTGGTCGTTTCTTTTAGGTAAAGAGGGCTTGAAATATTTGATTTGTAATGGTGATGAAGGGGATCCTGGGGCTTTTATGAATAGGACTTTAATGGAAAGCGATCCTTTTAAAATAATTGAAGGTATGACCATTGGTGCGTATGCTACAGGTTGCACTCAAGGAATTATTTATACCCGTGCTGAGTATCCTTTAGCAATTAAAATTCTTCAAAATGCTATTGATTTGGCATACAAGCATAACTTACTTGGTGAAGATATTTTAGGAATTAAAGATTTTAATTTTGATTTAAAAATTCAAGAAGGTGCTGGTGCTTTTGTTTGCGGAGAGGAATCTGCTCTTATTAATTCATTAGAAGGTAGGCGTGGTCAGCCTAATCCGAGGCCTCCATTTCCAGCTCAAAGAGGCCTTCGTGGTAGGCCTACGCTTGTAAATAATGTTGGTACGTGGGGGCATGTTACAAATATTATGAGCACATCTCCTTTAGAGTATAGAAAAATTGGTACTAAAAAAACTCCTGGCACTAAAATTATTTGTTTAACTGGTAAAATTAATAGGACTGGTGTCGTTGAGGTTCCGTTCGGTATTAAGCTCAAAGACTTAGTTTATAGTATTGGTGGGGGTATGCTTGATGATGCTGGTTTTAAAGCATTATTATCTGGTGGTCCTGCTGGTGGTTTCTTGCCTAAAGATAAGCTCGGTGTGAGTCTTGATTATGAATCGTTGCATGAGCTTGGCACGATTATTGGTAGTGGTGGTTTTATTGTTGCAAGTGATAAATCTTGTATTATTAATATAGCGAAATTTTTCATTAATTTCACTCAAGAGGAGAGTTGTGGTAAGTGCACGCCTTGTCGGGAGGGTTCAAAGCGCTTATTAGAATTGCTCACTAAGGTTACGCGGGGTGTTGCGAGTCCTGATGATTTAGTAAAAATTGAGGAGTTATCTTTATTTATTTCTGATTCTGCTCTCTGTGGTCTTGGTCAAAATGCGTCTAATCCTATTATATCTAGTATTAATAGTTTTAGGGAAGAGTATGATTTGCATATTAAAGATAAAAAATGCCCTGCGCTTGTCTGTGAGAATTTATTAACTTATGAAATTAACAAAAAGTGTGTTGGTTGTGGTAATTGTAAGAGGCACTGCCCTGTTAATGCAATTTCAGGGGAGCTTAAAGGGCTTCATGTTATTGATCAAAAAACTTGTATTAAGTGTGGTGCGTGTTATGATGCTTGCGCGTTTGAGGCGATTGATAGAAAATGAAAAAAATAAAAATTAATGTTAATGGTGAGGAGGTTGTTGCCTTTGAGGGGGAAAGATTAATTGATGCTTTAAGTAGATTAGGTATTAAAGTTCCTACGTTATGTTCTCATAAGCATCTCTCTCCTAGTGGTTCTTGTAGGCTTTGTGTTGTTGAAATTGAAAAAGCTCCAAGGCTTATGGCGTCTTGTACTACGCCTGTTTATAAGGGTATGGTTGTTCGAACTCATAGTTCCCGTGTTATTAAATCTAGGCGTGTTAATATTGAGTTGCTTTTAGCCAATCATAATAAAGATTGTACGAGTTGCGCTCAAAATCTTAATTGTCGGCTTCAAAAATATAGCGAAGAGTTAATGATTGATGAGGTTCGATTTGACGGGGAGAAAAGAAAGTCTCAGCCTGATAATTCTAGTATTTCAATTAAGCGTGATAATTCTAAGTGTATTCTCTGCTCTAAGTGTTTTAGGGTTTGCAATGACATTCAATCTGTTTATGCTATAAATCAATTAAATCGTGGTTTTTATAGTAAGGTTGCGCCTCCTTTTAATCTTAATATGAAGGATAGTAATTGTGTTAATTGTGGGCAGTGTGTTATTGCATGTCCTACGGGTGCGTTATCTGAGCAAAACAACGTTAGAAAAGTTGCAGACGCACTCTCATCTGGTAAGTATTTAATTGCACAAACAGCGCCTTCAATAAGGGCTACGCTTGGTGAATTGTTTAACATACAGCCTGGTACGCCTGTAACAGGTAAAATGGTTAGTGCTCTGCGAGAGCTTGGCTTTAAGAAGGTTTTTGATACTGATTTTGCTGCTGATATAACTATAGTTGAGGAGGCAACAGAGTTTATTAAGCGTTTTAAAAACAAGAAAGATTTACCTATGATTACGACGTGTTGTCCTGCGTGGATTAAATTCGCAGAGCAATATTTTTTTGAGCAGTTAAATCATATGTCTTCTTGTCGTAGTCCTCAAGCTATGATGGCATCTTTAATTAAAACTTATTTTGCTAAAAAAAATAATTTGAAAGCGGAGGATATAATATTAGTTGATATTATGCCTTGTACTGCTAAAAAATATGAAATTAATAGGCCTGAGTTTAGTGGTGAGGCTGATTTTGTTTTAACAACTGTTGAGCTCTCAAAGTTAATAAAGCAGCATAATATTAATTTTGCTAAGTTAAATGATTCTGATTTTGATAATCCTTTCGGGGAGAGTTCTGGCGCGGGAGCTATATTTGGTAGGAGTGGTGGCGTGATGGAAGCTGCGCTTCGCTCAGCTGCTGATATAATTTCGGGTGAGGACTTAAAAGATTTTAATTATAAAAAGGTTCGCGGTTTGAGCACTGTAAAAGAAGCCGAGATTAATATTGCAGGTCAAGAAATTAAAGTTTGTGTTGTTCACACTTTAGGTGAGGCTCGCAAGATAATGGATCAGATTCGTGAAGGTTCATCTCCTTATGATTTTATTGAAATAATGGCTTGTTATGGTGGTTGCATTGGTGGTGGTGGTCAGCCTCGCTATGAGGATGATAGTCTTTTAATTTCTCGTGCGAAGGCAATAGCATGTGAAGATGATTCTAAAAATATTAAAAAATCTCATCTAAATCCTTCTGTGATAAAGTTATATAAGGAGTATTTAGGTGATTTTGGGGGTAAAAAAGCTCACAAGCTTCTTCATACGGTATATGATGAAAAAGAGGCTATTTAAGTTTGCTTTTTCTCCTCTCTTTATCTTTGCTTTATTATTGATAAAAATTGGTTATAATAGTACTTTTTTACTTATTTCACTTAGAAAAGTTTATAAATCGCTCTTGAATACTCAAATCACGAGGGGCCGTGGGGTAGCTTGGCTAACCTTTTAGGTTTGGGACCTGAAGCCCCCGGTTCAAAGGCAAATAACCGTGGGTTTTTGTTTGAAAGTCCGGGCGGCCCCATCTTTCATTGATATTTAACGAGGATAAAATGGCAAAAAAAACTAGTCTAACAACAAAAAGATTTGGATCAAGATACGGTAGAACTGTCAAAGGGAAAGTTGCTAAAGTTGAAAATTTATCTAAAAAAACTTATAAGTGCCCTTATTGTAGTGCTGTTAGAGTAAAAAAGAAAGCAGCTGGGATTTGGGAGTGTAGGAAATGCGATAAAATTTTTGCTAGCAAAGCTTATACTATTGATAAGTCTACTTTTGCTGCTAAGGCTTGAGGGGTTTTAATAAAATGTCGGAGTATATTTGTTTTAGTTGTAGTAGGACGCTTAATAATGAGCAACTTAGGCGTAGGATTAGATGCCCTTATTGCGGGTCTAAGATTATGTTTAAAAAGAGGTCTATTTCAACCACGGTAGATGCTGTTTGAAGATGCTTAAAGCAACTATAAATGTTGATTATGATTGTGAGGTTTTGGAGCGTCTTTTTTCCTTTGAGGATAAAGAGTTTCAAAATGGTAGGGCTAGTTACTCTACTATTTTAAATGAGGATTCTTTGGACTTCGTTGTTGAGGCGAAAGATCCTTCTGCTCTGAGAAGTGTTTTAAACACTATAACTAAGCTTTTAAGTGTTCATGAAAAAACTGTGAATTCGTTGGAAAAATGGTAGATATTCAAGAAAAAATTAATAATTTATCTGTAATGGAGCAAGGCCTTCAGCAAATTTTAAATCAGAAAAAAAATTTTCAAAGTCAATTATTAGAGGTTGAATCTGCGCTAAAGGAGATTAACTCTGATGAGTGTTATAAAATAATTGGGAATTTTATGTTTAAAAAAGATTCTCAGGAGATAAAAAAAGATTTAGAGGAGAAGCGGGATTTGTTGAATGTTCGCATTAAATCTTTTGAAAAGCAAGAAGAGGAGTCTGAGAAAAATTTTAAATCATTGCAAGATGAGGTTTTAAAAGAACTTTCTAAAAATAAAAAGGAAGGTGAATGAATATGGATGAATTAACTCAGGTCATTGAAATGTTGGAGGAATTGCAGGAAGATTCTTCTGTTTCGAAAAATGTTAAAGTAAAAATTGAGGCTATGAAACAGGAGCTTGTTAATGCAAATAAAGATAATTTGTCTTTGGTTGTAAATAAGATATTATCTGATTTAGAAGAGCTCTCGGGGGATGTTAATCTTCCTATGTTTGTTAGAACTCAGATTTGGAGTATAACTAGTTTGTTAGAGACTGTTTGTTAATATTTTTTATATTTTTTGAACAGTTTATTTGGTACTACGAATAATTCGTTTTTCTCTCCTTTAATTTTTGTATTTAATATTCCTATTTTAATTATTTCTCCTCTAACTCCGTTTAGTTCTACTCTATTTCCTATTTTAAGTTTTTTTCGTATCTTTGTCCCTGTTACGATGTTTGGTATAGAAAATATTATGCCTAATAAAACTGTTCCTAGTACTAGTATTAATATGAAGTATGATATTATTAGGAAGGTAATTCCTAGTATGTTTAAGGTTATTAATGCAAATATAACTGTTGCTATGTATATTAATAATGAAATTGTTGAGCTTATCGTTTTGCTTGCGTGAAACTTTGAATTTGATATTTTATTGAGTCCTTTATCAAATTCTACTCCGTTTAATAGTTTAAATATAGCTATTCCGAGTAATTTTCCAATTGTAAAGCCTATTAGTAATATTATTAATGCATTTGTTATGTTGATTAAAATTTCATTTGTGACTAGTGGATTTACATTTTCCATTGTCTCTGTTACATTATCCATAGTTCTTAGTAATGTTTGTTGTATTTTAATAATTTTTGTATTGCTTCTTTTAAAAAACTTTAAAAAAGAAGCTTTATTACTCTATCATAAGAGAAAAGAAGGCGGTGTCCTCAAATTAGAAATATTTGTTGTTTAGGGATTGGTTAATTTCAGATGATTGAAATTAAAAATTTTTTTGAGTTAATTCTTTTCTAGAGGTATTTAAAATGGATAAAATGAAAAATTGTAAAGATAGTAATGAAAATGGCACTCAGAATAATAAAGATATTGTGAATTTGTCTGATGGAGATTTTTTTTCAGGCACTGTTAAAATTTTAAGAAAATCTAAGCCGGGACCTGTAATTTTTTTAGTTTCTGATGGGTCTAGTAGTGTTGATGCGGTAATTAAAGATTCTGACTTTGACGAGGAGGATATCGTATTTATTAGTGGTAAGGTTTCACTGAGGGCTGGGAAGTTTCAAATTGAAATTTGTAACATAAAAAAATCTGATAAAGATTTTAATTTAATTTTAGATGAGAAAAGTAAGCCTGTTCGTGAGGATTTTAGTATTGATTCTGAGCGTTTAGTATCTATGCGTGATGTTTTCTTACGTGTTGCTAAAAGGATTCGTCGCGCTATATTGGATAATCAACCTATATTAATAAGGCATCATAACGATTCAGATGGTATAAACTCTGGGCTTGCTTTAGAGCGTGCTTGTAAGGGTTTTATGGGCGTTGTTGGTATTAATCCTGATTTTAATTTGTATAGGAGTCCGAGTAAATCGCCTTTCTATGAAGTAGCGGATGTTTTCAAGGATGTTGTTTTGGCGAAGAGACTTGATAATTTTAATCAAAAAAAGCCTTTAATTTTAGTTGTTGATAATGGTTCAACTCCTGAGGACGTTTTTGCTTTTAAAACTCTGAGTAGTATGGGTTTTGAGGCTATCGTCGTTGATCATCATAATCCTGTTGTATTAGAGAATGGTAAAACCAGTGTTTGTCCTTATTTATCATTTCATATAAATCCTTATATTTTTGGTTGGGATAGTAAATTATCTGCGGGGATGCTTTGTTATGAGCTTGCAAGGTTTATTGATGAGAACTTTGAAAACAAGCTAATCCCTGCAATTGCAGGGATTAGTGATAGGTGTGATATTGTTGAGACAGAAAAATATATTGAGAGGACTAATTTGTCGAGGGAGGAATTATCTGATATTGGTGTTGCTATTGATTTTGTTGCATATCAGTTAAGATTTGATCCTGGTAAGGGTTTATTTGATGAGCTTTATTCTAATATGGAAGTTGTTAAACTAATTAATAATAAAGTCAAAGAGGGAGCGGATACTCAGCTTCAAAGTACTCTTCCTTACTTGAGGACGCAAGAGATTAATGGTGTTACTCTCTCATGGATTGATTTAGAAAAGTACACTTTAAGGTTTACGTATCCAACGCCTGGTAAGGTTATTGGTATGATTCATGACAAAGTGAGTTCTGGGAGGGAAAATTTGCCTGTTATATCTCTTGGTGTTTTAAGTGATATGATTATAATTCGGGCGACGAAGCCGGTTTTACCTGTTCAAGAGATAATTGAATCATTGCAAAAAGAGTTTCCTCAAGCAAACGTTGATGGGGGTGGTCATGAAATGGCTGGGACTATAAAATTTGTTCAAGCTCATGGTCATGATATTCTTGAGAGGATTAAATATATGTTGAAAATGAAAGAATTTTAACTTATTTTCTTTTTTTTTAACAAAAACTATTAAAAAGATTTAAAAATTCCTCTATTATATCATTGTATGTTATAGGTGTTTTAATGGCTAAAAAGAAATCTGGGAAAAAAACTGCTAAAAAATCTAGTAAAAGCTCTGTTAATGGGTTTACTTTTAAAACTACTGCTGATCTTAAAGTTAAAGATAGTTTAATTGATCAGGTTATTGGTCAAGAGGATGCTATTCGTGTTATTAAAAAAGCAAGTACTCAGAGAAGGCACGTTTTATTAATTGGTGAGCCAGGCACTGGTAAGAGTATGCTTGGTTTGGCTATGGCTGAGCTTCTTCCAAAAGAAAAGCTTGTTGATACTATTAGTTTTCACAATCCTAACGATGAGAATCAGCCTATTATAAAAACTGCTTCTGCTGGGAAGGGTAGGACTCTTGTAAATGAGTCTCGTGCTAAAGGTTCTAAGAGTATGCAGGGTATGAGTACGGTTATTTTGATTTTGGCTTTAATTGCTATGATTGCGCCTTGGTTTATTCTTAATAGGTATACTGAGAAGCTCGGCGAGGCTGCTGGGGCTATCATGTTCGCGGCTTTCTTTTTAGGTGGTATTGCTTTTTTAGCTATATTTGTTATTTTTATGAATCTTAATAAAAAAATGGGAGATAAGAACATTGTTCCTAAAGTAGTTGTTGATAATTTTGGTAGGAAGCAAGCGCCTTTCTTTGATGCGACAGGTGCTCATGCAGGTGCCCTATTAGGTGATGTTCTTCACGATCCTTTTCAATCTGGTGGTCTTGGGACTCCTGCGCATGAGCGTGTTGTTGCAGGTATGATTCATAAGGCTCATATGGGTGTTTTATTTATTGATGAGATTGCGACTCTCGCGCCTAATACTCAGCAAGAGCTTTTAACTGCGATTCAGGAAGGTAAGTTCTCTATTACGGGTCAAAGTGAGAGGAGTGCTGGTGCGATGGTTAGAACTGAGCCTGTTCCTTGTAGGTTTGTTTTAATTGCTGCAGGTAATATGGAGACTGTTAGGCATATGCATCCTGCTCTCCGTTCTAGGATTCGTGGTTATGGTTATGAGGTTTTCATGGCTGATACCATGGTTAATAATGATAAGAATAGGATGCTTATTGCAAAATTTATTGCGCAGGAAGTTAGAAAAGATGGTAAGATTCCTCATTTTACTCGTGAAGCGGTTGATTTCGTTGTTGAGGAGGCTAAGAAAAAAGCTAATCGTAAAGGGCATTTAACTCTTCGTTTACGTGATCTTGGTGGCTTGGTTAGGGCTGCTGGTGATTTGGCTCTTGATGAGGGTGCTAAATTGGTTACCTCAAAGCATATTACTGAGGCTAAAACTATTGCGCGTTCTCTGGAAAAGCAAATCGCTGATAAGTATATTGAGCGTAAAAAAGAGTATGAGGTAATTATAACTAAAGGAGAGCAGGTTGGTCGTGTTAATGGCTTAGCTGTTATCGGTGAGGGTGATAGTCATTCTGGTATTATCTTGCCTATTGAATCTGAAGTTGCGCCTGGTAAAGAAAAAGAAATTATTGCAACAGGTAAGCTTGGTGAAATTGCTAAGGAGGCTGTTAAAAATGTCTCTGTTATAATTAAGAAATATTTTGGTGAGGATATTAGGGACAAGTATGATATTCATGTTCAATTCCTTCAAACATATGAGGGCGTTGAGGGGGATAGTGCGAGTGTCGCTGTCGCGCTTAGTATCATATCTGCTTTAAATAAATTGCCGATTAAGCAAAATTATGCTATGACCGGTAGTTTATCTGTTCGTGGGGAGATTCTTCCTATTGGCGGTGTGAGTAGTAAAGTTGAGGCTGCAATTGATGCGGGTATTGAGAAGGTTATTGTTCCAATGTCTAATGTTCAAGACATTGTCGTTGAGGATGATCGTCTCAAAAAAATAAAGATTATCCCTGTAACTTCGCTCTATGAAGTCTTTGAAGAGGTTCTTGATTGGAAAGGTAAGACTTCTTTGAAAAATAAGATCATTAAAGAAATGAAGGCGAACATCTAAATCTTTTTTTTATTCTCTTATATTTTTATTTGTCTATACAGTAATCTTTATAAATAATGTTTGATTTCGCTATTTTTATGAATGGTACAATTGTTAATTTTAGAAGAGGAAAACACGTAACTAGCAATAATCAGATGGTTGTAAAAGTTGAAGGCATCTCATCTAAAGATGAGGCTGCTAAGCTTGTTGGTAAAAAAGTTGCTTATAATACTGGCAAAAAAGATTTATCTGGGGAGATTGTTTCTGCTCATGGTAATTCTGGCGCTGTCAGGGTGGCTTTTGAGACTGGTATGCCTGGTCAAGCTATTGGGCAGAAAGTTAAGCTTTCTTAATTTCTTTTATTTTTTGTTTTATATGGTTTAAAACGAATTTTATTGCTTGTGTCGTAGACATAGGTTTTGTTTTAATTATTGTTTCATTATTTTTTATTTTGCGTATTATTTCATCTTGTGTTACTTCTCTAACATTTATTTCTGTGTAATGTTTTCCAAAGCTTTTAATTGTGTGTGCGTCGCTGTTTGCGATTAGCGCTTTTTTTAATTCTTTTGCTGCGCGTATTGCCTTTTTATTTGGATTGTAGAATTTTGTGTATAGTTGTTGTATCTCTATTGCATCAAACAAATCTTTGTATTCGTATACTTTATTTTTAAGGCAGCTATGGCCTAAGATGTTTGGGTAGAAGGGATGTGGGGCTGTTATTAGTGTATTTTTTTTCTTCACGCGTTTAAGGTCTTGAAATGTGTTTATGCGCTCAACACTCTTTGTTATATCTCCTTGTATTATTACGTGGTGTCCTTGTATTGTTTTCTCTATTCCTTTAATTAATAGTATTCCTTTTTTCTTTGCATATATTTTTATTTTCTCATCGTCGAGTAATTTGTTGTGTAGTGTTATGCTTATCGCGCTAAACCCTTCTCTTTTTGCTTTATCTATTAATTCTTTTGCATCATAGTGTATATTGTTCTCTATATCTTCTTTTGTGTGTATATGAAAATCTATTTTTATTTTCATTTTGCGCCTATTAGGTCACTTGTTCCAGCGCCGAGTACGGCTATTATGCTTATTGATGCTACGCTATTATAAATTTCTTTAAATGTAGAATTGAAATCGATTATGCCGTATAAGAATAGTACGAAGACTATTGTTGATATTGCGGATATGTATAGTACTGTTGCTCTAACTGGTAATATTTTTAAAAAATATCTTCGTCTAACATCTCTAAATCCTGAGTGGTATATGAATAATATTAATATTGCAAATGAGGTTAATAATATTAAGCTAGATCTTATGTATGTGTGTTCTTGTGCGAGGTCTACTCCTTTTGCAAATGCAAAATGGCCCATTATTCCAAAAAATGCTCCTATTATTGCTTTAATTACGTCTTTATAATTTGTTTTTGTTCTTATTTTGCTTGTGTCTTTGAACTTATTTATTTTTCTCTCAAATTTTCTATGTAATTTTAAGTTGTCTTCTTCTTTTTCGTATATTTTTTGTTCTAAGTTATATATCTCGTTTTCTTTTTTTAATAGTTTTTTTTGTAATTTTAGTACATCTTTTTGGGTTTTTTCTAATTCGTCTAGTTTCTTCTCTATGTATTTTTCTCTCATATCTTTTATTTAGAAAAATTGTTTCTTTTATAAATTTTAATTTTTATTATTCTCTTATCTTATTATTTATTATAGGGTTAAAAAACAAAACATTTATATATTCTTATGGTCATGGTGGTTTTATGGATGGATTATTAATTATGCCGGCGATAGTTTTCGGGTTACTTTTAGGTATCTTGGAACTTTACTTTTTATCTGTTGATGAGCGGGGTATGCATTGGTTTCAGCATGGTATGCATGCATTACCTGTGATGATGATTTTTGTTTTCATTAGTTTTAATGTTGGTTTCATTTTTGAATTAATTGGTATGGAGGGTAACTTCGTTTTATATCTTGGTGCTCGAATATTAATTGGTATAATTGCTATGGTTAAAATAAAGGCTGCTGCTTCAATTACTGGTAAAGGCGGTGTTGGTGAGAGTTGGACTCATGTTTTAATCATTGTCGCGTTATTGATGGCTGGTCCATATATTTGGGAGTATTTATTAGCGGATTTGGTCATGCCTATACTGCCTTCGTTTTTAGCATTTTAAGTTAAATAATTAGATTTGTGAGGTTTACAGAGAAAAATGAAAAAACTTTTTGTTTATTTAGTATCTCTTTTAGTTCTTGGTGTGAAGCCTGTTATGGCTGCGTTTAGTCAATCTGGTTTTAGTGCTGGTGGCATCATTGAAATGCTTGGTGGTGTTTTAGGTAACATTTCTAATCTTTTTTTGATGGATTGGATTGGTGATAACGCGGATGGTTTTTTGAAGTTTTTATTATGGGTTCTTGTTTTCGCGATTTTATATACTGTTGGTTTAATAGTTTTTGCTAAATATTCTGATGGGGGTAGTGGTCCTAAGAGGATTGCTTTAGTTGTATCTTTAGTTCTTGCGACTGGGACAACACTTGCAACTCCTGCATCTCTTATTGCGGCAGTTTTTGCATCTTATGCGACTATAATAATTTTTTTCTTATTAGGGGGTTCTGTTGCTTTAGTTGTTTATGTGCTTTATGGTTCTTTTTTAAAAGAAACATTTCCAGGTACTGCGCTTCACGTTATAAGAATTATTGGTTTAATTCTTTGTTGGACTATTTTGTCTATTGTGACTAGTTCTTTTGCTTCATTTACTGGTACTGATGCTTTTGGCATTGAAGCGTCTTTAATGTCTGATATAACAATTACTTTAGCTCAAATAGCTCAAGTTATTTTTATTGTTATGATTGTATTTGAAGTATTTAGGGTATTTGGTTCTGGTTCTAGAAGTAAAGAGGGACAGGCTGCAAAAGATGGCTTTGTAAATGTAGCTAAGAAAATTAATCAAAAACTTGTTGATAGGCGTAAAAAAAAGGAAGAGGATGCTAAAAGAAAAACTAAGGAATTGGAAGATCTTGAAAAATCTAAAGAAGAACTTGGCAGGTTTATTGGTAATTTATCTATTGATCAGAGAAAAAGATTAGAGACTATAAAGCAAGGTATTGATAATTTGAAAATATTTTTAGAAAATGAACATAGGGGTAAATTATTTGAAGTTGATGTTTTAAAGAGGGTTAAAAGTGGTATTTTAGTTCCTCTTAATACTGAATTGCAGAAAGTACGTGATGATTTAGCTAAGCTTTTATATGCGGCTCGTCGATCAAAAATTGATATGTCTTCAAAGAAGATTATTGATGATATTGAGAAGGATTATGAGGAAGTTAGAAAGCCTGTTGATGATTTGTTAGTTGCAATGCTTAAAAAGTGGAAGGAATATCAAGATCCTAAATCTGGCGCTACAGACACAGATAAATCTTATTTAAAAGACAATATTAATTTTACTAAAGGTTATCTTGATAGTTCATCTGTGAATTTTAAAAAGATTAAATATCTTTGTGAGAAATTTAAAAAAGATGAAGTTGAACAAGGCCATTTAAAGAAAACAAAGGAATTGTTAGATATGATGAGGCGTGGTAGGTTAAAAACTAGTTTAGATACTATGAAGAAGTCTTTAAATAAGTTATATGTTGCTGTTAATGAAATTGAAAATGGTTTAAAAGATCCTAAAAAAAGAGGGGAAGCTCTTAAGAAATTTGAAAAGAGTATTAGGGCTTTGGAATCTGATTATAATGTTTTTGTTAATGGGCATTCTGATTTTATAAATAAAGTTGGTACTTTAAATAGTGCTGTTAAATTAGAAGAAGGTATGATTAATGAGCTTAAAGCTACTATGAGTAAAATTCATAATGACTTTGAGGAATTTAAGAAGAGTGAGAAAGTAAAATTGTGGTTTGATGGGACTAGTTAATTTTTTTATTCTAGTTGTCGTCTTTTTAGGTCTTGGTACCAGTAATTGATGTTATCTTTTATTTCATCTATTTTATCGAAGAATCTTCGTCTTCTGATTTTTTTGTTTTTATCTTTTATTTTATCTTCTAATAATTCTTTTTCATTTAATGCTTTTTTTAATTCTTCATCTTTTTTTTCATATCCTTCTTGGTATGCTGTATTTATTGCGCCTTGTATGTTGTGTTCTCTATTGCCTACATAAAATGTATTCTTTATTTCATATATTTTCGGAACATCTCTTATATTCGTTGTTTTTATGTATGTTTCGTTGTTTTTTTCTGTGAGGGTGTATTGTGGTTGTTGTATTTTTTGTGTGCTATATCCTATTGCTATGCCGCTTGCAAGGCTTATTACTGCTGTTTTAAGATTACTCATAGGTGTCACCTTGTTTTTTTAGTTCTTTTATTCCTTGTATTTGGTGTTCTAGTGTTCCGCCGTATGTTTTGTTATTTATTGTTCTGAGAATTATTTTGTTTTCATCTTCTTTTGATTTTAAATAATGTTTATCTTCTTCTTTTATTATTTTGTATAGATCTGTTTCTGTTTTATTGCTTACTAGGTTTTTGCCTGTGCAATATCCAAGGCTCATCGTCGCACTTATTATTAGTATTTTTGTAAGGCATCCTTTCATTTTTTATTGCTCCTATAATATTTTTTTCTCTTTGCTCTATTTATTTTTTTGTTGTATGTTTTCTTGCAACATCTATTTTTTTATTTTTGTAAGTTCTTTGGTTGTTTCCGTTGTTTTTTCGATTTTTATTGCACAGTTTTATTATAGCTCTTTTTTCTCTTCTATTTTTATGGATCGTGAAAAGGCTCTTGTTGATTTGGGTTTTACGCCTGTAGAGGTTAGAGTTTATTTGGCTTTATTGGAGGTTGGTTCTTGTTCTGTTACTACTTTATCTGATAAGGTTAAGTTGCATAGGGCTAATGTTTATGATGTTTTAAAGAAGCTTGTTGATAAAAAAATTGTGTCTGTTATAAAGCATGATAATGTTTCTTTTTTTGAGGCGTTAAGTCCGTCTGTTTTATTAGAGCTTTTAGATGAGAAAAAAAATAATTTAAAAAGTGTTTTGCCTGAGTTGTTTGTTTTAAATAAGTTTTCTTGTAATGCTTCTGATTTTTTTGTTGTTAGTGGTGTTAGTGGTTTTTTATCGTCTATTAATGATTTGCTTTTATTTGAGGAAGAAATTTTGGTTAGGGGTTTTTGTGTTCGTGCATTAAAATTGATTGGTGCGAGGGTTATGCCTTTTCATAAAAGTAGGATTTCAAAAAAGATTCCTATTAGGCAGTTATTTCCTTCATCGCTTCGCGAGTTTATTAAGCGAGATAGTTCTTTTTCTATGGCTCGTTTTTTTGATTTTGATTCTTCTGTTTCTATTTTTTTGTGTGGTGATACTTTGATTTTAACTGTTTGGTCTGGGGACGTTGTTAGTTTTGTTATTAAAAATAAGTTTCTTTGTGATCTTTTCAGGTTTGATTTTAATTACTTTTGGAATATTAGTCAGGTTTAATTAGTTAAGTATGCGTATTTTTGTTCTAGTTCTTGTATGTATTCTTCTGTGTAATTTTCATTGAGTCCTAATTCGTTTCTTTTTATTATGGTGCCTTTATTTATTATTTTGCCCCAGTCTATTTTTTTATTTTCTAGGTGTTGTATCTCGTCTACTTCTTCTCTGTTATTGTTTCTTTTGCTAAAGTCTTTTAGTGTTTTTAAAAATTCTTGGTGGTATAACTTATGTACTAGGAAGTGGTCTTCTATGTTTGTTATTATGTATTCTTGTTCTTGTGTTTCTATTTTTTCTCGTCTTTTATGATTTAGTTTTGTTGTTGCATCTAAGAGTGCGTAGTAGTGTTCTGTGTATCCTATTGCTTTTTGTGTTTTTGGTAGGTATTCTATTATTGCTTCGCTGTATGGGTCGTATGTGTTTATTTTTTTATTTCTCAAATAATTAAAGTGTTGTTTTAATTTTTCGTGTAATTCTTCATCACTCTCTTTTATTAGTGTTTGTCTTCTTAGTGATTTTTGTTTTAATATTTTCTCGAGATGATTTTCTTCGTGGTTTGTTTTAAATCTTAAAAAGCGTCTGTTTAGTTCCTCATCGTTTTTATATGTGTTCTCTGATGCTAGTGTGTATATTATTGATTTTCCTCTCTTTATGTTAAATGTTTTATTTCCTCTTTTTTTGTAATCTGTTACTATTCTTTTTACATCTTTGCCTTCTGTTAGGTTTTTTACTACTTCTACTATTGGTGATTTTGTTTCTTTTAGTGCTTTTTGTAGTTCTGGTATGTATATTGTTTTGTAGTTGTTTATGTTTTTTGAGTCGTAAAATACGGCCATCTTTGAGCTTAAATCTAATCTGTAGAGGTCTTCTTCTGCGTATAATTCTATTAGTTTATCTACTACGAATGTTTTTCCAGAACCGCTATATCCTTCAACACCAAATGATATATTATTTGATCCTGCAAGAAATATTTTTGTGCATAGGCTCTCTTCTCCAACTACTCCTTTTAATTTAAAGTAGTTTGTTATATCTTTTATTGTAATATCTGTTTGTGGTATTTCTTGGTTTGTTGTTTTATTTTCATTTTTTTTAATGCTTGGCGTTATTTCTTGTATTAATTCTTCTTGTCTTAGTTCTTCTTGTTCTGTGTTTAGGGTTGTTATTTCATTCAGGCGCTCATCTTTATTGTATGTTATTGATAGTTTTCTTGTCTCAGGTACGTCATATCCTAATAATTGGCTTGCTCTCTTTAATCTATCTTTTTGTTTTGCTCTTTTTTGTAAATTATCTGGTTTTTTCTTTTTCTCATATTTTTTTATGAATCGTTCTACATCTTCTTTTATTTTTTTTATTTTCATTTTTTTTATAGGTAGCTTTTTCTCTCTCGGTTTTTGATTGTGTTTTCTAATTCTTCGAGTATTGTTTTTGTTGTAATTGTTTTGTATTCTTCAAAGAATTTTAATTGCGTAGTGTAGTCTTGTGTGTATAATTCTTGTGTGAATTCGTTATTTGAGTTATACTCTAATACGTTTTCTATGCATCCTGTAATTTCTCGTCCGCTCAGATTTTCTTTTTGTGCTATGTTTCCTATATTATTCCATTCGTGTATGTTTATTTTTTCTTTTGGTACGTTATTTGTTATTAGTTTTTGTATTAGTTTTATTTTTTCATCTTTTGTTTTTGGTCCTTCGCATAGATATGTATTTTTATTAAATCTGTTTATTAGTGCTTTATCTATGTCTTGTGTGTTGTTTGTTGAGGCTATTAGTATGTAATTTCCTTTATTTACATAATCTATTGGGCTGTTTGTAAATTTTAATAGTTCTGTTACTATTTGTTTTGTGTAATCTTGTGTTTTTGTGTTATCTCTTGCAGAAAAATTTGAATCTATCTCATCTATTAAGACTAGGTATAATTCGTTGCTCTCATTTATTTCTCTAAAGCATTTTTGTATTTTTTTTAGTGGTCCGTATTGGTATTTTGATGCGGGATCTAGTGAGATTACATTTAATTTTTTTTGTAGTTTTTCTTCGAGTTCTTCGCCTATTGTTGCGGCGTATGCATTTAGCATTCCTTTTCCGTTTCCTGGCTCTCCTACAAGTAAGTAGTTTTGTTTGAATTTGTTTTTTTCAAGTGCTGGATTTTTTTTATTTTCTTGGTTGTATAAAAATAGTTTTTGTATTGAGGTTTTTATGTCTTTTTTTGCTCTCTCGTTTCCTATTATGTCTTCGTATTTTGTTTTTTTAAAAAAAAATTTTTGTCTCTCTTCCTCGTTATCTGTTCCATTTTTTTGTTTTCTTATTGTTTTTTTTATATCGTTTTGTGTTAGTGTTTCGTTTAATTCATTGTATAAATACTCATCTAAATTTTGAAAGTAGGTTCTTGTTATATCGTCAATATTTGCGTTGTTTCTTTGTATATTTTTTGAGTATTCTTCTATGATTTTCATGTTTGTTTTAAAGTCGCTACCATTAAAGTTTATTTTTTGAAAATCTTTTGTTATTATTGTTTCGTGGCCGTTTATTTTTTTAAGTAGGTTATCTGTGCTTATTTTTGCAAAATATTTTCGTCTTGTCTCTGGGTTTATTTTTCTCAATGTTCTATCTTTAATGTCTTTTGCTGCGTAAAATCCTGCGAGGTATTCTATTGCGTGTTCTTTTATTATATCTGGGTTTTTATTTTTGTTATTAAAGCATAGGTTGTCTATTACTTGTGTGTATTCTTCTTTTGCGTAGTTCTTTTTTTTATTTACAAGTCTCTCTTCTAGCTCGTTGTTTGTGGTCATTTTTTATCAATATCCTAGTTGTTCGAAGTAGGTGTCTCTCATTGCTTTCATATTGGCTGAGGACTGGTTGAATATTGACTTGTTCTTTGCTAGAATGCTATCTGATAGTTCTTCTCCGTTATCTGTTCTTATTGTATGTTCTGCTTTCTTGTATATATTGTCTAGTTTTGTGTTCTTATTTTTTACAAATTCTTCTGCGTATGTTTTGAATTTATCTCCGAGTTTTTGTAGAGAAGTCATATTTTTCATTGCTTTTGTGTATGCTTTTCCTTCCTCTGTTGTAAAGTCTTGTCCTACTATATTCAAGCTAAATTTTATGTTATTGCTAAGGCTTCTTGTATAATTTAGAAGATTTTGTTGTTCGCATATTTGGTTTTGTATTATTTTTATTTCGCAGATGTATCCGTCTAATTCGTGGTTTATCTCTTCTCGTCTTCTCTGGTGCGCGTTTATTAGTCTTGCGTAGTTGTGTTTTTCTTGTCTTAGTTCTTTTAGTGTTTGGTTTGTGTAGTTGTTTTCAGAATCTGTTTTTTGTTCTATTTCTTCAATTTTTTCTTTGTATGTGTCTATGTGATCTTTGTGTTCTAATTCTTTGTTTTTGAATAGTATTGTTATATCTCTTAATTCTTGTTCTTTAAAGTATAGGCCTTTTTTCTTTGGGTCTATGTTGCTTATGTATTCTATGAATTCTTTTGTGCCTCCTGTTGGTAGTTTGTATGTTTCTTTTCCTTTAAGGATTGTTTCTAAATTTTCTATGTCTTTTTGTACGTTATCTAGTATTTTGTATGCTTTTTTAATCTCTTTTCTGTTTTCTATTTTGTATAGGTCTGCTCCGACTATTTTGCTTAGGTAATCGTATGCTTCTTTTTTTAGTGTTTGTTCTTTATTTATTGTCTCATACAATCTTTTGTTTTCTTGTGTTTCTCCATTTAATTTTTGTTTTTTCTTTCCTTGATATACTTTTTTTATATCGTCTATTAGCTCTGTTGTTTCTTTGTTTTTTTCCTCATCAGTATTTTGATTTATTTGTTTATTTTTTTTATTATATTCATAATTTATTTTTTGTTCCACGAATACCACCTTCTTATTTTGGTCATATTCGTGTTTTTGTTAGAATTTTATTTAACTTGGAGCTGTATTTTTTTATACTTCTAAATTTCACTTTTTTATTTTGTTTCGTAAAATTTTCATTAATTTTTTTTTACTATGCAGTGGATTGAAAATTATTTATTGTTAATATGGAAGTCAAAGAAATATAGGTAAACGCTAATCCGGCACTAAAGTACTGGGCTTGGCCGCGTTTACTTAATCTATATTTCTTGGACACAAAAAACCGTTCGACGAAATCTTAAATCCTCGCCCTAAAAGGACAAGGCTTTACGGTTTTTACGTGTAAAATAAATATGTTTTTTCAAAACATTTAAGCAATAACTAATACATTTATAAAAATATTTTTATTGAGTTTTTTCAAAAACTTTTAAGCAATAACAAAACGTTTTATTAAAGTTTTATTAATATTTTTATCTAAAATCTTTAAGCGAAAACTAGATATTTTATAAAAACGTTTTTAATAATTTATTATAAAACTTTTAAGCAAAAATAATAATTTTTATTATTAATTTTTTTTTATTATAATTAATTGTTTTTTTCACTTAATTTTTTATTTTTAGTATTTTTATTTTTGATACTTTGTTTTAACATTTAATAAAAAAGCATTTTTTCTCAAAGCGATAATGTTTATTAAAAATTTTTTTTAGATTCGAGTTTCATTGTGGATTTGATTTATGTTCAAAACGATGCGATTTTTCTTATTATAGAATACCTTATTTTATTCAAATAGTGTGGCCTTTTTGATGTAAATTATAGGTTTTATGCGTTTTTTGAAGTTTCTCGTCGAGAGGGCCTTATAACCGAAAGTTATATATAGTAAAAAGTTTCCATAATGTATATTACGGTAAC